>JBPCJW010000022.1:0-7964 GCA_051004915.1 Ilumatobacteraceae bacterium
GCTGCGTGTAGTACTCGTTGAACGACGACGTGCTGATCGTGGTCGACACGCCGCCGGGCACCAGCGTCGACGGGTGCGGGTACTTGCCGTACATCTGCATGCACATGATCCGCCCGACCCGCGTGTATTCCAGCGACTCCAGGTAGATCTTGCCCGTCAACGGGTTGAGCGCGTCCATGAGGTCCTTCATGGTGGCGAACCCGTGGACGTCGGCGTGGCGGCAGCGGGTCGACTCGGCCTTGACGACGAGCTCCGGGTTGGTCACCGCCACGATCGACGTGGAGTAGTCGGGGCCGGCCAAGAGGCCGAGGTGGAGCGGATGGTCGTAGAACATCTCGCCGACCTCACCGAGGTTGCGCACGAGCACGCCGAGCGGCGGCGGGCAGATGCCGAAGGCCTGCTCGATGGCCAGTGAGGAGACAGTCGAGTGCACGCCGCCGCACACCCCGCAGGCCCGCGAGCTGATGTCGATGGCGTCACGAGGGTCCCTGCCCTTGAGGATCACCTCGTAGCCCCGGAAGAGCATGGCCTGGGAGTGCGCTTCGACAGCCTCGCGCTTCTGGAGGTCGAGGACGGTGTGGACGGCCAACGCGCCCGCAACGCGGGTGACCGGGTCGATGCTCCACTCCCGCAGCCGCGGCGGGGCGAGCATCGCGCCCGGACCGTCGTGGGGCCGCACGTAGCCTTTCGGCTCGGCGACGGTCACCGCGTACGGGTCGGCGACACCGTCGCGCAGCCGGGCGTTGCCCTCGACGTCGAAGTCGATCGGCAGGTTCTTGAAGCACATGTGAGCCCTCCGGCCGGCTAGTTGTACGACTCCTTGGAGTGCTGGTACTTCGAGTAGAACCGGTGCACGGTCTTGACGGCGCCGCGCGGCCCCGTGCGGGAGCGGGCCCAGCCACTCGGCGCGTCGTCCGTCCAGCGGTTCGACATGTTCTTGTCCGACTTGCTCACCTCGCGCATCCGGCGGATGAAGCTCCCGACGACCCTGCTGGTCGTGCTCGACAGGAAAGACCCGGGCGGCGCCTCGTAGAACGGCGAGAACTTGTCCGGGAAGCCGGGCATGGTGCAGCCGATGCAGATCCCACCCATCTGCATGCACCCGCCGTGACCGTCGATGATGCCCCGCTCGGCGATGTTGCATTGAACGACGGGGCCCCAGCAGCCCAGCTCGACGAGGCACTCCTTGTCGCCGTAGGCCTCGGCGAACACACCCTCCTCGTAGTACCCGGCCCGCGGGCAGTGCCGGTGCACGGTCTCGCCGAACAGCCACGCCGGCCGCCCGAGCTCGTCGAACTCCGGCAGCGGAGCCAGCCCGTTGAGGAAGAGCAGGACTGCCGCCGCCGTCTCGAGGTAGTTGTCCCCGATCGGTGAGCAGCCCGGGACGTTGACGACGGGGACGCCGAACGCAGACACGTAGTCCTTGCCGAGGTGGTCCATGACACCCATGGCGTTCGTCGGGTTCCCCTTCGCTGCCGGGATCCCGCCCCAGGTCGCACACGTCCCGATGGCGATGACGGCGGCGGCACCCGGCGCGAGGCGGTCGAGCCACTCCAGGCTCGTGATCTGCCGACCGGTGACGGGATCCTCGCCGAGGCCCATCCAGTAGCCATCCCCCGACAGCGTCTCGTCCATCACCGAGCCCTCCCACGTGATCACGTACGGGGCGTCGAGTTGGCCGGCCTCGGCCATGAACAGGTTGGCCACCCACTCCGGCCCCGACTCCACCGACAGGACCGTGTGGACAATCTCGACCCGCGGGAGCCCCGGGATGATGCCCGCCAGCAAGTGCTCGACGCGGGGGTGGGTGGCGCCGGACACGGCGACGGTGCAGCCATCGCACGACGCCCCCACCAGCCAGATCAGGTAAATCTTGCGCAGCGGGCCGAGGCGCAGCGTGTCGTCGGGCTCCTCGAGGGACCGGCTGCGGACCCCGATCGGCGCCAGCGGGTCGACCCCCCTCGATCCATCGCCGGGCATCTCCGAGCCTCCGGGCATCGCGCCGGCCTGGCCGAGGGAGACCGGCTCGCCCGGCGCCATCGGCTCCTTGATGGTGACCCCACCACCATCGGGTCCCGTAGGACCGTTGCTGTTCTTCGCCATCGGGCTCCCCTCCGGGTCGGCGTGTAGGTGCAAACTACATGTATCGGCCGGGCGAGGTCCATCGCCGCAGCCGGTAGGTGTAGGTTGCACCCATCGGACGGGGGGTGATTACGTGAGCGAGCGAGTCTTCGAGCGAGCGAACTGGCAGCACCGTGCTTCTTCGTCGCCGGCTTTGCGGCGACCCGCTCATTGGTGCCCCGTCACGTCCGAGTTGCCAGACCCGTCGCAGACGGCAATGGGGCACCAATGAGCGGCTGGGTGCTGGGTTGGCTGATCGGTGCGGGCGTCGTCGTGATCGTCGTCGTGTTGCTCTTGCTGATGATCCAGAACGCGACGAAGGCGGCCGAGAAGGCGGAAGCCATCCTCGCCGCGCTCGACGAGGCCAAAGTCAACACGTTGCCGCTGTGGGAGGTCGACACCACCAACCAAGTGGCGACCCGGATCGTGGTCGCCGCGACCGCCGCCCGTGAGTACCTCGCATCGACGGCGGGCCGATGATGTCGACCAACGGGTACTGGGCCATCTCTCTGCTGCTCGGCCTCGTCGTCGCCGTCGTCGCCGTCGTGCTGCTCCAGCTGTTCCTCAACCGGCTGCGCCGCATCGAGCGCGGCGCCGAGGCGATCTGGGAGTCGGGCAAGCTGGTCGCCCGCAACACGGCCACCACCTGGATGCTCGGCACCACCTCCGACAAGCTCGACGCCCTGACGGCGGAAGCGTTGCGCCACGACGCCTTCCTGCGCGGGGAGGGCTGACGTGCGGGTCCTGCTTGTCATCGCCACGTTGCTGGAGATCGCCCTCGTAATCGGCGCGCTCGCCGTGTACCTCGCCCGGATCACCCGATCGTTGCGGGCCACGAGCGCGCTGCTCGGCAAGGTGACGTTCGGCGTCCGCGCCATCGAGACGCAGTGCGAGTCGATCGGCCCGTCGGTCACCCGCATCAACGGCCAGCTCGCCGTGATCGCCGGGGCACTCGACGGGGTCGCCGGACTCGCCGAGGCGGCGGCGGGACCGGCGCCCGCGACCCCGGCGCCGGGCGGCTGACGTGTCCGAGCTCCATCCGCCGAAGTCCGAGGCGTTGCGGGCGATGTACTGGCGCAGCGAGATCCTCCAGGTGATGTACTGGCTGCGCGGCGAGGGGTTCGGCGACCTGGTCGACCCGCCCCTGATCGAGCGCTTCCTCGGCGTTGACGCCGACGTCGGCATCACCTACCTCGACCGACTGACGAACGAAGGCTTCCTCCTTCGTGACGGGACGTGGTACACGTTGTCGGATCGCGGACTCGCCGAGGGCGGGATGGAGTTCGCCCTGGCCTTCGACGACCTCATGCGCCCGACCCATGGGGAGTGCAGCGACGACTGCTGGTGCCACATGTCGGCCGACGAGGCCGAGGCATGCGTCGGCCAACGCCGCCGGGACGATCACGATCACCACCCCGGCGGCGACCATGGATGACTCGATGAACGAGGCGATCGAGCGCGACCTCCCGCGCGCCTACCTGCGCGTCGTCCTGCTCGTGCTGGTGGCCGACGGTCCGACCCATGGGTACGAGCTGTTGGAGCAGGTGCGCCGATCCGGCATTCGCCTCGCCGATCCGGGCGGGCTGTATCGAACGCTGCGCGCGATGGAACAGCGCCGCTACCTCGATTCGTGGTGGGAGGACTCCTCCACCGGTCCACCTCGCAGGACCTACGTCCTCACGCCGCGCGGCCGGGCGGCGCTGCTCGCCGAGGTGCAGGCGACCCGGGCGACGGTCGAACTGCTCGGCGAGGTGGTTGAACGGGCCGAACGGGCGCTCGGCTCGGAAGCGCGATCCTGATGAGGGTGGCGTTCGCCGGCAAGGGAGGCGCCGGCAAGACCACGATCGCCGCCACGATGGCGCGCCTGGCCGCCCGACGGGGCACGCCGGTCGTCGCCATCGACGCCGACAGCAACCCGAACCTGGCCGCCGCGCTCGGAGTCGACGCGTCGATCGCGGCCGGCCTGGCAGGGATCCCGGCGGCGGCCGTTTCGCGGAAGCTCACCGGGCCGAGCCTCACCGGGACGGTGGATGAGATCCTGGCGGTCCACGGCACCGTTGCGCCCGATGGCGTCCGGCTCCTCCTGATGGGCGCCCCCGCCCACGCCGGCGAGGGTTGCCTGTGCTCGGCCCACGCTGCAGTGAGCGCCGTGCTCGCCGACCTCAACCAGTCACCCGGCACCCTCACCGTCGTCGACCTCGAGGCATCGCCCGAGCACGTCAGCAGGGGGACCGCCCGATTCGCCGACCTGCTCGTCCTCGTGACCGAGCCCTACTACCGGTCACTCGAGGCGACTCGACGCCTCGCCGGGCTCGCCGCCGAGTTGCCGCAGACCCGGACCGCGGTGCTCGTCAACAAGGTGCGCTCCCGGGATGACGGGGAGGCCGTCGGCGAGTTCTGCCACCGCCACGGCCTGCTGCGCATCGGTGAGGTGCCGTTCTCCGACGCCGTCGTCGCCGCCGATCGCGACGCCCAGCCGCTGCTCGACGCCGACGCTGCCGGTCCCGTGGTGGCCGCCATCTCCGGCGCGCTCGATGCCCTGCAGGTCACCGCCTGATGTGCCTCGGTCTTCCCGGACAGCTCGTGGAGTACGACGCCGAACGGCCCCACGATGCCGTCATGGAGGTCAATGGTGTGCGGCGCAAGGTGAACGTTGAGCTCGTCGCCGGAGACGCCGGCGGCATCGCAGTCGGTGACTGGGTCCTCGTTCACGTCGGCTTCGCCATGGCCCGCATCGACGAGGACGAAGCGGCGCAGACGCTCGCCTTCATCAAGGAGCTCGGCTCGGTCTATGACGACGAGTTCGAGGAGCTGCGAAGCACGAGCGGCTGAGGTGCGAAACGACCAGGAGGCGCAATGATCGACGAGGAGATGCTGGCCCGCATCGTCGAGTTCCACGGACACATGTGCCCGGGACTGGCGCTGGGCGTGCGGGCCGCCGAGATCGCACTGGCCGAGATCGGGCCGCACGCGGCCGACGAGGAGGTTGTGGCGATCGTCGAGACCGACATGTGCGGCGTCGACGCCGCACAGTTCTTGACCGGATGCACGTTCGGCAAGGGCAACTTCATCCATCGCGACCATGGCAAGAACGCCTACACCTTCATCCGCCGATCCGACGGCAAGGCGATTCGCATCAGCCCCAAGCCCGGCAGTCGAGCCACCACCCCCGACGCTGAACGCACGCCGACGATGGCCTCAGGACAGCAAGACCCCGCCGGTCCGGACTCGCGCGACGGGTTCTGGGAGACTCAGCGGCAGCGGTCAGACGTCTTGCTCCGGGTTCCGATCGAGCAGCTGTACGAGGTGCGCGAGGTCGCCGTGGCGATGCCGCCCACGGCCCGCGTGATGGCATCGGTCGACTGCGCGGCGTGCAGCGAACCGACCATGGAGACCCGGATCCGCCGGCTCGACGGAGCCGAGCTTTGCGGGCCGTGCTTCGACCAGCGCCTCGCCGGCCGCGCGCCCGTCGCCGCCCCCTCCCGTCGCCCCGAATCCTGACCGGGTGTCGGCAGCGGCGACCCGCTCGACGCTCGTCCCCGCCGCCCTGCCGACGCCGCATGCCAAGCTGGTCGGATGCGGATCGCGTTCGTGGGCAAAGGGGGAGCGGGCAAGTCGGCGATCGCCGGCACGTTCTGCCGGCTGCTCGCCCGGACGACCGGCCTCCCAGTCGTGGCGATCGACAGCGACCCGCTGCCAGGGTTGGCGTTCTCGCTCGGCGTGCCCGCTGTCGACACCGCTCTCCCGCCAGAGCTCGTCGAGAAGGTGGGCGACGACCCCGACGCCACGTGGCAGCTCCGGACCGGGTTGACCGTGCTGGATGCCGTCGAGGAGTACGCCCACGAAGGCCCCGACGGCGTCCGGCTCCTGCAGTTCGGCAAGCTGCGTGGACACGTTCGCGCCGTCGGGCCGTCCCAGCAGGCGTTCCGAGTGATCGTGCGCGAACTGGCCACGACCACCGATCTCCACCTCGTCGGCGACCTCCCCGGTGGCACTCGCCAGGCGTTCTTCGGTTGGGCCGGGTTCGCCGAGCTGCTCGCCGTGGTGGCCGAGGCGACACCATCGTCACTGCTGTCGGCCCGTCGCCTCGCCCGCCTCGCGGCCACCAACGATGGCCGTCAGGCCGTGGTCGCCGTCGCCAACAAGTCGGTCGGCGCCGAAGATGCCGTGCGGATCGGCGAGTTCAGCGGTCTGCGCGTCGTCGGGACCATTCCTCGTGACCCTGCTGTGGGCGCTGCCGAGCGAGCCGGGATGCCGTTGCTCGACTTGGCACCGACGTCACCGGCGGTGGCCGCAATAGGCTCACTCGTCAAGGCAATGGCCAGGGAGGTCGTGGCGTGAAGATCGCCGTCGTCGGCAAGGGTGGCGCAGGCAAGACCACCACGTCGGCTGTCCTCGCCCGCACGCTCGCACGGTCGGGACACCATGTCGTCGCCCTCGACTGCGACAGCAACCCGAACCTGGGTCTCTCGCTCGGCGTGGGCATCGATGCCACCGAGGCGCTCCTCTCGGTGCGGGACAGGGTCGGCGACGACGTCGAGCACGCCCGCTCGTGGGATGACATCGTCGATCGATTCGGCGCGGATGCTCCCGATGGCGTGCGCCTCGCGATGGTCTCCAAGATCGAGGACCCCGACTTCGGGTGCCCTTGATGCGGGGTTTCCCCCGAGCAGTTGCTCGGGCTCGACATCGCTGAGCGCACCGTTGTCGTCGCCGACTTCGAGGCGGGGATCGGCACCCTGACCCGGCTCGGCGACACGAAGGTCGACGCCGTCGTGGTCGTCACCGATCCGACCGTGAAGTCGCTGGAGGTCGCGTCGCGGGCGGCCACCCTCGCCGAAGCGCATACGTCGGGACCGATCATCATCGTTGCCAACCGCCTCCTCGACGACGACGACCGCTACGCCGTGGATCGGGCGCTCGTCGGACGCACGGTGTTGCAGGTGCCAGAGGACGACGCCATCCAGGCCGCCGACCGCGCCGACACCGCTCCGCTCGACGCGTCGCCGGACTCGCCGGCGATCCTCGCGCTCAGCGGGCTGGCATCGGTGCTACTCGAGCCTGTAACGGCTGTGCCTCGAGGCGGTCGACGAGCTGGTTGACGGCGGTTCGAGCGGCGCCGCCGCCGATACCGACCACGCCGGTCCCTGCTCGGTCGGCAGCGGGGATGGCGGCATCGAGCGGGATAACGGCTGCCACCTCAACTCCGTGCTCGGCGCACGCCTCCGCGAAGAAGGCGGCGTCGTCGGGGAGCCGTGCCTTGTTGCCGACGCCGAGACAGCGCGGGATGCCCAGCTCGTCGGCCAGGGCAACGGTCCGCGCTGCGGTGAGCACCGACTTGCGACTCGGTTCCATGACCATGAGCAGCACATCGGCGTAGGCGAGGGTCCCGCCGGACCGACTCAGATGTTCGAGGCCGGCTTCCATGTCGACGATGGTCACGTCCGCCTCGTCGTCGAGGACGTCACGCAGCATGCTGCGCACGGCGGCGTGACTGCCGCAGGTGCACCCGGCTCCGGCCTGGTCGATGCGCATCGCCGACAGGAGGGTCACGCCGGCGGGGGTCTCCTTGCCGTACCTCGCCAACAGCTCACCTCCGTCGAGCCCGGCGCCCGGGCCGGCAGCGACGCTGCGGGGGACGACCGGCACGGCCTCGGCGTCGGATGCCGCGAGGCCCAGTGAAACGCCGAGGTTGGGGTTCGAATCGGTGTCGATGGCGACGACCCGCTTGCCCCGGGCGGCGAACGCCTCGGCGATCAGCGCCGAGACCGTCGTCTTGCCGACGCCACCTTTGCCAACGATGCCCAGCTTCATGTCGTACCTCCTCGCCACCAAAGTATGGG
>JBPCJW010000023.1:0-3804 GCA_051004915.1 Ilumatobacteraceae bacterium
CCCGTCGATCGAGGCGAGCTCCATCTTCCACCCTTGGGGCATGAACACCCCGAACATCACGTCCGTCACATCCTGACTCGGCATGCTCGGCAACGTACAGCGCCATTGGATGGTGGCACTACGGTGCTCGAGGTGATGCCGCGCATCGCGGTCGTGGTCTGCCGCGCCGGCGTCGCTCGCATCGCCGCCGGGTGCGGGAGCGACGACAACGACGACTCCGCAGCCGAATCGACCGTCGCCACGACTGACGCCGTCGACGCGACGTCAACGGTGGAGGTGCCGCCACGTTGGAGTTCGCCGACATGACGACGGAGGGCTGCGACGGCCTGCCGGAGTACGTCGAGGACGAGACGCTGACGTCCGAGTACTACTGCCCGTGGGATGCCACCGTGATCGCCGTCGAGGAGACCTGAGCCAGTCGCATCTGAAGACGTGCCCGCTTCGACCCCCCTCCGCAGCGCGGATGCACATGAGGCCGGCTTGCCCGGCCCAGCGAGCGAGGGAGTCTTCGACCGAGCGAGTCGGCAGCACGGTCTTTCGCTCATGGCCGAGTACTTCTTGCGCTCGTTCACGGCGTCGCCGCCCACGGTGGGTTCTTACATGAGCGGAGCGAGCCACTCATTAGCGTGCGAGGGGATGGCCGCACCGACGAGCTGGGATCGCGACACCCTGCCGGAGGGCGACGAGAAGCAGGCAGCCGTGCGCGAGATGTTCGACGCCATCGCGCCGCGTTACGACCTCGTCAACCGGATCATGACGTTCCGGTTGGACGTCCGCTGGCGACGCCGCGCCGTCCGTGCGATGCAGCTTCCGCCAGGGAGTCGAGTGCTCGACCTCGCCAGCGGTACCGGCGACCTGTGCCTCGACCTGCAGCGGGCAGGTCACGCGCCCGTCTCCGTCGACCTCAGCTTCGGCATGCTGCGCGCCGACCACAGTGGTGCGCCAAGGGTGCAAGCTGACATCCTCCGCCTACCGGTGGCGGACGCCTCCACCGACGGCATCACCTGCGGGTTCGCGCTGCGCAACCTCGTCGACCTCGATGCGTTCTGCGGCGAGCTGGCGCGGGTACTGCGCCCGGGCGGCCGCGTCGCCCTGCTCGACGTCGGAACGCCGCACCACTCGATCGTGCGCTGGGGCCACGGCTTCTACTTCGGGCGCGTCGTCCCTCGCATCGGTGGGTGGCTCTCCGACCCGGCGGCCTACCGGTACCTGCCGCGCAGCGTCGCCTACCTACCGGCGCCAGACGAGCTGGTCGCGATGCTCGAACGGGCCGGTCTGCGGTCGGTCGTCCACGCCGACCTCAGCGGCGGCATCACCCAGCTCCTCACCGCGACCCGCTGATGCGCGCCGTCTCGCGCCTCGCCACGGATCTCGATCCGGCGCTCGGTCTGGAGGACCTCGCCGGCGACAACGGGTTCCTGTTCGTGCGCGACGGTGTCGGGGTGGCCGGGCGAGGCGTCGCCGCCCGGGCACCGGTCGACGAGGTTCCGGCGCTGCTGGCGGCGATCGAGCGGTCCGGGGACGGACCCGGTCCGATCGCCCTCGGGGGGCTGCCGTTCCGGCCGGGCCAGCCCGGCCAGATGGTCATCCCCTCGGTCGCGGTGCGTCGCACGGCGACCGGCGAGGCGTGGGTCACCACCATCGACGGGGCGTCGGCCGAGCTGGCGCCGGCCAACGGCCCGCTGCCGAGTGCGTCGGCCTACGCCATCGACCCGGTGAATCCCGTGGCGACGTACCTGCGCGCCGTCGACTTGGCGCGCCAGGCAGTGCGCGACGGCCGGCTGACCAAAGCGGTGATCGCCCGCGAGATCATCGTCACCGCCGATCGGCCGATCGACCGCCACGGTGTGCTGCGCAGGCTCCGCGCGACCTTCGGGTCGAGCTACCGGTTCGCCATCGACGGCTTCATCGGCGCCTCGCCCGAGCTGCTCGTCGAGGTGGAAGGTCGCGCCGTCCGATCGCACCCCCTGGCCGGCACGGCCCCCCGCACGGGCGACGTCGACCTGGACGCGCAGATCGCCGAGGACCTCGTCGCCAGCACGAAGAACCAGGTCGAGCACCGGGTCGTCATCGACGTCGTGCACGACACCCTTTTGCCGTGGTGCAGCTTCCTCGACTGGGAGCCCGATCCGTCGATCGTCACGGTGGCCAACGTCCAGCACCTCGGCACGCGGGTCGAGGGCCGGCTGTCCACCCCGACCCCGAACGTCATCGAGCTGGTGCGCGCCCTGTCGCCGACACCGGCGCTCGGTGGTCACCCCCGAGATGCCGCACTCGAGCTGATCGACGAGATCGAGGGCGTCGACCGCGGCCGCTACGGCGGCGCCGTCGGTTGGGTCGACGCCAGTGGCGACGGCACCTGGGCGGTGGCGATCCGCTGTGCCGAGCTGTCGGACGACCGCTGTCGCGCCCGCCTCCACGCCGGCGGCGGCATCGTCGCCGACAGCGACCCCCTCGCCGAGCTGGCCGAGACGCAGGCCAAGTTCCAGGCCATGCTCTCGGCCCTCATCCGACCGTGACCATGAACTGTCCGGAGCGAACTGATGCCCGGGCTACCAGTAGTACCAACCGGCGGCGACGACGACGCTGAAGTACACGTCGCCCACCTCGCGGCACGTGTAGCGACGCGGGTCGTACCAGGAGTAGCGGTTGTTGCAGGAGGACATCATGTCGTTCCAGAAGTTGCCGTCGCAGCGCAGTCGGCCCGCCTGGCTCCTGCCGTACGGCTTGTTGGCGTAGCAGGTGTCGTGGCGGTGACAGGCCTCGTGGAAAGTTCCAGGTCGGGCCCGAGTCGGGCGCGTTCGTGCACGAGTCGCCGTGCAACGCGGCCGGAGCCGCCACTGTGGGCGCCGCCGGCGCCGCCGCGACGGGTGACGCCGCGAGCGCGCCACCGCCGACGCCGACACCGACGGCGAGCGCCGCACCAGCCAAGGTCGTCTTGAGTCTCATCGATGCTCCTCTGATGGTGGGTCGCCCGTCGAGGCATGTTGTCCCCTCCTCGCGCCCGTGCTCCAGCGAACGCGTCCGATCGCGAGCTGGGACATCTGTCCTTGACTTCTGCACCCGCGGTGCTTCAGTCCGCGCCCACGTTGCGGCCGGTGCCGCCCGTGGGTCATCGTGGGCGGGCGTGGAGCACTCCGTCCCAACCGCTCGTCAGGCTGTCCTCGACGCTGCGGTCGACCTCCTCCTCGAGACGGGGATCACGCCCGGCGTCGAGCACATCAAGCTGGCGACCGCCGTTCGCCGGGCCGGGTACACGACCGGCGCGGCCTACCGCTTCTGGGCCGACCAGCACGAGTTCCAGCGCGACGTCGTGCTCGAGCTGCTGCACCGACGCGACGAGATCGCCGTTGCAGAGACAGTGGCCAGCATCCGCCACCTTGTCGACGCCGGCGCTCCGCTGGGCGAGATCGTGCGGGCCGGTGCGGCGGCCAACGTGCACCGGTTTTCCGGCAACGCGCTGTACTTCACCACGCTCGTGCTGCGGACGACGACCCTGTGGGACGCCGAGCTGCGCGTCCCCGCCGCCGACCGGGTCGGCGAGGGGTTGGCCAACTTCGTCGAGCTGTACGCCGCGATCCTCCACGTCTTCGATCGGCGGATGCGCGACCCGTACGCCGTCCACGACCTCGCGCTGGTCATCGCCGCGCTGGCCGAAGGCTTCTCGATCCAGGGAGCGACGGGCATCGAGCACCCCCACTTCGAGCGCAGGGACCTCGGCCCCGGGGTCGGCGCCGACTGGACGCTGCTGGGCGTGACGATCGAGGCGCTCGTCTCGGCCTTCACCGAGCCGGCTCACTGACC
>JBPCJW010000024.1:0-14239 GCA_051004915.1 Ilumatobacteraceae bacterium
CGCTGGCCGATCAGGTGCTCGACGGCGTGGTCGAACAGCTCGCCGAGCACGGCCAGGTCGAGGTCGTCGAGGCGCTCGCCGCGCAGCTCCCAGCCCGGCTGACCTGCCGCCTGCTCGGCTACCCCGAGAACATGTGGCCGCAGCTCAAGTCGTGGAGCGAGCGGCTGATGCGCACCGACGACCGGGACCGGTCCGGTCGCTTGTTCCGGGAGTTCTTCGACGCCAACACCGAGCTCGCCACCGCCCTCGACCCGGTCGCCATGCCGAAGGTCGGGTGTCCGGCCGACGACCTGATCTCGATCTGGGTCAACGCCCGCATCGACGGCGATCCGTTGCCGCCCGAGGCGATCGTCCACGAGGTCGGGCTGTTCATCGCCGGCGGCGCAGAGACGACGCGCACCGCGATCAGCCACGGGTTGCGAGCGTTCTGCGACGAGTCGATCGATGGGCCGGACCAGTGGGAGGCGCTGGCCGCCGACCCTGCGCTGGTGCCCGGCGCCGTCGAGGAGGTGCTGCGCTGGGTGACGCCGCTGAACAACTTCTTCCGCCGCGCCGTGGCCGACTCCGACGTCGGCGGTCAGCACATCGAGCGCGGCGACCGCATCATGCTCGTGTACCCGTCGGCCAACCGGGACGAGGCCGTGTTCGACGACCCGTTCCACTTCGACATCCGCCGTACGCCGAACCCCCACCTCTCGTTCGGCTTCGGCACGCACCTGTGCATCGGGGCCAACTTCGCCAGGACCACCCTCGCCGCGGTGTTCGGCGGCCTCGCCCGCCGGGCGACCGACCTGCGCGTGGTCAACGAGCCCGACGTCGAGCCGAACATCTTCGCCAGGGCCGTGCGCCGCTTCGACCTCGCCGCGACGCTGCGCTCACTCGTTCCTCGTCCGAGATCTGGCGGGAGCTCAGTACCTACCGCGTCGGGCGATGCCAGGTGATGCCCTGAAACAACGCGAAGTCGGTGTCGAAGGAGACGACCGACCCCCGGTGCTCGATCGAGAGTGCCGCAAGGTGGGCGTCATTGACGAGGTTGCCCCCGGTGCCCAACGGCGCCAACAGCGAACGCACCAGCGAGAGGTGCCGCGGTGTCGGTTCCACGACCATCGCCGAGGGTGCGGCGATCCAGTGCTCGACGCGGTCGAGCCCTTCGTCGACGCTGAGCGGCCGTGAGAACAGCCGAGGCCTCGTCGCCACCCGCATGAAGGCCACCATCACGATCCAGCTGAAGCCGACGATCTGTCCACCAGACAACGAGCCATCGAGCCACGCCCGTGCGGCAGCGTGGTCGTCGGAGTCGTCGTTGACCGCGCTGAGGAGGACGTTGGCATCGACGATGTTCACGACCGCAGCCGCATCTTGCGGATGATCTCCTCGTCTTCGAGCTCTCCGGCCAGTTGCATCGCCTTGTCGAGGTTCACCGTCGGCACGCCCATGGAGACCGTCTTCGTTCGGAACGGCTCAGCTGGCTGCTGATTGCTCAACCCGGCGCGGATGGCCTCGTTGAGCGCCTGTTTGAACGAGACGCGGCACTCCTGCATCCGGCGGCGCAGCAGCACTTCGGTGTCGGGGTCAAGTGTGACGGTGGTGCGCACGTTGACAGCATAGCATCACAGCAGGTGATGCTCTGCTGTCATCTGCGGCGCCGGCTACGCGCGGCCGTCGACCGCGGTCGTGACGCGGCGGAACACGTCGTCGGGCTGGCCGACGCCGTCGATCACGTCCATGCGCTCCTGGCTGCCGTAGTACTCGATCAGTTGGGCGGTCTGCGTCTCGTACAGATCGAGGCGGCGATTGACGGCGTCCGGATGGTCGTCAGCACGCTGGCGCACATCGCCGCCACAGACCTCGCAGATCCACGGCTGGCTCTCGAACCCGCTGGCGGTGTAGTTCGTCCCGCAGTCCCGGCACACGCGCCGGGCGGTGATCCGCGCCACGACCACCTCCCGTGGCACGTCGAGGTCGATCACCACGTTGATCGGCCGGTCGACGCTGATCTTGTCCAGCGCCTCGGCCTGCGCCACGTTGCGCGGGAACCCGTCGAGGATGTACCCCCGCGTCTCGGCGTCCGGCCGGCGCAGCCGCTCGTCGACGATGGCGATCATGATCTCGTCGCCGACCAGGCTCCCGGAGTCCATGACCTCCTTGGCCGCCAGTCCCACCTCGGTCCGCTCGCGCACCGCAGCGCGCAGCATGTCACCGGTCGAGATGTGCGGCACCACGTAGTGGCGCGCCAACCGCACGCACTGCGTGCCCTTGCCGGCACCTTGCCGGCCGAGGATGATCAGTCGAGCGCCCGGGATCATGGGCCGGAAGCTCCTATTTCAGGAAGCCTTCGTAGTTGCGAAGCATCAGCTGGCTGTCGATCTGGCGCATCAGCTCGAGGGCCACGCCGACGGAGATCAGGATGCTCGTGCCGGCGAACCCGAACGTGTTGATCCCGGCAGCCCACAGCAACAGGTATGGCAGGATGGCGATCACCGCGATGAACACGGCCCCCGGCAGCGTGATCCGGTTGACGACCTTGGCCAGATAGCGCTCGGTCTGCGGCCCTGGCCGCACGCCCGGGATGAACCCACCCTGGCGTCGGATCTGGTCGGCCTGGCGCACCGGGTCGAAGGCGATCGAGTTGTAGAAGTAGGCGAAGGCGATGATCAGCAGCGCGAACAGCGACATGTACACGAGGTTCTGGCTGTTGATGATGTAGTCGTCGACGAACCCTGCGATCGAGCCGCGCCACCCCTCCCCGCTGCCGAGCACGTTGGAGAAGATCACGGGCAGCAGGAGGATCGAGCTGGCGAAGATGATCGGGATGACGCCCGACTGGTTCACCTTGAGCGGGATGTAGGTGTTCTGCCCCCCGTACATGCGCCGCCCGACGACGCGTTTGGCGAACTGCACCGGGATGCGCCGTTGGCCCAGCTCGACGAACACGACGGCGACGATGATCGCCAGCGTCAGCGCCACGATGAGGATGAACCAGATCCACTTGTTGAGCAGGATGATCGAGTAGTAGCCGGACGGCAATCCGGCCACGACCGAGGCGAAGATGACCATCGACATGCCGTTGCCGATGCCGCGCTGGCTGATCAGCTCGCCGACCCACATCAGCACGGCGGTGCCGGCGACGAGCGTGATGATCACGAGGTAGCCGCGCGGCCAGATCCCGTCGGGCAGCAATGGCACGTTCGGTGCCGCGCTGGCCGCCGAGAAGAACGCCGTTCCCCGTCCCGTGCCGAAGATGAACACCAGGCCGGTCGCCTGCAGCGTGGCCAGGGCGATCGTGACGTAGCGCGTGTACTGGGTGATCTTGCGCTGCCCGACGGCACCCTGCTGCTGCAGCTCCTCCAGCTTGGGGATGACCACGCCGAGGATCTGCATGATGATGCTCGACGTGATGTACGGCATGATCCCGAGGGCGAAGATCGAGAAGCTCTCGAAGCCGCCGCCGGAGAACAGGTTCAGGAACCCGAGCGCGCCCTGCGAGTTGGCGGCGGCCTTGATCTGGTCGATGGCCAGCGGGTCGATGCCCGGAACCCGGATCGCGATGCCCAGCCGATAGATGATGACCATCGCCACCGTGAACAGGATCTTGTTCCGAAGGTCCGGGATCTTGAAGACGTTCTTCAGGTTCGAGAGCACTCGCAGTGATCCTGTCTGGCGGACGGACCCCAGCCGATGTAGGCGGGACTACCGGTTGGCGAACTGGTTGCCGCGGACCGGAGGTCGACCGGCCCGGTTCTCGGCCTTGAAAGGCAGCTGGACGAGCGTCACCGTACCCCCGGCCGTGGTGATCGCTGCTTCGGCCGCCTTCGACACGGCGTGGGCGCGCACGTCGACCTTGGCCGTCAGCTCGCCCCTGGCGAGGATCTTGACGAAGGCGTCCTTGCGCAGCAGACCGTGGGCGATGAGCACGTCCGGGTCGATCACGTTGCCGTCGATCACGGTCGACAGCTCCTGCAGCGTGTCGAGGTTGACAGCCCGGTACTCGACGCGGAACGGGTTGTTGAAGCCCTTTAGCTTCGGCACGCGCTGCTTGAGCGGCATCTGACCGCCCTCGAACCCGCGCGGGACGGTGTTGCGGGCGCGTTGGCCCTTGGTGCCGCGGCCGGCGGTCTTGCCGCCCTTGCCGCCGATGCCCCTGCCGACGCGCCGGCGGGCGCGCCGGGAACCAGGGGCCGGGGTGAGGTCGTGGACGTGCATGGGTCAATCAGCTTTCGTCTTCCACCCGCACGAGGTGCGGGACACGGGCGATCATGCCCCGGATCTCGGGGCGATCGGGCAGGGTGTTGGAGCGGCCGATCCGGCCGAGGCCGAGGGCCCGCAGCGTGCCCCGCGTCTTCGGCTTGGTCCCGTGACCCGAACGGATCTGGGTGACCTTGAGGTTGTCAGCCATCAGCCGACTCCCGCTCGTCGGAACGCTGGCCACGGCCGCGGCCGCGCTGGCGGTCCTCGTAGGCCCGCAGCATCCCCTTCGGCACGAACTCCTCTGCGGGTAGGCCGCGGCGTGCGGCGACCTCATCGGGGCGCTGCAACCCCTTCAACCCGGCGACGGTGGCCCGCGCCACGTTGATGTGGTTGGCGGAGCCGAGCGACTTGCACAAGATGTCGTGCACGCCGGCCTCCTCCAGGATGATCCGCGCCGCGCCGCCGGCGATGACGCCGGTGCCGGGGGCAGCCGGCTTCATCAGCACCCGCCCGGCGCCGGTCACGCCGATGATGGGATGGATGATGGTGCTGCCGGCGAGCGGCACCTCGAACAGGTTGCGCTTGGCCTCCTCGGTGCCCTTCTGGATGGCCAGCGGCACTTCCTTGGCCTTGCCGTAGCCGAGCCCGACGCGGCCGTTGCCATCGCCGATCACCACGAGCGCGGTGAACGAGAAGCGGCGACCACCGCGCACGACCTTGGCAACTCGGTTGATCGTGATGACGCGCGACTCGCGCAGGCCACCGGAGTCCGTGGACTCGTTGCGCTGTTGATAGGTGTTGAATGCCATGTTCAGAACTCCAGACCTGCGTCGCGGGCGGCCGCGGCGAGCGCGGCGACCCGACCGTGGTAGATGAAACCGCCGCGGTCGAACACGACCCGGTCGATGCCGGCGGCCTTCGCCCGCTCGGCGACGAGCGAGCCGATGCGCGTGGCCGCAGCGACGGTGGCACCGGTGCCCTCGCTGCGCTGGTCGGCCTCGGCGGTCGAGGCGGCGGCGAGGGTGCGGCCGGCATCGTCGTCGATGACCTGCGCCACGAGATGCTTGTTGGAACGGTGCACGGCGAGGCGCGGCCGCTCGGCGGTGCCGTGCAGCTTCTTGCGCACGCGGCGGTGCCGGCGCAGACGACCCGTGCGCCGGGCCTTGGCGATGTCAGCCATGACGAGTCCTCCGAGTCACTTCTTGCCGGCCTTGCCGGCCTTCCTCAGCACCCGCTCACACTGGTAGCGGACGCCTTTGCCCTTGTCCGGCTCGGGCTTGCGGATGGAACGGATGTCGGCGGCAACCTGGCCGACGACCTCCTTGTCGATGCCGCTGACGACGATCTGCGTCGGCACGGGCACCTCGAACGTGATCCCGTCGGGCGCCACGACGTTGACGGGATGGCTGAACCCGAGGGCCAGGCGGACGGCCGTGGGCCCTTGCGACTCGGCGCGATAGCCGACGCCGACGATCTCCAGCTGCTTGCGGAACCCGTCGGTCACCCCGACGACCATGTTGTTGACGAGGCTGCGCGTCAAGCCGTGCAGGGCGCGGTTGTCGCGCTCGTCGTTGGGACGCTGCACGACGAGCTCGGAGTCGACCTTCTGCACGCTGATCGTGGCCGGCACGGTGCGCGTCAGCTCGCCCTTCGGGCCCTTGACGGTGACGACGCGACCCTCCACCGTGACGTCGACGCCGGTGGGGATTGCGATCGGTGCTTGACCAATCCGGGACATCAGTTGGCTCCCATCACCAGACGTA
Organism: Ilumatobacteraceae bacterium; assembly: GCA_051004915.1. Lineage (GTDB taxonomy): Bacteria > Actinomycetota > Acidimicrobiia > Acidimicrobiales > Ilumatobacteraceae > JALZMG01. The sequence continues at coordinate 5,952 of JBPCJW010000024.1, forward strand.
ACAGAGGACTTCGCCGCCGACCTTGCGGCGACGCGCTTCACGGTCGGACATCAGCCCGTGCGAGGTGGACAGCACAGCGACTCCGAGGCCGCCTTGGACGCGCGGCACGCTCTCGGCCTTGCGGTAGACCCGCAAGCCAGGCGTCGAGATGCGCCGCAGACCCGAGATCGTGCGGTCGCGATCGGGCGAGTACTTCATGTGGATGGTCAGGACGTCGCCGACACCCTTCGGCGACGGGGCGACCTCGTAGTTCCCGATGTACCCCTCCCGCTGCAGCACTTCGGCCAGGGCGACCTTCTGCTTGGAGGAGGGCATGCGCACCTCGTCGTGCTTGGCCGTGTTGGCGTTGCGCACGCGAGTCAGCATGTCGGCGATGGGGTCGGTCATCATCTCGTTCTGTTCTCCCTCACCAGCTCGACTTCGTCAGACCGGGGATCTCACCGGAGTGGGCCAGCTCGCGCAGGCACACCCGGCAGAGGCCGAACTTGCGGAACACCGAGCGAGCCCGACCGCAGCGGCGGCAGCGGGTGTAAGCGCGCACCTTGAACTTGGGCGTGCCCGCTGCCTTGTTGACCAATGCTTTCTTCGCCATCTCGTCACTTCCTCCTGCCGCGGGCCGCGCCGCGCGTGCGGCGTCGAGGCTCGGGGTCCGGTGCGTTCGTGTCGTCGGCCTGCCGGAACGGAAACCCGAAGGCGTCCAGCAGGGCCCTGCCCGCGGCATCGTCGGTCGCCGTGGTGACGATCGTGATGTCCATGCCGCGCGGGTTGTCGATCTTGTCGTACTCGATCTCCGGGAAGACCGTCTGGTCGCTGAGGCCGAACGTGTAGTTGCCATGCCCGTCCCACGACTTCGGCGGCAAGCCGCGGAAGTCACGGATGCGGGGGATGGCGACGGCGATCAGCCGGTCGAGGAACTCCCACATCCGGTCGCCACGCAGCGTCACCTTGGTGCCGATCGACTGGCCCTCGCGCAGCTTGAAGCCGGCGATGGAGTGCTTGGCCTTGGTCACGATCGGCTTCTGGCCGGCGATCGAGGTGAGGTCGGCGACGGCGCCTTCCAGCAGCGAGGGCTGCTGGGTCGCCCGTCCCACGCCCATGTTGATGACGATCTTCTCCAGCGTCGGGACCTGCATGACGTTGCCCAGCTCGAGGCGCTCGCGCAGGTTGGCCTTGATCTCGTCCCGGTAGCGCTGCTTGAGCCGCGGTGGGTTGCTGGTACGCGCCGTCGTTGCGTCTGTCGTGACGGCGTCGTCGTTCATGACGTCACTCATCCGATGACCTCGGTCTTGCCCTTGCCGGTGCGTGCCACGCGCACCTTCTTGCCGTCACGCAGCTCGTAGCCGACGCGCATCGGCTTGCCCTTGTGCACGAGCATCACGTTGCTGGCGTGGATCGGCATGTCCCGATCGATGATCCCGGCCCGGTCGTTGGCCCGGCGGGGCTTGGCGTGCTTGGTCGCGGTGTTGACGCCGACCACGACCACCTTGTCGGCCGTCGGCAGGACGCGCTGGATCTCGCCGCGCTTGCCCTTGTCCTTGCCCGTGATCACCTGCACGGTGTCGCCCTTTCTCAGTTTCATCTCAGAGCACCTCCGGCGCGAGCGAGACGATCCTCATGAAGCGGCGATCGCGCAGCTCACGCCCAACCGGGCCGAAGATGCGCGTGCCGCGCGGTGTGTTGTCGTCCTTGATCAGGACGGCGGCGTTCTCGTCGAAGCGGATGTAGCTGCCGTCGGGACGGCGCTTCTCCTTCTTCGTGCGCACCACGACGCACTTGACGACCTCGCCCTTCTTGACGCCGGCACCGGGGATGGCGTCCTTGACGGTGGCCACGAAGATGTCCCCGATCGAGGCGTAGCGGCGGCGCGTGCCACCGAGCACCTTGATCACGAGGACCTCCTTGGCGCCGCTGTTGTCGGCCACCCGGAGCCGCGATTCCTGCTGGATCATGGCTGCCGTGCTGCTTCTGTTCGCTCGCACGAACGCTGGTGCGTGATCACGACTCGCTCGCTCACTTCGCCCGCTCGAGGACGTCGGTGACGCGCCAGCGCTTGAGCTTGCTCAGCGGGCGGGTCTCCATCACCCGGACGCGGTCGCCGACGTTGACGTCGTTGGTCTCGTCGTGGGCGTAGAGGCGCTTGGTCTGGAGGACGAACTTGTTGTACTTGGGGTGGCGCACGCGCTCGGTGACGGCGACCACGGCGGTCTTGTCCATCCCGCTCGACACGACGACCCCATCGCGAACCTTTCTTCTGGCTCGAAGACTGTCCTCGTCGGCGACTCCGCCGCCGGTGGTGGTATCACCGGTGCTGCGGTCGGGGGCCGAAGCGGTCGGGGACTGGGTATCGATGTCCTTGGCGACGCCGTCGCCCGTGGGGACGTCATCGGTCTTCGTTTCGGCGCTCATCGTCTCGTCGCTTGTCGATTCGTCGGTCATGACTTCATTGCCTCTTCGATCTCGCGGTGGCGGATGAAGGTGTTGATGCGGGCGATCTGACGACGCACCCGCTTGATCTCCGCCGTGTTGTCGAGCTGGCCGGTGGCGTTGCGAAAGCGCAGGTTGAGGGCCTCCTGCTTCGTCTCGCGCAGCTCCTCGATCAGCTCGCCGAGGTCCAGCTCGGCCAGTCGGTCGTCTCGCCTGGCCATCAGAACGCGTCCTCGCGGTTTATGACCCTGGCCTTGATCGGCAACTTCTGGATCGCTTTGCCGAGCGCGATTCGGGCCTGCTCCTCGTTCGGGAACGACAGCTCGAACAGGATGCGACCGGGCTTGACGACGGCGACCCACAGCTCGGGGTTGCCCTTGCCCGACCCCATGCGCGTCTCAGCTGGCTTCTTCGTCACCGGCTTGTCGGGGAAGATGTTGATCCACACCTTGCCGCCGCGCTTGATCGCTCGGGTCATGGCGATGCGTGCCGCTTCGATCTGGCGGGCCGTGAGCCAGCCGGGCTCGAGGGCCTGGATCCCGTACTCGCCGAAGGACAGCTCGGAGCCACCCTTGGCCAAGCCGCGCGTGCGGCCACGGTGGTGCTTGCGATGGGCGACCTTGCGCGGCATCAACATGATCGCCCTCAGTCCTCGCCGCGGAAGTGCGGCGTCTCGTGGCCGTCGTGGGTGCGACGGGCGATGTCTTCTTCTTCGTCGAGCAGCTTCTCCAGCTCGGGATCGGCCTCCTTCAGCAGCGGCTGCGTCTCCGGCTCGGCGTCGGCCTGCCGGCGGGCGGCCGATGACACGACCCGGCGCGGCTCGCCGGCCTGGCCGGACGTCTCGCCGACGGCCATCGCCGCCTCACGGGCGATCTTGTCGTCGTTGGCCGACTTGTACGGGAGCACGTCGCCCTTGTACAGCCACACCTTGACACCGACGCGACCGCTGGTCGTGCGCGCCTCGCGGAAGCCGTAGTCGATGTCGGCGCGCAGCGTGTGCAGCGGCACCCGGCCTTCGCGGTACCACTCGGTGCGGCTCATCTCGGCGCCGCCGAGGCGACCAGAGCACTGCACGCGGATGCCGAGGGCGCCGGCCCGCTGGGCATTCTGCACCGCCCGCTTCATCGCCCGGCGGAAGGCGATGCGGTTGGCCAACTGATCGGCGACGCCCTGAGCGATCAGCGCAGCGTCGAGCTCGGGGCTCTTGATCTCGACGATGTTGAGCTGCACCTTGGGGTTGCCAGTGATCTTCGTGATGATCGCCCGCAGTTCGTCGGCCTGCGCGCCACGCCGGCCGATGACGATGCCGGGGCGTGCGGTGTGCACGTCGACTCGCACCTTGTCTCGCGTCCGCTCGATCTCGATGCGGCTGATCGCCGCCGACTCCATGCGGCGCATGATCGCCTCACGGATCTTCCAGTCCTCGGTGAGGTACTCCTTGTACTGGCGCTCGCTGAACCAGCGCGACTTCCAGTCCGTGGTGACACCGAGGCGGAAGCCGTACGGGTTGATCTTCTGGCCCATCTAGTTGCTCGCTTCGCTCGCGTCCGGCGAAGCGCCGGCTGCCGTCAGGTACTCACTGCGGTCGGGGGCCAAAGCGGTCACGCCCTTGGGAACATGGTGTGTGGTGTGGTGCATCAGGTGCTCTCTTCCGTTGCGGGGGCCGAGTAGCCAGCCGCCTCTGCATGCTCGGGGGTGTCGAAGAACACCTCGGCGATCGTCACCTCGTAGTACCGGCCTCCTGGCTGGTGGTAGAGCATCGAGTTGGCGTTGCCCTTGATCGGATGGCCCTCGGGGATCGAGCCGTCCTCCGGCGCTTCCACCCCGCCCTCCGGCAGGTCGGTGGCGACCAGTCCCTGTACCTCAGCGTCGGATGGCTGGTCGGCTGCGGCGGCGGCCTCTTCTTCGGCCAGCTCTTCGACCACGGCCTCATCGGCGACAGGGGCCTCGTAGCCCGCCGCCTCGGCGTGTTCGGTCGTGTCGAAGAAGACCTCGGCGATGGTCGCGTCGTAGTAGCGGCCGCCGGGCACGTGGTACTTCATCGAGTCGGCGTTGCCCTTGATCTCGAACCCGTCGGGAATCGAGCCGTCGGCAGGTGCTTCCACGCCGCCCTGTGGCACTTCGTCGCCCATGACCTCGTTCGTGTCAACTGCATCGACGGCGTCGCCAGAGGTGTCTGTCTCGGTGGTCTCGCCACCCTCGCGCAGAGACTGGGCTCGAGTGCGGCTGCGCTCGACGCGATCGCGGCGGGACTGGGCCGTGCCACTCGGGCGACGGCGGCCGCTCGACGGCTGAGCCTGCTGACGGTTCTGCAACACCTCCAGCCGAGCGTCGCTCAACCGGGCGACGATCACGGTGATGTGGCACGTCCGCTTGCGGATCCGCGTCGCCCGGCCACGCGCCCGTGGTCGAAATCGGCGCAGCGTCGGGCCCTCGTCGGCATAGCAGGCGATCACGAACAGCTCGTCGGCGTCCTGGGAATCGTTGTGGATCGCGTTGGCGACCGCACTCGCGAGGACCTTGCGCACGTCGACGGCGGCGTCGCGCGTCGTGAACTGCAACACCTCGTCGGCCCGGCGCACGTCGAGCCCGCGGATCAGGTCGAGCACGACGCGTGCCTTGCTCGCCGAGCCGCGCAGGTACCTCGCAGTGGCCTTGGTCGCGACGCGATCGTCGAGCAGCAGGGCGCCCTCGTTGAGCTTCGGCCCGGTCATGAGGCGACCCTTCGGGCCGACCCGTGACCGAAGAAACGGATCGTGTCGATGTGAGCTCCGCTTCGCTCGTTCATCAGCGGCGACCCTTCGCCCCGCGCTCCTGCCCGGCGTGGAAGCGGAACGTGCGGGTGGGGCTGAACTCACCGAGCTTGTGGCCGACCATCGACTCGGTGATGTACACCGGTACGTGCTTGCGACCGTCGTGCACGGCGATCGTGTGGCCGACCATGTCGGGGATCACTGTCGAGCGGCGCGACCAGGTCTTGATGACCCGGCGTTCGCCGACGGCGTTCTGCGCGTCGACCTTCTTCAACAGGTGGTCGTCGACGAACGGGCCCTTCTTCAGGCTGCGGGACATGGCTACGTGACTCCTTTACCGGCGACCCTTGCCGGTACGGCGCCGGCGGACGATGAGCTTCTGCGAGGGCTTGTTCTTGTCTCGGGTCCGGCCTTCCGGCTGGCCCCACGGAGACACGGCGGGGCGACCACCCGAGGTGCGTCCTTCGCCGCCACCGAGCGGGTGGTCGACGGGGTTCATGGCCACACCACGGGTCTGCGGGCGGACGCCCTTCCAGCGGTTGCGGCCCGCCTTGCCGACCTTGATCAGCTCGTGCTCGGCGTTGCCGACCTCGCCGACCGTGGCCCGACAATCGATCATGACGCGACGCATCTCCGTCGACGGCATGCGCAGCGTGGCGAAGTCGCCATCCTTGGCCACGAGTTGGACGGACGTGCCGGCCGAGCGAGCCATCTTGCCGCCCTGGCCTGGACGCAGCTCGACGTTGTGGACGACCGTCCCGACCGGGATGTAGCGCAACGCCAGGGTGTTGCCGGCGCGGATGTCCGAGCCCTGCCCGCTCTGCACGTGGTCGCCGACGCGCAACCCGCGGGGAGCGAGGATGTACGCCTTCTCGCCGTCGGCGTAGTGCAGCAGGGCGATGCGACAGGTGCGGTTGGGGTCGTACTCGATGGCCGCGACCTTCGCCGTGATGCCGTCCTTGACTCGCTTGAAGTCGACCAGGCGGTATTGCTGCTTGTGGCCGCCGCCACGGTGGCGCGACGTCTTGCGGCCGTGCGCGTTGCGCCCGCCGGTCCTCGGCTTGGGAGCGAGCAGCGACTTCTCCGGCTTCGACTTCGTCAGTTCGGAGAAGTCCGAGACGGTCTGAAAGCGGCGCGCCGGGCTGGTCGGCTTGCGAGAACGAATGCCCACGACGACCTCAGTTCTCGAACAGCGGGATCTCGCCCGCTGTCAGGGTGACGATGGCCCGCTTGGTGGCGGATGTGGAACCGGTGCGGTTGGTGCCGCGAGTGCGGCGGCGCTTGCCCTTGCGGTTGAGGGTGTTGACCTTGCGCACCTCGACGCCCCAGATCGACTGCACGGCGTCACGGATCTCGGGTTTGCTCGCCGAGGGGTGGACCTTGAACGTGTAGACGCCGGTCTCCATGAGGGCGTAAGACTTCTCGGAGACGACCGGCGCCAGGATGATGTCGCGCGGATCCTTCATTGGTGGTCTCCTTCGCTCGAAGCTCGCTCCGTCGACGGGGCGACACGGCCGCCCTCCGACGCGTCCGGGGCACCGCCGGGCTCGGACGCGGCCCGGGGGAGGTTGGACTGGCTGAAGACGACCCAGTCGTTGCACAGGATGTCGTAGGCGTTCAGCTCGGTGGCCTTGATCAGCTGCACGTCTGGGAGGTTGCGGAACGAGCGGGCCACCGCGGTATCGAAGCTCTCCAGCACCACGAGCACGCGACCCTCCAGGCCGAGCGCGGCGAGGGCGGCGACAGCGCCCTTCGTCTTCGGGGCGGAGAAGCCCCAATCGTCGACGACGACGATCTTGCCCTCCGAGGCCCGGTCCGACAGCGCCGAGCGCAGCGCGAGCTTGATCATCTTCTTCGGAGTGCGCTGGGCGTACGAGCGCGGCTTGGGGCCGAGGGCGACTCCGCCACCGGTGTAGTGCGGTGAGTTGGTCGAGCCCTGGCGGGCGTTGCCCGTGCCCTTCTGGCGGTGCGGCTTGGCACCGCCGCCCCGGACCTCGCTGCGCGTCTTCGTGCTTTGCGTGCCGGCGCGCCGGCCGGCGAGCTGCGCCGTGACGACCTGGTGCATGACCGCCACGTTCGGCTGGATGCCGAAGAGGGCATCGTCCAACTCGACGCGGCCAGCGTCCTCACCCGCCGGGTTCTTCAATGCGACTTCGGCCATCAGCCCTCCTTCACCGCCGCCTTGACGGCGTTGCGCACCAAGACGACTCCGCCGTTGGGACCCGGCACCGAACCCTTGAGCAGCAGCAGGTTGCGCTCCGGATCGGACTCGACGACCTCGAGGTTGAGTGTGGTGACCTGCTCGTGGCCCATGTGCCCGGACATCCGTACGCCCTTGAACACGCGGCCGGGGAAGGCGCACGAACCGATCGCGCCGGGTGCCCGATGGTGCTTGTGGTTGCCGTGGCTGGCGCCCTGGCCCTTGAAGTTGTGCCGCTTCATCGTGCCGGCGAACCCCTTGCCCCGGCTGACGGCGGTCACGTCTACCTTCGACCCGGCGGCGACGAGGTCGACGGCGATCTGCTGGCCGACCTCGTACCCGTCGACCGAGTCGAGCCGCAGCTCGAGCACCCGCTTGCCGGGTTCGACCGACACCTTTGCGAAGTGGCCGGCCTGCGGCTTGGTCAGTCGCTTGGCGTCTTTGTGGCCGTAGGTCACCTGCAGCGCGCTGTAGCCGTCACGGTCCGGGGTCTTGATCTGCACGACGCGCATCGGCTCGACGCGCAGGACCGTGACCGGCACGATCCTGTCGTCGACCCACTTCTGGCTCATGCCGACCTTCTCGCCGACGATCGCGGTGGTTGCCATGGCGGCTGTTCCTTGCGCTGGTGGAGGTGATGCCGAGCAGCCGGGTAGCCGCTCACGCAAGTGCTCCGCCGGCCGAAGCCTGCGGAGCACCGAGATGAGTTGTCGCCGTGCGGTCCCCGTCCACCGGGCGCACACGGACATCGGTTGAGAATCGTTCCGGACTGTCCCCAGGACACGCCCAGGCACGAGCATGAGATACTACCGCTGCGATCCCGCCATCACATCGCTGAGCGCGGGTTCCCGAGCGTTCGTACCGCAGTCAACGCAGACGGTCAGGTCGGCCTTGCCCGACTGCGGTCGGGG
>JBPCJW010000025.1:0-20982 GCA_051004915.1 Ilumatobacteraceae bacterium
GTCGATCGCAACGATGAACGAGTCGGGGTCGGCGTCCTGGTGCCGAGCGGTGTAGTCGATCCAGTCGACCCGGTCGGGCGCCCGCTGTGTCGGATAGACGTACTGGCGCAGATCATCAACACCGGACTGCTCGAGCAGCCGAGACGCGGCGGGCCCCAGTTGATCCGGGCAGTAGATGAGGACGTCACCCGCCGCCGAGTGCTCCCGCAGCGGCTCGACGAACGCCGCCGATCGCGTGCGGTCCGTGGCGACCTCCATCGCGGCGAGCACGAGGCCGGCCACGCCGAGCACGCCGACGACGGCCATCGACCACCGCGCCGGCAGTGTCGACGCGCCGAGCGCGGCCAACGTGATCATCAACGGCACGGCGACGGCCGTGTAGCGCGACGCGTACGCGCTGTCGCTGAGCATCGCTCCGACGAGGGCACCGACCAAGGTCAACGCCAGCACACCGCCGAGCGCCCGAGTGCCCATCGGGCGCCGCACCAGCGCTGCGCCCCGCCAGACGCCCAGCACGACGAGCGCCCCCATCGCGCCGCCGAGCAGCACCGGTACCGGCTCAGATCCTCTGAGGCCGACGTCGAGCACCGCGACCAGCGACACGGGCCGGGCCGGCTCCGCCCACGGTGTGGCGGTGCGCTCGGACTGGAACAGGAACGTCGGCACCCACGGCAGCCAGGCCACCACGCCGCCTCCGATCGCGACGAGCACGGCGCGCGGCGGGCGGTCTCCAAGCGCAGCCACGACGAGCACGATGACGGTCGCCACGACGAGGTAGATCGCCCAGTAGTGCGTGTACAGGAGCAGCGCCGTCAGCACAGCGACCGGCACGGCCCGCATGAGTGACGGCCGGCGCAGGCAGGCATCGACGGCGAGCATCCCGACGACGACCTCGAGCATGACGAGGGCGTACATCCGCCCCTCCGCGGCGTAGCGGATGACGAACGGGTTGGTCGCCAGCAGCACCGTCACCGTCACGGCGGCGCGCCGTCCAGCGAACCGGTCGAGGGCGACCGCCAGCACGGCGAGGGTGGCCACCGACAGTGCGACCGAGAGCGAACGCACGGCGACATCGCTGTCGCCGAACAGCTCCATCCACACGTGTAGCAGCAGGTAGTAGGCGGGCGGGGCACCGTCGGTGCGCAGCACGCCTGGGATCGCGGTCAGCGCCTGGCCGGCGATCGCTACGCTCTGCGCCTCGTCCAGCCACAGGGCGCGCCGAGGCCACACCCGTGCGCCGATCCCGACCACGACGAGCGCACCGAGCCCCGCCGCGATCCACGTCGTCGCCCTCGCGTTCGGACCCGGCGGGCGGGTCAGCGCGGGCGGGACATGAGCCATACGCCCGCCGTCGTATACCGCCAACGGTAGGCGAAGCCAGTCAGGTCGCGTTCGGGGCCGCGCGTGGCACGATCGAAGGGGTGATCAGCGATGACGAGTGACGCATGGCGAGTGACGCATGACCGGCGACCCATGACCGGCGAACGGCGACCCGGTGACCTGGCGACGCTGGAGTCGATCCAGCGGCGGGTGCTATGGCTCGCCGTGCGGATGGTCGATCACGCCAACCGGGAACGACCGGCCGGCGAGATCAAGGTTGGCGGCCACCAAGCCTCCTCGGCGTCGATGGTGGCGATCATGACGGCGCTGTGGTTCGGCCACCTGTCCGGCGCCGACAAGGTGGCCGTCAAGCCGCACGCCTCGCCCGTGTACCACGCCATCAAGTACCTGACCGGTGAGCTCGACCGCTCGTACCTCACGCGGCTGCGGTCGCTCGGCGGGCTGCAGTCGTATCCCAGCAGGACGAAGGACCCAGACGTCTTCGACTTCTCGACGGGATCGGTCGGTCTCGGCGTCGTCGCCCCGCTGTTCGCGTCGGCCGTTCGCAGGTACATCGAGACTCGCGACGGGGCGACTCACCCGCCGACCCGGTTCATCGCGCTGGCCGGCGATGCCGAGCTGGACGAGGGCAACATCTGGGAGGCGATCACCGAGCCCGCCGTGCAGGGACTGGGCAACGTGATGTGGGTCGTCGACACGAACCGCCAGAGCCTCGATCGGGTCGTTCCCGACCAGAAGATCAAGAAGCTGATGGAGTTCTTCTCTGGCGCCGGGTGGCACGTCGTCGAGGCCAAGTACGGCCGGAGGTTGGAGGAGGCGTTCGCACGGAAGGGCGGCCACGCACTGCGCGCCCACATCGACGCCATGTCGAACGAGGAGTACCAGTCGCTCTTCGCTCATCGGGGCGACGAGCTGCGCCGGCGGTTCCTCGACGGTGCCGACGCCGGTGCGCGCCGGTTGCTCGCCGACGTCCCGGACGACGACCTGGCGCCGCTCGTGCAGAACCTCGGCGGCCACGACCTCGCCATGCTGATCGACAGCTATCAGGCGTGCGACGAGATGACCGACCGGCCGAGCGTCGTGTTCGCCTACACCGTCAAGGGCTGGGGTCTGCCGATGGCGGGCGACCCGCTCAACCACTCCGCCATGCTCACCGGCGAACAGATCGACGCGCTGCGTCGATCGGTCGGGCTGGCCCCGCATGACGAATGGGATCGGTTCGACCCGGACAGCGCCGAAGGGCAGTGCTGCCGCTCTGTCGGCGGCGAGCTGAACAACGTGCCCGTGCCGGCACGACCGCGGCTGCCGATCCCGCAGTCCACCGGCATCCCCGCTGGCGGAACCGGTTCGACGCAGGAGGCGTTCGGTCGCGTCCTCACCCGTTTGGCGGACGTCGAAGGCGTCGGCGAGCGCATCATCACGGCATCGCCGGACGTCAGCGTGTCGACGAACCTCGGCGGGTGGATCAACAAGGTCGGTGTGTTCACGCCGGACGTGCGAACCGACTTCGGCTTCGGCGAGCAGGGCCAGAACCGACTCCTGCGGTGGAACCAGTCGCCGACCGGGCGTCACGTCGAGCTGGGGATCAGCGAGATGAACCTGTTCCTCCTCCTCCACGCGCTGGGGTTGGGCCACGACCTGCACGACCACCACCTCCTGCCGATCGGGACGGTGTACGACCCGTTCGTGTGCCGGGGCCTCGACGCCCTGATCTACGGGCTGTACTCGGGGTCGCGGTTCGTGGTCGTCGGCACGCCGGCCGGCATCACGCTGGCGCCGGAGGGTGGCGCCCACCAGTCGACCATCACCCCGTCGATCGGCGCCGAGCTACCGGGGTTGACGTACGTGGAGCCGGCCTACGCCCGCGCCGTCGACTGGCTGCTGTGCGACGCGCTGGTCGCGCTGGGTGACGCTGACGGCGGCTCGACGTACCTGCGGTTGTCGACCCGACCGATCGAGCAGGCGCCGTTCACGGCGGCCGGCGAGCGGCTCGGCGAGGTGGCGTTGCGGTCGCAGGTGCTGGCGGGTGGGTATCGGCTGCGGGAGCCGGAGGGACGGGCGGCGATCGTACTGGCGACGTGCGGGCCGGTCGTCCCGGAGGTCCTGGCTGCGGCGGAGCTGCTGGAGGTGGAAGGCGTGCCGTCGCTCGTGCTCGACGTGACAAGTCCCGACCGGCTGTATCGGGGGTGGCGTGCCGGGTTGCAGCGGGCGGCCCGCGATGGCGTGGTCGCCGCGCCGACCCACCATCTCGCAACGCTGCTTGCGCCAGCCGAGCGTGCGCTCCCGATCGTCACCGTGCACGACGCGGCGACCCACCACCTGGCGTGGCTCGGCTCGGTGTTCGGGACACGGGTCGTCGGGGTCGGGGTCGACGAGTTCGGTCAGTCCGGCAGCATCCCCGAGCTGTACGGCGTGTTCGGCCTCCTCCCCGACCAGATCGTCAACGCCGCGCTCGTCGCGCTGCACGCCTGACCGAACCACCACGCGATGAGCGATGAGTGGTCCTACAACGCACATCGCTCATCGCGCTCGCAGCGAACCCACCACGCGATGAGCGATGAGTGGTCCTACAACGCGGATCGCTCATTGCGCTCAGTGAACCCGCCACGCCATGAGCGATGAACGGTCATACGCCACTCATCGCTCATCGCGCTCGTGACCGCTTTGGCCCCCGACCGCAGCGGGCGTGGTCATGTCGGCCGTGCCCGACCCAGCGAGCGGAGCGAGGCCCACTTACCACGTGACCGCTTTGGCCCCCGACCGCAGCGGGCGTGAGATGGTCATGTCGGCCGTGCCCGACCCAGCGAGCGGAGCGAGCCACTCAGGACGTGGCGATCTGGCCGCGGTCGCCGGGCTTGGTGGGGTCGCCGGTGACCTTGGCCCGCAGCAGGCCGAGGGCTGCGCCGATGCGACCGCTCGGGCCGTCCCAGTACTCGCCGTCCTCCACCTCGAAATGCAGGACCGCCACGTTCGGGTCGTCCTGACCGTCGAAGTAGATGCCCGCGACCGGGTTCCACAACCGGTCGATGTCCTCTCGATCACCGACCAGGCTGGCCGTGCCGTTCATCGCCAAGAACGTGTTGCCCGGACCGTCGGCCACCGTCGCGTGGACCGTCGCCGTGCCGTCGGCGATCGCCGTTGCCCAGTCCGTCGAGCGGTCGACGAGGAACGACAAGCGGTCGCCGTCGACGGAGAGGCAGGTCAGCGGACGCGACGAGTGTTCGGCGCCGATCATCGTCATCAACATCACGAACGTGCGGTCGTCGATCAGCTCGTCCAGGGGCTTCGGGGCGTCATAGCTCATGGCCGGTCCCTACCCGGCGGACGCCCGCTCCACGCCAGCGGCCTACGCTGCGGCGATGCCAGCAGTCCTCGTCCACGGCAATCCCGAGACCGCGGCGGTGTGGGATCCGCTCGTCGCAGAGCTCGCCCGCACCGACGTCATCACGCCAACGCTGCCTGGCTTCGGAAGACCGGCGCCCGACGGCTTCGGGGCGACGAAGGAGGAGTACGTCGACTGGCTGGCCGGTGAGCTGGAGGCGATCGGCGAACCGGTCGACCTCGTCGGCCACGACTGGGGTGGTGGGTTCGTGCTGCGCCTCGCCTGCACGCGCCCGGAGCTGATCCGGACGTGGGTCAGCGATGTTGCCGGACTCCTCGATCCCGAGTACACGTGGCACGACTTCGCCCAGCTCTGGCAGACGCCCGGGGCGGGCGAGCAGTGGGTCACCGACACGGTGGCCGCGCCGGACTCGGACAGGGCGGACCTGCTCGTCGCCGTCGGCGTCACGCCCGACGCGGCTGCCGAGTTTGCTGCCGCCATGGACGAGGAGATGGGCAGGTGCATCCTCGCCCTCTACCGGTCGGCCGCCCAGCCGGCGCTCCTGGAGTGGGGCGCCGATGCCGAGGCGGCCGCCGCCCGACCCGGCCTTGTCGTGGTCGGTGCCGACGATCCCTTCACCGGAGGCACGGACTTCTCACGACGGTCTGCGGTGCGGCTGGGCGCCCGGTTCGAAGAGCTCGACGGGCTCGGGCACTGGTGGCCGCTGCAGGACCCGGCGCGCGGGGCGCGTGTACTCGAGGAGTTCTGGGCGTCGGTGCCCTGACCACGAGCAGGTCGGGCACCTCCCAGTTTGAACGAGGCGTCCTGTGAGACCGAAGACATCGGCTGACGGTTGAGAGTGCTGCGGCCGGGGCAGACCAAGCTCCCGTCACCGCCTCGCAGGAGCCGCCGTGGACCTGGCGATCCTCGCCGCAGCCCGATTCTCGATCAGTCCGCCGTTTGCCGGCGGCATGGAGATGCACACCCATGTCCTCGGGAACGGGCTCGTTGCTCGCGGTCACCGCGTGACCGTCTACGCCGCCGGCGGCGAGGGACGGTTCGCAGTGCGACCGATGATCCCGATGGCGTTCGCGTGTTCTCCACAGGCGCGCCGCGACATCACCGCCGGTCCCACCGACGCCGTCGCCGAACATCACAGCTACCTCGAGGCGATCGTGCACCTGGCGACGGCCGGCCACGACCTCGTCCACCTCAACGCCGTCCACCACCTCCCCTTCGCCTGCGCCGGTCTGCTGCCCTGTGTGGTGACTGCCACGCTGCACAGCCCGCCGACGCCGTGGCTCGAGTCGGCACTGGCGATCTCGACGATCCGGGGCAACGCTCCCCACCTCGTCTCGGTGTCTTCGGCCAACGCCGCGTCGTGGGGTGAGCTCGCCGTGGAACGGGTGATCGGCAACGGTGTCGACCTGCAGGTCTGGCGACCAGGTCCTGGCGGCGACGGCGCGGCATGGACGGGCCGCATCGTCGCCGAGAAGGCGCCTCACCTCGCCATCGACGCATGTCGCACGGCGGGGATGTCCCTGCGTCTCATGGGGCCGGTCCACGACGAGGACTACTTCGCCACGCAGATCCGCCCTCGGCTCGGCGCCGGCATCGACTACCTCGGCCACGGCGACGTCGCCGACGTGGTCGCCCTTGTCGGCTCATCTGCGGTTGCGCTCGTCACCCCAACCTGGGAGGAGCCCTTCGGCCTCGTCGTGACGGAGGCGCTGGCGTGCGGCACTCCGGTCACCGGGTTCCGCCGGGGCGCACTCCCCGATCTCGTCGACGCGGCCACGGGCGTCCTCGCGCCGCCCGACGACGTCGAGGCGCTGGCCGCGGCGCTGCTGCAGGCAGCCACGCTGGATCGCCGGGACTGCCGGGCACGGGCCGAGCGCAAGTTCTCAGCCGATGTGATGATCGACGCGTACGAGGCATGGTTCGAGGACCTGGTCGCCTCGTGAGCGCGCCCGCTGCCCGCATCGTCCACCACCCGGCGTCGCACGTCTACGTCGATCACCTCGCGCCGTCTGCGTCGTCTGCGCCGCTCGCCGGCGGGGCCTCGATCTGGGATGTCGACGCGCTGGTCGCCGCCGGGGTCTCGATCGTGCACCTGCACTTCGGGTTCGAAGGGCGGTCGGCCTCCGACGTGGCCTGCTGGCTCGACCAGCTCGCCACGGCCGGCATCAGCCTGGTCCACACCGTCCACGACCTCGTCAACCCGCACCTCGTCGATCAGCGTCCGTACGAGGCGCTCGTCGGGCTGCTCGTCGCCCGAGCCGGCGCCGTCATCACGCTCACCGAGTGGGCGGCGACAGAGGTCGAGCGTCGTCACGGCCGACGCCCGATGGTCATCGCCCATCCCCACGTCGTCCCGCTGGTCGAGTTGCAGCGCCGTGCCCGACACGTGGATCGGCCCGGCCGGCGGCGTGGCATCTACGTGCACGCCGCGACCTGTCGCCCGAACCTCGACGTCGGTCTGCTGGCAAAGGTGGCGGCAGCGGCTCGACCGTGGGGCGGTGTGCACGTCCACCTGCGAACCCCGTTGACCGAACGAGCGCGGTTCGTTCGCGAGTGCTGCGTCCGATGGTCGGACACACATGTCGAGATGCGCGGCCGGCTGACCGACGCCGACTTGTGGGACCGCCTCGCCAACGCCACTGCGCTCCTGCTCCCGTATCGCTGGGGCACGCACTCCGGCCTTCTTGAAGCCGCTCGGGATCTCGGGACACCGGTCCTCGCACCGGCGATCGGCGGGTACCGCGATCAAGGCGCGGTGAGACTCGCTGGCCGGGACATCCCGGGGTCGATCCGGCGCGCCGTCACGTCGCCTGGGCGGTGCACCGTCGACGATCGTCGGCGCCAGCGCGACGAGTTCGTCGCCGCCCATCGACAGCTCTATCGCCTCCTGCTCGCGGGCCAGCCGGCGACGGCGCACGCATGACCTCGGTGCTGTGGTACCTGCACGACCACGGTCGTGGTCACCTCGAGCGGGCTCGCGCCGTCCTCCCACACGTCGCGGCGAACGTCGTCGTCGCGGCCGGGCCAGGCATCGCCGAACGGGCCAGCGATGCGCTCCAGGTCGACGTCGTGCACCTGCCGACCGACGTGCCGGAGCGAGCGACTCCCACCATCGGCCCGTGGCACCACGCCCCAGCTAGCTCGACGTTGCGACGGCGGACCTGTGCCTTGGCCGCTGCCGCCGAGCGCTACGACTGCGTGACGGCGGTCGTCGACGTGTCGATGGAGGTGACCGTGCTCGCCCGGCTGCTCGGGTTGCGCACCGTTGCGGTGCGCCAGAGCGGACACCGCAATGACGAGGTCCATCGCGCGGGGTTCGCCAGTGCGGACGTGGTGTGGGTGCCGCAGCACCGATCACTCGAACCGCTCGACGAAGCGATCGATGATCGCTGGTTCTTCAGCGGAGCGTTCAGCCGGTTCGACGACGTGCGCTGCGAGCGGTTCGGTCGGGGTGGCGATGCGAGATCGGCGCGGCGTCACGTCGTGATCGTGGTCGGCACGGGCGGGACGGACTTCGACGTCGCCCGCTGGCGGCACGCGGATGTGCCGTCCGGGTGGCAGGTGACGATCGCCGGCACCAGCGAGTGCTGGACGACCGGGTCGGTCAGCAGCGTTGGAACGATCGAGCCGATCCATCCGCTGTTGAATGCCGCCGACGTGGTCGTCACCAGCGCCGGCTGGGCGGCGATCGCAGACACGGTGGCCGCCGGCGGGCGACTGGCGATCGTCCCCGAGCGTCGTCCGTTCTGTGAGCAAGGCGTCCGGGCGACCGCGCTGCACGCCGCCGGCCTCGCCGTCGCCCTGCGGCGCTGGCCCGATCCCGAGCAGCTCGGCGAGGTGATCGCGGCGGCCCAAGCGCTCGACCCCTCGAGGTGGCGGGGCGTCTACGACGGTCGCGGCGCACAGCGCGCGGCGCGCATGATCGACCGGTTGCACGGCACGTGAGCGTCGCCGTGCTCATCGTGGCCGCCGGCCGGCACGTCCACCTCGTGCGGGTGCTCGACGCGCTACGGTGCCAGACCCGCCCGCCCGATGACATCGTCGTCGTCGAGCTCGGTCAGCCGGGAGACCTGCATCGCCACGTCCAACCCCCTGCCCGATTGGTCGCCCACCATCCGGCCTACGAGGGCGGACCGTTGGCGCTCGCCGGCGGCCGCAACACCGCAGCTGCCGCCACGAACGCCCAGCGCCTGGTGTTCCTCGACGTCGACTGCATCCCGAGCAGTGATCTGGTCGAGCGTTACGACGACGTGCTGCTCGCCGCGCCGGGTGCCATCGCCTGCGGACCGGTCCGCTACCTCCGGCAGCACTGGCACCGCCAGCTGGCTGGGCAAGCACCGTCGAGCGAGGAGCTGGAGGCACGGAGTGACCACCACCCGGCCAGACCGGCGCGCCGTGGTGGGATCGAGCTGAACGACGATCATGATCTCTTCTGGTCGCTCAGTTTCGGAGTGACGCGCAGCACGTGGCAGCGCATCGGCGGCTTCGACGACAGCTACGTCGGCTACGGCGGGGAAGACACCGACTTCGCCATGCGCGCCCGCCATCACGGCGTGCCGCTCGCCTGGTTCGGCGGGGGCGTCACGTATCACCAGTGGCACCCGCCGAGCCGAAACGATCCGGCGCGGCTGGACGAGATGATCGCCAACGCCCACCGCTTCCGCCAGCGCTGGGGGAGGTGGCCGATGTCCGGCTGGTTCGCAGAGCTGAACGCGACCGGGCACGTCCACTTCCAGCCGGACTCCGAGCTGCTCGTGCGGACAGGCGTGAGAGGCGTGAGAGGCTGATCGTGCCCGGATCACGTGCGACGACCCTGCTCGTCGGCCCGGCCACCCACGGCGCCGTTCGGCACGCGATGACGGTTGCCGCGATCACCTGTAGCCCCGTCCTCCACCTCGACGCTTCCGAGCCGACCGGCGGCGTCATCGCAGAGACGCCCGTCCACCACCTCCACTTCACCGACCGGCTGTTCGGCGACACGACCGAGCAGGCGGCGCAGCGATTTGGAGAGCTCGCGGCGCGACTGCCGGGGGAGATCGTCGTGACGCTGCACGATGTTCCGCCGAACGACGAGTCGGCGCTTTCCATCCGTCGCCGAGCCAGTTACCGGCGGGTCGCCTCGGGCACCACCGCCGTCGTCGTGGCCAGCGAGCACGAACGTGACAGGGCGCAAGCGTGCGGGATCACCACCGACATCACGGTGATCCCGCTGCCGGTCCAACCGTTGCCGACACCCACCGGATCGTTCATCACCTCTGGCCCGACGATCGGCGTGCTCGGCTTCATCTACCCGGGCAAGGGACACGAGGACGTCCTTGGGGCGCTGGCCTGCCTGCCGCCCGAGGTGTCGATGTGGGCGCTCGGCGGTGTCAGTGCCGGCCACGAGGACGTCCTCGCCTCGCTTGAACGCGACGCGGTGCGCGCCCGTCGACGACTCACTGTCACCGGGCACCTCGACGAGCCGACGCTGATCGCTGCGCTGGGAACGATCGACGTGCCCGTCGTGCCGGCGCGAGCACCTTCCGCCTCGGCGTCGTTAGCCACCTGGATCGGCGCGGGACGGCGTCCCGTCACGGCGGGCAACCCGTACACGACCGAGATCGCGGCGGACGCGCCCGGCCTGGTGACGATGTACGAACCGACCGTGCCAGGGGCACTGGCCGCCGCCCTCAGGTGGGCGTTGGGACGAGCGGACCGGACATGGCATGACGGCGTGATCCCCGCCCGTTTGCGCGCCGACAGCGTCGCACGACGGCATTGCCAGCTCTACCGCAACGTCGCTGGCGAGGGATGAGCGAGGTCGTCGCCCACGGGTCGCGGCGATGGGTGCCCGGCAACCGCTGGGACCTGGTGGCCGACGAGGTTCGTGCGTCGTCGTCGTCGTCGCCGCCGTCCGCGCACGATGCGACTTCCGTCGCCGTCATCGTCGCCTACTTCGAGCAACCGGCGTCGTTGCAACGGTGCTACGCCGCCGTCGCCGGCAGCGCGCTCGATCCGCAGCGCCACGAGCTGATCGTCGTCGACGACGGCTCGTCGAGCCCACCGCCCCGACCTCCGACCAACTTCCCGCTCCCGGTGCACGTTGTCCGCCAAGCCGACCTGGGTTGCCGACCAGGGGCGGCCCGCAACCTCGGAGCGGCAACGACTGATGCGGACGTCCTCGTCTTCCTCGACGCCGACACGTTGCCGGGACCGGGATGCATCGCCCGCCTCGCGGCGTGGCCGGGGATCGTGCCCGACGTGCTGGTCGTCGGCCGGCGGCGCCATGTGGACCTGTCCGGCTGGTCGCCCGCGGAGACCGTCGCCTGGCTCAACGGTGATCGCGCGCCCCCGCCCGCTCGACCAGACCCCATGTGGCTCGCCGACGGGTACCGACAGACGGGTGACCTCCTCGACGCGGACGATCGGTCGTTTCGCTATGTCATCTCCGCCGTGATGGCGTGTCACCGATCGTTGTTCGATGACGTCGGAGGTTTCGACGCCGATCGGGCCGAGTACGGGGGCGAGGACTGGGACCTCGCCTACCGCGCGTTCAACAACGGTGCCCTCCTCGTCCACGAACCGGAGGCAGTCGCTTGGCACGACGAGCCCGACTGGGGTTGGCGCGACGGACGCCTCGAGCAGAAGAACACGGAAACACTGTGGTTGTCATCGGCGATCCCCGAGCCGTCGAGTCGCGGTGCCGGCCTCATCCGCCGGTACTCCGACGTCCTCGTCGTGCTCGACCCGAAGGATGCATGCACCGACGGGCAGCTCGTCGCCACCCTCCTCTCGCTCCTCGACGCGCTGGGCGACGTCGCCGTCCATGTTCCTCCAGACCTGTCGGCCGATGTCCGCGCCGCGGTACGAGCCGACCCTCGGGTGCGGCCGCGCCCGCCCGACCGGAACGAGCTGCTGCGGGCACGCACACTGGTGACGTTGACGACGGCGGCGACGTGGGACCGTCACGGCCTCGGCGACGTGATCGACGAGGTCAGACCCGGTCGGTGCGGGGTGATCACTCTCCACGACGGGCATCGCCTGGTGGCGTGCGTCGAGTCGACCCGAGCGCGCGGTCGGAGACGCCGGGCCAGCGCGTTCGGCGTCACCGCCGAAGCGCTGGCCGCCCTGTTCACGACGAAGGCGCGCGTCGCCGAGGACGTCGGCCTGCGTCCATTGCGCGATGACGTCGACCTGGCCGCACTCTTCGGCCGGTGGTAGTCGTCGTTCTGCGTTCAGCCGAGCAACTTGCCCAGGCCACCGCCGCCGAACTGCTTGAGCAGGTCGCCGATGTTCAGGCCGAACTTGTCGAGCAGGCCGCCGTCGCGATCGGTGTCGACCTCGTCGGGCAGCTCGCGGTCAGCCTGCTCGACCTGCTTGTCGTCGCCACGCTGGCGGAGCAGATCGAGGATCTGGGACTTGTCGATGTTCATCGGCTCCTCCTTCCCGTGTGGTCCCGCGATCAACCGCGATCGGGGTCGACGTCCTGATCCATCTCGATGCGCTCCTTGCGCACCTGTTCGTCAACGACCACCTCGTCGGTCTCGGTCTCGGTCTCCAGGCGCACCCGCTCCTTGGGGACCACCCGCTTCTCCACGTCGATGACCTCTTCGCTGAGCACAACCTCGTGCTCCTCGCTGGTCAGGTCTCCGCCCCTCATGGCCTCGTCCCGGTTGGCGTCGGTGATCGGCTCGGTCACGAGACGTGCCTTCTCCCGGCGCACGGGCACCGTGATGTTGACGTCCTCCGTCTCGATCCACTTGCGCAGACGAACGCGACTCGCCTCCCGCGTGCGCGTCTGCACGTCGAGCTCCTCCTCCGAGCGGGTCATGGCATCGTCGGTCTCCGGACCACTCGTGTCCTGACCTTCGCCGGAGCGGCCAACGTCAGCCGCACCATCGTCTGCGCGGCCACCTGATGCCGCCTGGCCATAGTGAGCGTAGAGCTCGGCCTCGTCGTCCGGGCTGAGGTGACCGTCGGCTTCCGCCTTCGGTGCATCCTTGACGAGGTCCTTGTCGTAGGCGACGACCACGTCGTCGCCGGACAACTGTGCACCAGCGAGGGGGACGAAGCTGACCTTCGTCCCGAACAGACCGGTGGTGACGGCCAACCACGTCGGTTGGCCGGTCTCGTCATCGACGTACACGTCGGCGATGGTTCCGATCTTGGAATCGGAAGGGTCAACGGCATCTCGGCCGATCACCTGCGGACTGTCGTTCACATCGGTCATGGTCTTCTCCTGTTGTCTTCGATGGCGGGTGGATGTGGTGGTCAGGGGCGCTGGCGGACGGCGCCGCCACGCGGCGGCTCCTGCAGCGCACGGGCCTGGTCGGCGCGCTGGGCGATGCGGTCCTTGGCGCCCTGGGCGGCTGCTTGGACCTTCGGCTTCTCCTCGTCGTACTTGCTCAGCACCTTCTCCCAGCGGCTGCGCATGGGTCCGACGCCGCCGCCTCCGATGGCGATGACCGCCGAGCCGACGACGATCGCCAACACGGCGTAGAACAAGCCGTTGACGATCTCCGGCGCGATGCCCAGCTGGTTCAGCGCGGCGAAGACGCCGACGACGATGATGGCGATGCCGACGCCATTGGCCAGCGCTGTGCCGTAGCTCAGCCCGCGAGGCTGGCGTCGATCAGCTCGCGCACCGCCGCCGCGATCGCGGCCGCCACGACGATGATCAGGATGGCGGCGATCACCTTGGGCAGGTAACCGATGACGCCCTCCAGCAGATCGCTGACCGGGTTCGGGCCGAACACACCGAACGCCATCTGCAGCACGATCAAGAACAGGGCGTAGAAGATGATCTTGCCGAGCAGGTCGCTGGCGTCGTACTTCGTGCGGTCGAGCGCCTTCTTGATGCCACCACGCTCGACAGCCCGATCGAATCCGACCCGCTCGAGGATGGCGTTCGCCGCCTTGCCGATGAACTTGGCGACAAAGTAGCCGACGATCAGGATGACGAGGAAGCCGAACAGCTTGGGCACGAAGGACGCGATGTCGGACCACGCGTCCTCGATGCCCTGGCTCCACTCGACGGCGAAGATGGATGTCATGGTTGGCGTTGCCTCTCTGCAGGGGGACCCGCTGGTGTGACGCACCCGCGGGCGTAGTGGTCGATGACGGACTGCTCCACAGCGAGAGGGATCGTCACGACCGCCTCGACGGGCGGTGTCGCTCCGATCAGCTCGCGCGGGTGGGAGATGACCACATCGCCGCCGAGCAGTGACGCACCACGCACGGGTGCCACCACCGTCCGGGTCCCGAAGAACCCACTGCTGATCGCCAACCACTTCGCACGGCGCGTCCCCATGTCGAGGTAGATATCTACCACCACGCCGACCGGCTCGCCGTGCTGGTCGACGGCGCGACGGTCGACCCAATCGGCCAACTCCGTCGCTGATCGATGCACGTGCGGCCTCCTCGTCGATGCTCCGTCACGAGATGGAACGTCTTGGCGCCATGGACATCACGCGCCAGCTCAGTGGTTCCGGCTCGGTGGTTGCTGGTGCCCCGTCTCAGCGGGAGACTGCCGTTGTGGACGATCCGAACGAAGAGCCGCTCGTCGAGCTGGGCCAGATCGTGCGGCGCGTCCTGGCTGCCCGCTCCAGCGATCGGCATCTCGTCGAGGACCTCACCCAGGAGACGATCGTCAGGGTGGCCAGCACGAAGGACCGCCTCAGTCCCGATGCGCAGCGGGCCTACGCCATCGTCATCGCCCGCAACCTGCTGGCGTCACACGGCAGGAGGGAGTCGGTGCGCGGCCGCCACGCCCACCGTCTCGTCGACTACACCCAGCTCGACGGCCCGGAACACCTCCTGCTCGAGCGGGAGGAGACCGACGCGCTGGCCGCCGCGCTCGAGCACCTCGATCCCGACGATCGAGCGCTGCTCCTGCGCCACGAGGCCGAGGGGGTGGACCTCGCGACGATCGCCGCCGACACCGGCACCAGCCGTGGTGCCGTGGCGATGAGGCTGTCGCGCGCCCGTGCCACGCTGCGACTGGAGTTCCTCCTCGCCTTTCGCAATGTCGAGCGTCCATCGGCCTCGTGTCGCGCCGTCCTCCTCGCGCTGTCGACGGGCGACCATCGTCGACAGGAGGCACTCGACGCGCCCGCCCACCTCGTCACCTGCGACTCGTGCGCCGCGCTGGCGCAACCCGTGACAGAGCGGAACCGCCGGATCGCCGGCTGGCTGCTGCTGCCGGTCGCCGAGGGCGTGCGACGGATCTGGCATGCCGCTCGATCGCACCCGGCGGCGGCGGCAGCAGCCGTCGCTGCGGTTGTTGCAGTCGCCGTCGGTGCTGTGGTGCTGCGGGCGGGCGGTGACGCTCCACCGACGGAGGCTGCGACGGCACCGCCGAGCACGGCTGCGTCGAACGAGGCGGGCGTGGTCGCACCGACCCGGACAGCGCCGACGGCGACAAGCACACCGGTGCCGACGACCCCGGTGCCGACGACCCTGGCGCCGCCGACCCTGGCGCCGACGGTGCCACCGCCGACCAGGCTCCCAATCGGTCCGGCGACCGTCTGCCCGGCGCCGGTGCCCCTCGATCAACTCGATGCTGCCAGTCCGGTCGGCTGTGCGTTCACCTCGACGGTGCTCACGGCCATCGAGGTGCCCGTCGACGAGGGCTTCTGGGCAGCCACCGCCACGCAGCAACTGGTCTGGGTCCGACTCGTCGGGCAGGGGGAGTCGCCGGTGGCCGTCGAACCGGGTCAGCGGGTCGCCGTCGCTGGCGTCATCGCCGCACCGCCCGCTGACCCGAATGTCCTCGGCCCGCAACCAACGTTGGCGACCCCCGCCCCGACACGTCACGTCGACATCCCGTTTGACCAACTCGCGTTGGTCGGCTGACCGCCCAACCCAGATCCCCCAGGCGCCCGGCGTGATCACCGGGGCGCGCGAGCGTCTCCTTCGTGAGCGGATTCGGCGGAGGAGAGATCTTGGCGACGAACGGACGGACGTCCGGCGGGCTGTACGGGAGCGACACTGCCGGGAGCGCCATCAGAGCGGCGACCGCCGAGGTGATCGGCACGTTCATCCTCGTGCTCGCCGGCATCGCTGTCGCCACGGGGGCGATTCGCCATCGCCCGACGGCAGGCGCCTCCTCCGACTCGCTCGCCGTCGCGCTGGCGTTCGGGCTGACCCTCGTCCCCATCGTCACCGCGCTCGCCCACGTGTCCGGGCGCACCTCAACCCGGCGGTCACGCTCGGGCTGACCGCCACCGGCAAGTTCCCGCCGCGCCTGGCGCCGGTGTACGTGCTCTCCCAAGTGATCGGCGCCGTGCTGGCCGCGCTCACCACGTGGGCCGTGTTCGGAGCGGAGGCCCGCTCGAAGGCCGGGCTGGCGGCCACCGCCCCTGCCCCCGAAACGAGCTTCGCCCAGGTGTTCCTCGTCGAGGCAGTCGTCACCTTCGTCCTGGTGTTCATCGTCGTCTCGGTGGCAACGGACGAGCGGGTGCCCGCGGCGGCGGCCGGGCTTGCCGTCGGGTTGGCGCTGATGGCCGGCGTGATGATCGCCGGCCCGGTGTCGGGCGGCGCGGTCAACCCGGCCCGCGCCCTCGGCCCGATGCTCGTGGCCGGTCGCTACGACGCGTGGTGGATCTACGTCGTCGGCCCGATCGCCGGGGAGTCCTGGCTGCCCTGGTACGACCGCTTCATCGCCAAGGCGTCCGCTCCCGAGTGACCCATCGACGCTTCTGGGCGCGATCGTTGCAGATCTGCGACGGTCCGCGCCCAGATTCCGATGTGCAACCAGCCGGGTCGCGTCACGCTGATCGGCGCACGCCTCGCCTGCAGAGCTCTTGGACCAGCCAGCGCCAGACGAACGGCGAATCGATCCGCGCAGGTCGTAAGCTCCGGCCGTGGGGGGCGACATCTCGGTGCGGGGGCTGTGGAAGGTCTTCGGGCCGCACCCTGAGCGCATCATCGGCTCGCCGCTGGCGGACCTGAACCGCCGTGAGTTGGAGGCCCGCTCCGGCAACGTCGTCGCCGTGCGCGACGTCGATCTGGACGTCGCGGCCGGCGAGGTGTTCGTCGTCATGGGTCTGTCGGGCAGCGGCAAGTCCACCCTCATCCGCTGTCTCACCCGACTCGTCGAGCCGACCGCCGGCACGGTGCGCATCGGCGACCTCGACGTCACCGCCGCCAACGAGGATCGGCTGCTCGACCTCCGCCGCCACAAGGTGAGCATGGTCTTCCAGCACTTCGGTCTGCTCCCCCACCGCAACCTCGTCGACAACGTCGCCTTCGGGCTGGAGGTGCAGGGCATCGACAAGCCGGTGCGGCGAACGAAGGCCGAGGAGATGCTCGAGCTCGTCGGCCTGCCCGGCCTCGGTTCGGCCCGGCCCGACCAGCTCTCCGGCGGGATGCAGCAGCGCGTCGGCCTGGCGCGGGCGCTCGCCACGGGACCCGAGATCCTGTTGTTCGACGAACCGTTCTCCGCCCTCGACCCGGTCATCCGTCGCGACATGCAGGACGAGGTCGTGCGGCTGCGTGGCGAGGTCGCCACGACGATGGTCTTCATCACCCACGACCTCGTCGAGGCACTGCGCCTCGGCGACCGCATCGCGATCATGCGCGACGGCCGGTTCGTCCAGGTCGGCACGCCGGCCGAAGTGGTCGGCGCGCCGGCCGACGACGACGTGCGAACGTTCGTGCGCGACGTGTCGCGGGCGCAGGTGCTGCCGGTCGGGGACGTGATGCTGCCGGTCGACTCGACGGTCGACGACTACTCGGCGCGCGTCCCTGCCGGCACGCGGGTGCGGGACGTGCTCGGAGCGCTCGCCCGCGACGAACGACCGGTCGGCGTGCTCGACGACGACGGCACCGTGATCGGGTTCGTCGACCGGGCCACCGCACTGCGCGTGGTGGCCGGCGTGGAGGACATCGTCACCGAGGTCACGCGCTGATGGCCGTCGTCACGGTGCCAATCGGCGCCGCGCCGTCGACGGCGGTGTCGGCTGCGCATCGCTTCCGTCGCCTCGTCGTGCCCCTCGTCGTCCTCGTCACGATCGGCGTCGTCGGTGCGCTCATCGGGCGCGACGTGCCGTCGTGGCTCGACGCCCACGTGGTGCCGGCGGTCGATGCGGTCTACGACTGGACGGTCCGCAACAACGATCGCCACTGGCTGTTCACGTGGATCTTCCAGCCGATCTCCGACGGCCTCGAGCGAGCTGTCAACGCCGTGCTCTGGGTGCTGCGCGAGCTGCACTGGCCGGGCGTGCTCACCCTCGTCGGGGCGATCGGCTACCGCACCGGCGGCCTGAAGGCCGCCATCACGGGCGTCCTCGCGCTCGCCGGCTGCGGGCTGCTCGGGTTCTGGGACGACACGATGATCACGTTGGCCCTGATGATGGTGGCGGTCGTCATCGCCCTGTTGATCGGCGTGCCGCTCGGCGTCCTCGCCGGGCGCAACGACCGGGCCGAGCGCGGTCTGCGTGGTCTGCTCGACACGGCGCAGGTCATGCCGGCCTACGTCTACCTCCTTCCGGCCGTCGTCATCTTCGGCATCCGCACGCCGGCGGCGATCGTGGCGACCGTCATCTTCGCCGTCGCCCCCGCCGTGCGCCTGACGAGCCACGGCCTGCGCAGCGTGCCGATCGTCGCCACCGAGGTCGGCACGTCGTTCGGGTGCACCAGCCGGCAGTTGCTGGCCAAGGTCCAACTTCCCATGGCCAGGCGGGTCATGTTGCTCGGCCTCAACCAGGTGATCATGATGTCGTTCGCCATCGTCGTCATCGCCGCACTGGTCGGCACCGGCGGGCTCGGCCAGCGCGTCGTCGACGGGTTGGAGCGCGTCGACGTCGGGCTCGCGTTCGCCCCTGGCCTGGCCATCGTCTTGGCGGCGATCGCCTTGGACCGGATCAGCACTGGCGAGCGGTTGCGCCGCCGCCGCACTGGCCGGCAACCGCACGTTGGAACCGATCGCCGGCGCGCGTTCGGCATCGTTGCCCTCGCCGCCGCCGTGATCACCGCCGTCGCCGCCGTGGCGCGACTGCTCGGCGCCGACGACTTCCCGTGGCGCATCGACATCAGCGGCGGCGTCAACGACGCCGTCGGCTGGATCAACGACCACCTGCGCGAAGGCGTCCCCGTCGTCGGCGGAACGGCATCGTTCAGCGACTTCATCGTCATCCATGTGCTCGACCCCGTGCGTGACCTGCTCGTCGACTCGCCGTGGTGGGTGATCGTCGCCGCCGTCGTGGCCATCGGTTGGGCCAGCGGCGGATGGCGAGTCGCCGCGATCTGCGGTGTGTGCTTCGTCGGCGTGGCGGCGATGCGCAACTGGCAGCTGGCGATGGACACGTTGAGCCAGGTGCTCGTCATCGTGGCCATCGCCGTGGCGCTGGCCGTGCCGATCGGCATCTGGGCCGGCCGGTCGAACCGGGTGCAGCGGGTGCTGCGCCCCATCCTCGACGCCGCCCAGGTGATGCCGGCGTTCGTCTACCTCGTCCCGGTGATCTTCCTGTTCCGAGTCGGTCGCGTGCCGGGCGTCGTGGCGGCGGTGATCTACGCCCTGCCGCCGTGCATCCGCATCGTCGACCTCGGGCTGCGCCAGGTGCCGCACGAGCCGCGCGAGGCGGCGACCTCGTTTGGTGCCACGCCGCGCCAGGAGCTGTTCAAGGTGCAGCTGCCGATGGCCACTCGAGCGATCATGCTCGGCGTCAACCAGACCGTGCTGCTGGTGCTGTCCATGATCGTCATCGCCGGTCTGACCGGTTCAGGGGCGCTCGGGTTGGAGACCGTCTACGGCCTGACGAAGGGCGAGGTCGGCCGGGGCGTCGCCGGCGGGGTGAGTATCGTCCTGCTGGCGATCGCACTCGATCGGATCACACAAGCCTGGGGCACCCGTCCCGGGCGCGGACGAGGGGGATGAGAATGGGGCAGACCAGGGCGTCGGGGACGACGACATGGCGGCGGCTGGCGACGATCGGGGTCGCCGCCGGCTTGACGCTCGCCGCGGCATCGTGCGGGAGCGACAGCGACGACGATGCAGGCGGGACGGCGACGACGGCCGCACCGGCCACGTCGGGCGCCGGAGAGGTCACCACCACGGCGGGAGCCGACGATTCGCCCGCCACCGGCGAGGGCATCTCGCTGGCCGTCAACCCGTGGACCGGGTCGGCGGTCAACGCCAACCTCGCCAAGATCGTGCTCGAGTCCCAGCTCGGGACTGCGGTCGAGCTGGTCGACATCGATGAGAACGCCACCTGGCCGGGTCTGGACACGGGCGACATCGACGCCGTGCTCGAGGTGTGGCCGTCCGGCCACGCAGAGGACTACGCCACGTACGTCGAGGACAAGGCAACCGTCGTCGACATCGGTCGGTTGGGCCCGACGGCGAAGATCGGTTGGTATCTGCCCACGTTCGTTGTCGAGGAGCATCCCGGGCTGGCGACGTGGGAGGGCTTCACGGATCCCGAGCTCGCCGCGCTGTTCGCCACCGCCGAGTCCGGCGACCTCGGGCAGTTCACGATGGGAGACCCGAGCTACGTGAGCTACGACGAGCAGATCATCGCCAACCTCGACCTGCCGCTGAAGTTCGTGGTCGCCGGCTCTGAAGCGGCGCTGATCACGACCATCCGCCAGGCGATCGACGACGAGCAGCCGGTGCTCCTCAACTTCTGGCAACCGCACTGGCTCCAGAGCGAGGTAGACCTGACCGAGGTCGAGCTGCCGGAGGTCACCGACGAGTGCCTGGCGTCGGCTGAGGCCGGCGACGGCGCGTACGACTGCGATTACCCGGTCGACGAGGTGTACAAGGCCGCATCGGTCGGGTTGGAGGAGAAGAACGCGGTGGCGTTCGAGTTCCTGTCCAACTTCAAGCTGACCACCGAACAGCAGAACGAGATCGCGGCGACGATCGACGGCGAGGGGATGACGCCGGCGGACGCCGCCCAGCAGTGGATCGACGCCAACCCCGACGCCGTCGCCGGCTGGATCGGCTGACCCGCGCCGCGCCCACGGCGCGATGAGCGATGAGTGGTCATGCGACGCACATCGCTCATCGCGTTGGAGGCGCGCCGATCGCGATGAGCGATCTGCGGTGTAACGCCACTCATCGCTCATCTCAGCTGCGGGGGGCGTGGGCGTGCCCCTGATGGTGGCTCTCGGGCTGCTGTTCGTCGTCGGGATCACGCTCACGCTGTGGTGGGGCGGCACGCGCTACACGACGTGGACACCGGCGCAGACTGACGATCCGCGCCACCGCGACGATGATCCGTCGGGTGATCCGGTGGACCCGGCCGCCCATGTTGCGTGGCGCTCCGCCCGGGCCGTCGCGATTGCGCTCGTCGGCGGCTTCTGGGCGGGTGCGC
>JBPCJW010000026.1:0-15161 GCA_051004915.1 Ilumatobacteraceae bacterium
GCCCGTCGCCGTGGCCGGTCGGTCGGTGGACGTAGAGGGTGACGTCGTTGCCGTCGATGCCTCGGATGACCTCGACGGTCCGTTCGACGCCCTGCACCCCCGGCAGCCCTGCGACCACCGCCGCGAACAACGCCTCGAAGCCCTCCTCGGCAGTCGCAACGAACTCCAGGATCTCCTCGATCGACGACTGGGCATCGACCGGCGCGGCGCCGGGTGGGTCAGCCAAACCGAACATCTCCATTGCTGCGATCATCCGTGGATCGGCGCGCGGCTCGTCACGCAACGTCATCCTCGGTGAACCGAGACGCCCAGGAAGGACCGGTGAACCCATCGTGGCCATCGGCGCCCCCTTGTTTGCTCGATGCCTGGCCGACCCTAGCCCGACCCAGCCGGTTCAGTCGGCGGCGAGGAAGCCGCCAAGGGCGCCCTTATAGAAGACGAGGGGCACGTGGGGGTCCTCGTGGTGGGCGAGGTCAACGACGCGGCCGACGACGAAGTAGTGGTCGCCGAGCTCGAGGCTGTGCTCGGTCCGACAGTCGATCCACGCGCCGACGCCCTCGATGACGGGGCAGCCGGTCGGCGAGTGGGTCCACGCGACGTCGTCGAAGCGATCGTCACCGACCCCGCTCTTGGCGAACCGCCAGCACAGGCTGGCCTGGTCGTCGCGCAGCACGTTGACGCAGAACCGCCCAGCGGGGGCCATCGCCTGCCACGTGTCGCTGGCGATCTGCGGGAGGAAGCCGACGAGCGGAGGATCGAGCGAGACCGAGGTGAACGATCCGATGGTGAAGCCGGCGGGCTCGTCGCCGGCCACGCCGGTCACGATTGTCACGCCGGTGGGGAAGTGCCCGAGCACCTTGCGGAACTGGGCACTGTCGAACGGCGTCTCGCGCATCGCCGCCGATGGTACGCATCGGGCCAGACTTCCCGCCGATGCAGGACGCCGCAACGACAGCGAAGCGGGCCTTGCGCGCCGAGCTGCGCCGGGTGCGGCGCGAGATTGCGTCAGACCCGGCCGATCGACTCGCCCGCTCGGCCCGCATCTGGGCGCGCATCGTCGCAATCGCCGATCTGGGCGCGGATCGTCGCAGATCTGCGACGCGTCGCGCCCAGATCGCGCGACGCATCATGCTCTTCGAGGGTCTTGCGACCGAGCCGGCCACCGAGTCGTGGTTCGACTGGTGCGCCGCCAACGATGTCGACGTGTTCGTGCCGGAGGTCGACGGCGCCGAACTACGCGTCGTACCGGGGACCCTCGACCCGCTCGAGCTGGACGTCGTCGTCGTCCCGGGCCTCGCCTTCACGCCCGACGGTCGCCGCCTCGGCCAGGGTGGCGGCCACTACGACCGGTTCCTTTCCCGCCTTGGCCCGACCTGCATCACGATCGGCGCGTGCTTCGCCGAGCAGCTCGTCACAGACCTCCCGACCGAACCCCACGACCGCAGGGTCGACCATGTCGCCACCGACGCCGGTGTGGCAACCGAGGGCTGAGGCCGGATGGTGACCGAAGTGCACCGATGGGGTGACCGCTTTGGCCCCGTCCGCAGCGACCGGCTGGCCATCCCGTCGAGGGCAGCGAGACACGGCGCCGCTTCGGCGCCCACTCATGCGTAGTACTCCCTGCCGAGGTGGGTGATCTGATCCTCACCCATCATCCAGCGCAGCGTGTTCTTGAGCTTGGTCAGTTGGATGAACAGGTCGTTCTCGGCGAGCAGGCCCGGCGCAGCCATCGGGCTCTTGTAGTAGAAGCTCAACCACTCCTGGATGCCGCCGAGCCCGGCCCGCTGGGCGAGATCCGTGAACAGCACCAGGTCGAGTGCCAGCGGCGCGGCGAGGATCGAATCACGGCACAGGAAGTCGACCTTGATCTGCATCGGGTAGCCGAGCCACCCGAAGATGTCGATGTTGTCCCACCCTTCCTTGTTGTCGCCACGCGGCGGGTAGTAGTTGATCCGCACCTTGTGGAAGATGTTCCCGTACAACGCCGGGTAGCGGTCCGGCCGGAGGATGTGTTCGAGCACCCCGAGCTTGGACTCCTCCTTCGTCTTGAAGCTCTCCGGATCGTCGAGCACCTCGCCGTCCCGGTTGCCGAGGATGTTCGTCGAGTACCACCCCGACAGCCCGAGCATGCGCGCCTTGAGCATCGGCGCGAGCACGGTCTTGATCAGCGTCTGGCCCGTCTTGAAGTCCTTGCCGGAGATGGGCAACCCCGCGGTCGTGGCGAACTCACGCAGCGCCGGCGTGTCGACGGTCAGGTTCGGCGCACCGTTGCAGAACGGCACACCCTCCAGCAGCGCGGCGTAGGCGTACAGCATCGACGGCGCGATCGTCGGGTCGTTGGCGTCGATCGCCGCCTCGAACGCGTCGAGGTCGGCGTGCGCAGGACCGGGCTCGATGAAGATCTCCGTCGAGGCGCACCAGATCATCACGACGCGCTCGACCTGCTTGTCCTCGCGAAAGCGATTGATGTCCTCACGGATGGCGTTCAACATCGCCCGCTTGTCGATGCCACCCATCGTGTTGTCGGCATCGATGTTCTTGACGTACCGCCGGTCGAACGCGGCGGGCATCGGGCGAACGTCACGCAGGGCGTCGGAGATCTGCTCGACGTGCTTGCCGGCATCGAGGACACCGGCCCGCTGGGCGGCGACATAGGCGTCGTCCGGGAACGGATCCCACGCCCCGAACACCAGGTCGTCGAGGCGGGCGACCGGCGCGAAGTCACGGATCAGGGGTGATCGATCGTCGGTTCGCTTGCCGAGGCGGATCGTGTCCATCATCGCCAGCGAGCCGATCGGCTCGCCGAGCCCACGCCGCACGAGCTCGACGCCGGCGATGAGGGTCGACGCGACGGCGCCGAGTCCGACGGTCAGCACGCCGAGGCGGCCGTCGGCCGGCTGCACGGACGGTGGGGGAGCAGGGTTCACGGCGGCGAAGGCTAGGTGGTCGTACGATCCCCGCCGATGACGGCGATCTCCATGGACGGCACGCTCCTGCGCGACGAGATCGTCGACGCGCTGCGCAAGGAGATCGAGTCCCTCGGCTCGCCTGCGGTGTGCCTGGCCACCGTGCTCGTCGGCGACGACCGCCCGAGCGAGGTCTACGTGCGCATGAAGCACAAGGCTGCGGAGCGCGCCGGGCTGAGCTCGCAGCACGTCGGGCTGCCCGGCGATGCGAGCCAGGGTCAGGTCGAAGCCGCGATTGCCGAGCTGGCGGCCGATCCAGCTGTCAACGGCATCCTCGTGCAGCTCCCACTGCCGTCCACACTCGAGACCAACGCGGTGCTCGATCTCGTGCCGCCGGACAAGGACGTCGACGGTCTGACCGAGCTGTCGATGGGCCGCCTCGTGCGCGGTGTGCCGGGCCTCGTCCCGTGCACACCGCTCGGCGTGATCCGGCTGCTCGAGCGCTACGGCGTGGGGACCAGCGGGCGACGGGCCGTGATCGTCGGCCGCTCGACGCTGGTCGGACTGCCGCTGGCGCTGCTGCTCGCCCGCAAGGGGGTCGACGCGACGGTGACGCTCGCCCACTCGCGGACGCGCGACCTGATCGACGTGTGTCGGGAAGCCGACATCCTCGTCGGCGCCGCCGGCCAGGCGCACATGCTGACCGCCGACCATGTCAAGCCCGGAGCCGCCGTCGTCGACGTCGGCGTGTCCCGGACGGAAGCCGGCATCGTCGGCGATGTCGACCAGGGGCCGGTGGCCGAGGTTGCCGGTTGGCTGACGCCGATGCCGGGCGGCACCGGCCCGATGACGATCGCCTGCCTACTGGAGAACACGTTGGCGGCGGCCCGGCTGCAGGGAGCCGTCGCCGGGTGAGAGCAAGGTGTGGCGCGGTGTGCCAGGTGTGACATCGGCAGCCGCCATTGACAACGTGGTTACCGCAGGGTAAGTTGCCCCTCGACCGACGCCATCCCGGTGCGGACACTTCGGTGTGGCGTGAGGTCGATCAAGTCGGTGATCGCGGACGTTCACCGACTTGGCAAGGTCGACGGCCTTCTCGGAGATGCGGACATCCCCGGCTGGACGTCGGAGGGAACCAGCGGACTAGTGACCGGTAGCGGGCAGCTTCGGTTCAGACGGGCGGACAACACACATGCGACACGCAGACGTCGCGACGCGCGAACGCGCACGGCCCTCGGGCGGGGGCGAACACCCAGGGACCATCAGGACGACCCTGATCCCCGCGCCGCGCTTGGCGCGGCGCGTCCCGGTCGAGTCGGTGCGGCCGCAGGCGGAGCGGCCGCACCGCCGGCCGCGCCTGCACACCGTGCTGATCATCGGCGACAACGTCGCGGTGTTGCTCGGCTTCGCCGCGGTCCTGCGTCTCGTGTCGGTCTACCGGACCTCGTCACCGCTCGAGCTGGCGATCGACTACCTCGCCGTTGTCGGCGTCGGTCTCGTGGCGCTCCGCAGCCAGCAGCCGTGGGTCGACCGGATCACCGCCGTGCGGGCGATCGAGCTCTCTCGCCTGGCGCGCGCTGTCGTGCTGCTAGGGCTCGGCACGATCGTGCTCGATCGAGCACTGAAGATGTATTGGCACGTCGAGGAGATCTTCATCGGCTGCGCCTGCGCGCTGTTTGCGCTCGTCGTCTGGCGCTCGATCTACCGAACGTGGCTCTGCGCGCAGCGCAAGGCCGGCAACTTCCAGCAGCGCATGATCATCGTCGGCACCGACCGCCGGGCCGTCGACCTGACCACGCTGTTCCGTACGCACCCGGAGGTCGGCGTACATGTTGTCGGCTTGGTCGGCTCCGCCCGAGAGGCCCGCGCCGCCGGACTCGATGACCTGTGGCTGGCGAACTACTCCGATGCCGGCGAGGTGTTGGCCGGCGCCGAAGTGGAAGGGGTGGTGCTCTGTTCGAGTGACATCAACCCAGCACTGCTCGACGTGCTGATCCGCGACGAGCGCACACGGCCACGCGACCTGTACCTCGACCCGGGCCTGTCGGGCATCGACTTCCGGCGGGTGCAGGCCTTGCCGATCGCCCATCAGCCATTGCTCTACGTCGAGTCGCCGTCGCTGTCACGACTGCAGGTGGATCTCAAGCGAGCTTTCGATCTCGTCATCGCGGCAGCGATGCTGGTGGTGCTGTCACCCGTGATCTTGATCGTCGCGACACTGATCAAACTGGAGGATCGCGGGCCTGTGTTGTTCGGCCAGCTGCGCGTCGGCCGGGGCGGCGGCGAGTTCCGAATGATCAAGTTCCGCTCGATGTGCGTCGACGCCGAGTCGAAGCTGGCTGCGCTGCGGGCCGACAACGAGCGCAGCGGTCCACTCTTCAAGCTCGACGGCGGCGACCCACGCGTCACCAGGATCGGCCGCTTCCTGCGCTCGACGAGCCTCGACGAGCTGCCGCAGCTGTTCAACGTGCTGCGCGGTGACATGAGCCTCGTCGGACCACGGCCCGCACTCGCCTCGGAGGTCGCAGAGTTCCCGGACGAGTTGCGCGCCCGTCACCAGGTTCGTCCGGGGATCAGCGGGCTGTGGCAGGTCGAGGCTCGCGACAACCCGTCGTTCGACGCGTATCGCCGGCTCGATCTGTTCTACGTCGAGAACTGGTCACTGACCCTCGACCTCATCATCATGCTCGGCACCATCGATCAGGTGTTGCTGCGCCCGCTCTTCACTCGCCGCCGGCTGGCCCCCGTGCCGGCGCCGGACGCACTGCAGGCGGCGTGATTTCCGCATCACATCGCTGCGTCCGTCGCTGGCCGGGTGGGCAGGCACCGACGACGCCGGCCCCGGGCGGTTGTTTGCAGCCCTCGGTCATGGCATGATTCCTGCGATGCGTCGCGCGACCACCGTCCTCGTACTCATCCGGTAGCACACCGGCGTGTCGCCGTGTGTGCTCCTGTCGACCTCCCAGCCGGGAGGTCGAAGCATTTTTCGGCCCGTTTCCATCTCGGAGCACCCCATGCAGCTGACCGGAGCCCAAGCCCTCATCAAGAGTCTGGAGCAGGAGTCGGTGGAGGTCGTGTTCGGTCTCCCCGGCGGCTGCATCCTGCCCGCCTACGACCCGTTGCTGGAGTCGACGATCCGCCACATCCTCGTGCGCCACGAGCAGGGCGCGGGTCACATGGCGGAGGGTTACGCCCACGTGACGGGCCGGCCGGGGGTCGCGATGGTCACCTCCGGGCCGGCGGCGACCAACCTCGTCACGCCGCTGATGGACGCCTTCATGGACTCCATCCCGATGGTCGCGATCACCGGCCAGGTTCCGACCGGTGCGATCGGGAGCGATGCCTTCCAGGAGTGCGACACGGTCGGCATCACGCGGTCGGCGACCAAGCACAACGAGCTGGTGATGTCGCCGGAGGAGATCCCGCTGGCCATCCGCCAGGCGTTCCACCTCGCCTCGACGGGTCGGCCAGGCCCGGTCCTCGTCGACGTTCCCAAGGACGTGCTGCAGAACACGATGGAGTGGCACTGGCCGTCCGACGAGGACGTGATCGCCTCGCTGCCCGGCTACCGACCGAACGTCAAGGGCCACCCGCGCATGATCAAGGAGGCGGCCAGGATGATCCTCGCCGCCGAACGGCCCGTGCTGTACGTCGGAGGGGGCGTGCTCAAGGCGCGCGCCGCGGACGGGTTGCGCGAGCTGGCCGAGCTGACCGGCATCCACGTCGTCACGACGCTGATGGCGCGCGGGGCGTTTCCCGACGATCATCCGTTGGCACTCGGCATGCCCGGCATGCACGGCAACGCCACCGCTGTCACCGTGATGCAGCGCAGCGATCTGCTGATCGCCCTCGGCGCCAGGTTCGACGACCGGATCACCGGCAAGGTCGACGGGTTCGCCCCCGAGGCCAAGGTGATCCACGTCGACATCGACCCGGCGGAGCAGGGCAAGGTGCGTCGCCCCGACGTGCCGATCGTCGGCGATTGCCGGCAGGTCATCGGCGAGCTCGTGCGCGTGGTGCGCGAGCTGCTCGACGGGGGGACCGTCCAGGCCGACACGGCGGCGTGGCGCAGCCGCATCTCCGGCTGGCGTGAGCAGTTCCCGCTGACCTACGAGCGCAGCGAGCCCGGGCACGCGCTGAAGCCGCAGTTCTGCCTCGAGCAGCTGCGCGACGCGGCGCCGGAAGGGACGATCCTCACGTCGGGCGTTGGCCAGCACCAGATGTGGTCGTCGCAGTACTGGCGGTTCAACGAGCCGTACACGTGGGTCAACTCCGGTGGGTTGGGCACGATGGGGTTCTCGATCCCCGCCGCGATCGGTGCCAAGGTCGGCCGGCCCGATCGCACGGTGTGGGCCGTCGACGGTGACGGGTGCTTCCAGATGACCGCCCAGGAGCTGGTCACGGCGTCGGTCGAGCGAATCCCGATCAAGGTCGCGCTGCTCAACAACAGCTACCTCGGCATGGTCCGCCAGTGGCAGGAGATGTTCTACGACGAGCGCTACAGCGAGGTGTACCTGTCCCCGGACACGCCGGACTACGTGCGCTGGGCGGAGGCCATGGGCTGCGTCGGCATCCGGGTGGAGGAGCCGGAAGAGGTGGAGCCGGCGATCGAGAAGGCCAACTCGATCAACGACCGGCCCGTCGTCGTGGAGTTCCGCGTCGACTCCGGCGAGAAGGTGTTTCCGATGGTCCCGGCCGGCCGCAGCAACGATGAGATCGTCCTGCCCGCCAGCCAGATGCCGCAGAAGGGGTCACTGTCGTGAGCGCGGTGAAGTCGTCGACCGGCTGGAGGTTCGGCGAGCGCCGCCACGGTTGGTCGGAACCGACACCAGGAGGCGCGCCACGACTGTCCGTGGCGGTGGCGAGCTCGGCAGGCGGAG
The DNA here is from genome assembly GCA_051004915.1 of Ilumatobacteraceae bacterium. Lineage (GTDB taxonomy): Bacteria > Actinomycetota > Acidimicrobiia > Acidimicrobiales > Ilumatobacteraceae > JALZMG01. The sequence continues at coordinate 7,787 of JBPCJW010000026.1, forward strand.
CCGAAGCATGACGTCGCATCACATCTTGTCGGTGCTCGTGCAGAACCGGCCCGGCGTGCTGGCTCGCATCGCCGGCCTGTTCGCCCGGCGGGGGTACAACATCTTCTCGCTCGCCGTCGCGCCGTCGGCGGACGACGGCACGAGCCGCATCACCATCGTCGTCGACGTCGGGTCGACGCCGCTGGAGCAGATCACCAAGCAGCTGTTCAAGCTCGTCGAGGTGCTCAAGATCTCCGAGCTCGAGCCGCGCCGCTCGGTCGAGCGCGAACTGCTCCTGGCCACCGTGCGGGCGACACCTGAGGACCGTGGGCAGGTCGTCGAGCTGACCAACATCTTCGAGGGCAAGATCCTCGCCGTCGGGGGCGAGGCGCTGACCGTGAGTCTGGAGGGCCACCCTGACAAACTTGACGACTTCGAGTCCCTGCTCGAGGGTCACGGCATGGTGGAGCTGCAACGCACCGGGCGCATCGCTCTCCCCAAGCTCGACCGCCACGCGCGCCTGCGGGCCGTGAAAGGAACGACCGGATGACTGCCACCGTCTACTACGCCGACGATGCCGACCCCTCGATCATCAGGGGCAAGACCGTGGCCGTCATCGGCTACGGATCGCAGGGCCACGGCCATGCGCTGAACCTGCGCGACTCCGGAGTCGACGTCATCGTCGGGCTGCGCGAGGACTCGTCGTCGATCGACAAGGCCGAGTCGCAGGGGCTGCGCGTGCTGCCGATCGCCGAGGCCGCAGCCGCCGCCGACGTCGTGATGATCCTGGCGCCCGATACGGAGCAGAAGGCGATCTACGACGAGCACATCGCGCCGCACCTCCAGGCCGGCAACGCGCTGGCTTTCGCCCATGGTTTCAACGTGCGCTTCGGCCGCATCGCCGCGCCGGAGGGCGTCGACGTGATCATGGTCGCGCCCAAGGGTCCGGGCCACCTGGTCCGCCGGACCTACGTCGAGGGCGGAGGCGTCCCGGCGTTGATCGCCGTCGAGCAGGACGCGACGGGTCAGGCGAAGGAGGTCGCCCTGTCCTACGCCGACGCCATCGGCGGCACACGGGCCGGGGTCATCGAGACGACGTTCCCGGAGGAGACCGAGACCGACCTGTTCGGCGAGCAGGTGGTGCTGTGCGGCGGTCTCACGTCGCTGGTCCAGGCTGGGTACGAGACGTTGGTCGATGCCGGCTACGCCCCGGAGATGGCGTACTTCGAGTGCCTCCACGAGGTCAAGCTGATCGTCGACCTGATGTACGAGGAGGGCATCGCCGGGATGCGCTATTCGATCTCCGACACCGCCGAGTACGGCGACCTGACCCGAGGGTCACGGATCATCACCGACGAGACGAAGGCCGAGATGAAGGTCATCCTCGAGGAGATCACGTCGGGCAAGTTCGCCGAGGAGTGGGTCGCCGAGAGCGAGTCGGGGCGGCCGAACTACCACCGTCTCCAGCAGGAGGGCAAGGACCACGGCATCGAGCTGGTCGGCTCGCGCCTGCGCGAGATGATGCCGTGGATCGCCGCCGGCAAGACCAAGGTCGCCGACGCCAGCGGCGGCTGACCGATCGGCGCGCCGAGCGAGTTGCACACGGGTTGCGTGAGGGCACCGTCGCCCGGGCATCAGAACCGGATCTGCGAGGATCGCGGGGTGCGGGGACGCCGGATGTTGGTGGCCGTGATGGGACTCGTGCTCGGTGCCTGCAGCGGCGAGGAGCAGGCCGAACCGGGACCGACGACGTCCGCGGCGCCAGCCACGACCACGACGGTGGCGATGACGACCGTGGCAGCTGCCTCGTTCTGTGGCGAGGCGGTCGCGTTGCTCGACGTCTCCGAACTGCCAGCGTCCGAACCCTCGGACTTCGAGACCATCGTCCGTGAACTTGGCAGCATCGCCACGGCCGACCTCGACGAGGACCAGCGAAGCAGCTGGGCCATCGCAGTGGATCAACTGACGTCAGGCTTCGAGGCGTTCACCGCCCCCGATCCCAGCCTGCTGCGGGCCGGCATGTGGTCGACGGAAGTCGTCGTCAACCAGGTGAACGTCACCTGCGGCACTGAGGTCGCGGCGTACTTCGTCGCCGAATGACCTCGGCTCGCCCTCAGCCGTTCTGTGGCCGCGATCGGTCGGGGCAGTAGGTTTCGGCGCGACCAGAGGAGGTCACCATGCCCTACGCCCTTTCATGCGGAGATGTGATGCCGGGTTGCGCCGCCACGTTCAGCGCCGATTCCGAGGACGAGCTGCTGGCGCAAGTCGCGCCGCACGCCGCCGAAGCCCACGGCATCGACGAGATCACGCCCGACGTGCTCGAGGCCGTGAAGGGCGCCGTCAAGCAGACCTGACCCCAGCGCACAAGCGCGCGAGCCCGAGACCGGGACCGGGACCGATTCTGTGGCGCGATCGTGCTGGAAATCCAGTACGAACCTTCGTCAGAACGGGGTCTGATCAGGCGGGCTGGGCGATCATGTCGTCGTACTGGGTGGCGAGGTCGCGCAGGGCTTGGCCGCCGTCGCCGCTGAACGAGGCGCCGTGCATGATCGCCAGGGTCGTCGGCTCGAGGTCGCCAAGCGCGCGCAGCGTGGCGCCGGTGGTCGGTGCCATCGACGAGGCGTGGAACGCCTGCTCGGCGACCACCGCGGGTTCGACGACGTCGTCGGTCGTCAGCGCAGGGCAACGGCCGAACTGGCTGAAGATGTCGCCGCACAGCAGGGTCCCGGTCGTCTCCTCGAACAGCACCTGTGCCTCCCAGCCGTGGGGCACGTGGGGTGTCGAGATCTGCCGCGCCCGCTTGCCGCCGAGATCGATCACCTCGCCCTCGTCCAACGCCCGTGGGGTCCGGTCGCACATGTCGTTCAGGGAGACGTCGCATCCCAGCGCACCGTGGGCGACCTCGCTGCCGGGCGCCGCACCCAGCCACATGTTCATCGCCCCGCACTCGTCGGCCTCGACATGGCCGAACGTGATCCAGCGCAGCGATTCCACGGGCAGCACCTTGGCCACCGCCTCGGCGACGAGCGGGAACATCCCCCGCGGCCCGGTGTGGAACAGCAGCGGCTCGTCGGCGGCGAGCAGGAACTGGTTGAACGTGAAGCCATCCGGGCTGACCTCGGGGATCCAGGTGGAGATCCGGTAGATGCCGTCGGCGATCTCGTCTGTCTGGGTTGTTGGCATGTCCATGCCCTGATGGCGTTCAGCGGGCGTTGGATCCGTTCACTCCGCGCTGAACGATCCACCGGGCGCTGTCGCCGGGCTCCGGCGGGTAGCAGCAGTAGGCGCCGGTCCGCACACGGCGGTCGAGCAGCGCACTGGCCTCGCCGGGCAGGGCGTCGCCGACCTTGGCGATCGCCGTGCGCAGCGCCCTCGTGACGTTGAGGCGAGCGCGCTCTGCAGCCGACCCCGCACGTCGCGCCCGCCCGCCCAGCCCGAACGCTTGGGCCAGCTGGCGGACGAGCTGGTCGAGCTCGTCCTGGTGTCGCTCGGCCGTCTCCAGGCGGCCGGCGGCGAGCGCATCGTCAGCCTCGGCCCGCAGCTGTTCGATGCGCCGACGATAGGCGGTGCGCGCCTGCGCGTCGAGCACCGGGCCGGTGTCTCCCAGCGCCCGGCGGTCGAGGCCGGCCTGCGGGAGCCCTTCGACCCGGTCGACGAGGTCGAGGACGTGGCGCTCGACACCTGGGCTGGCGATCAGCTCGGCGAGGTAGCGCAGACCCTTCGTGTCGGCCAGACGGACACGGGTCCCGTCGCACGACACCTCCCACCACGAACCGCATGCGCTGAGGACGGCCGTCTTGATGGCTACCGCCGGTTGAGCGCTGAGCCGCTCCTGCAGCGCGAGGTCGTCGGGCGCGAGCACCACGTCCAGGCTCGCCAGCGCGGCGAACGCGGCGTCGGCATCGCGGATCGCACCGTCGCGGTCGCCGGCGAGCTCGCGCAACCGCGCCAGGTCGACGAGCAGTGCGCCGCGCAGCCACGGCAGCCGACCGGGATCCAGGTCGTCGACGGTTGCCTCGAGCAACTCGATCGCCGCATCGCCGTGATCCGTCGCGGACAGGAGGCGGGCTTGCGCCGCCGCTGCACGAGCCCGCAGCGTCGGAACGTCGAGGGCGCGGGTGCGATCCCCCAGCTCGTCGCAAGCGACCGCCGCGGCGTCGAGGTCGCCGGCCGCCAGCTCGGCGTCGACGAGCGTCGTCAGCAGCTCCACGGCGCGCAGCTGATCGGCTCCGACGGCGCGCAACCCACGGCGCGCCGTCGCCCCGGCCAGCCGATGGTCGCCGCGGGCGAGGTGCAGCCGGGCGGCCGGCAGTAGCGCCTGCACCGAGTGGTCCTTGCCGAGGAGCAGCTGCTCCGCATCGGCGCATCGGCCCTGCCGGATGCGCAGGTCCGCGAGGGCGATGTCCGGGTGCCAGCTGGCCATGCCCATCGCCGCCTCGAAGTCCGCGCGGGCTCGCTGCAGCAGCGCTTCGGCCTCGCCCCACCGCCCGAGCTCGATGAGCAGCGTGGCGTGCACGCTGTCGCAGTGGTTGGAGACGAAGACCGGTCCGACCGGGGCGAGTCCGATCAGGCCGTGCTGGCGGAGCGGCTCGGCCCAGGCGTCGGCCCGCCCGAAGTCGGCGGCGTGGTAGCAGGCGGTGAAGAACGAGCACACCGACTTGGCGGCGGTGCCGGGATCGTCTGCCGGGCCGCAGGCCAGCGCCATGGCCTCGTCGAGCAGCGCCATCCCGTCGACGATCCGCCCCGACTGGACGTTGGCCAGTCCGGCATCGGCGAGGGCCTTGGTCTCCAGGTTGACGTCGCCGAACCGGCGAGCCCGGTCGAGCGCCAGCTCGGCGGCGGCCAACAGCACCGCGGGATCGTCGACCTCGCAGCCCATCGCCGCGACCGCCACCCAGCCCTGCTCGATGCACGGAGGTTCGTCGGTGACGAGACGTTGGGCGCGAGCGAACCACGCGCGCGCCGCGACCATGTTGCCGAGGGCGTTGACGTACGTGTCGCCGAGCCGGGCACACGTCATCGCCGCCCGGCGCACATCACCGGTCTCCGTCAGCTGACGGATCGCTGCCGACAGGTGAACGACGACCTGCTCTGCGTCGAACCGTTCGGCCGCCTCGTCAGCCAGCGCCAGCGAACGTTCAGCCGCCCCGATCACGGCCGTGAGCTTCGCGCGCCGACAGGTCCCGGATCTGCAGGTTCTGTGGCGCGATCGTGCTGGAAAGCCAGTACGAACCTTCGTCAGAAGCTGGCTTGTCCGGTGGGAGTACGCTCGCGGGCCATGAGTGAAGAGTGGGGTTTCGAAACGCGTCAGGTCCATGTCGGGGGGGAACCCGACCCGACGACGGGCGCCCGGGCCGTCCCGATCTACCAGACGACGAGCTATCAGTTCCGCGATACCGACCACGCCGCGAACCTGTTCGCGCTGGCCGAGGTGGGCAACGTCTACACGCGGATCATGAACCCCACCCAGGCCGCCCTGGAGGCTCGGCTCAACTCGCTGGAGGGCGGGGTGACCACGGCCATCGGGCTGCCAGGCACGCTCGCCGTCGGCTCGGGCCAGGCCGCAACGACCCTGTCGATCCTGACCATCGCCGAGGCCGGCAGCCACATCGTGTCGTCGTCGTCGCTGTATGGCGGCACCTACAACCTGTTCCACTATACGATGCCCAAGCTCGGCATCGAGGTCACGTTCGTCGACGATCCCGACGACCTCGGGCAATGGCGGGCCGCGGTCAAGGACAACACCAAGGCCTTCTACGGCGAGTCGCTGCCCAACCCGAAGAACGACGTGTTCGACATCGAGGGCGTTGCCGGTGTCGCCCATGACGCCGGCATCCCGCTGATCATCGACAACACGGTGCCCAGCCCGTACCTCATCCGCCCGCTGGAGTGGGGCGCCGACATCGTCGTGCACAGCCTGACGAAGTTCCTCGGCGGGCACGGCAACTCGATCGGCGGGTCGATCACCGACGGCGGCACGTTCGACTACGCGGCCACCGGTCGCTTCCCCGGTTTCACCGAGCCCGACCCGAGCTACCACGGTCTCGCCTACTGGCCTGCCCTCGGCGCCGGCTCGTACATCCTGAAGGCGCGCGTCCAGCTGCTGCGCGACATCGGCTTCGCCATCTCGCCATTCAACTCGTTCCTCATCCTGCAGGGGATCGAGACGCTGAGCTTGCGCATGGACCGCCACTTCAGCAACGCCCAGGCGGTCGCCGAGTACCTCGTCGGTCAAGGACAGGTGCTGTCGGTCAACTTCGCCGGGCTCCCCGACAACCGCTGGCACGAGCGAGCCGAGCGTCTCGGCGCGGGCAAGGGCTACGGCTCGATCATCGCCTTCGAGATCGAGGGCGGCCTCGAGGCCGGCAAGCGCTTCGTCGAAGCCCTCGAGCTGCACAGCCACGTGGCCAACATCGGCGACGTGCGCAGCCTCGTCATCCACCCGGCGAGCACCACCCACAGCCAGCTGACCCCCGAGGAGCAGCTCGCCTCAGACGTCCACCCGGGCCTCATCCGCCTCAGCGTCGGCATCGAGACGATCGACGACATCCTCGCCGACTTGGACAAGGGCTTCGCCGCAGCCAAAGCCTGAGCCCCGCATGGCGGGCGGCGAGGATGGATCGGACGACCGTCCGCTGGCAGTGCGCTGCACCGTCGAGCTGGTCGGCATCCCGCCGGGATCTTGTTCATCGGCTACGAGGGGTTCGGGCTGATCACGAACGCGGCGGCCGACATGGAGAACCCCAAGCATGAGCTGCCGCGCGCGATCTACGTCGCCGTGGCCATCGTCATGGTGATCTACGTGCTGGTATCGATCGGTGTGATCGGCAACCTCCCGATCCCGCAGCTGGAGGCGGCAAAGGACTACGCACTGGCCGAAGCGGCCGAGCCGTTCCTCGGCCAGTTCGGCTTCAAGCTGATCGCCGTCGCCGCCCTGCTCTCGACGTCGTCGGCGGTCAACGCCACGCTGTTCGGGGCATCCAACGTGTCGTACCCGATCGCCCCGCGACGGCCAGTTGCCGAAGACCTTCACCAACTCCCTCTGGAACCCCCACGTCGAGGGCCTGTTCATCACCGGTGGCCTGACCATCGTCTTCGTCGTGGCGTTCGACCTCGGCCCCATCGCCATGATGGCCAGTGCCGCCTTCCGCATCGTCTACGCCGCGGTCAACGTCGCCCACCTGCGGGTGCGCAAGGAGACGGGCGCCAAGGCGTCGCTGGTCATCGCCTCGCTGATCGCCTGCTCGATCATGTTCGTGCTGCTCATGGTCTACGTCGTCGCCAACGCCCCGGCCGCCGCGTCGGTCACGCTGGTGGCGACGCTGGTCGCGTCGTTCGCCATCGAGGTCGTCTACCGCCGGCGCACCGGCCGCCGCTTCAAGCAGCTCGGGGAGCT
>JBPCJW010000027.1:0-5120 GCA_051004915.1 Ilumatobacteraceae bacterium
TCGAGGGCGGCGCGCTTGTCGGCGCACAGGTTGATCACCCCGTTGGAGATGACGACGTCGGCCCAGCCGTCGTCGACGGGGAGCGCTTCGGCGAGGCCCTCCCGGAACTCGACGTGGGCGAGGCCGATCTCGGCGGCGGTGGCCCGCGACTTGTCGAGCATCTCGGCGGTCATGTCGACACCGACGACGCGGCCCGTCGCGCCGATCTGGCGGGCGGCGATGAACGAGTCGAACCCGGCGCCCGACCCGACATCGACGACGTGCTCGCTTGGTTCGAGGCGCCGCAGCGAGAACGGGTTGCCGACCCCGGCGAAGGACTCGACGGCCCGGTCGGGCAGGGCATCGACGATCGTCGCGTCGTAGCCGAGGCGTGCGGCGAGCGGTCGTCCGGTGTGGAAGTGGTAGCTCGCCGCCGGGTCGGTGGCGACGTGCCGGTACTTGTCACGCACCTCGGCGCGCAGGGCCTCGGGGTCGACGGCTTCCAGCTCGGTTCCTTCGGTCGTCGACTGGTCATCGACCGTCATGGCGCCTCCTCCAGGTTGGATCGTTCGGCGTAACCGATGGTCACGCGTGGAGACCGTCGGCTCGGCGGGTGGGTCTCGTACATGCGGACGATGACGACGATGCCCGAAGCGGCGGTGAGGGCGGCGACCGCCCAGATGGCCACTTCGATCGAGGCGGCATCGGCGATCACCCCGGCGAGGATGGCGCCGACGGCGAACCCGCCGTCGCGCCAGAGCCGGTAGACGCCGACCGAACGGGCCCTCCATGCCGGGTGGGCCACGTCGGCGATCGCCGCCAGCAGCGTCGGGTAGACCATCGCGGTGCCGGCGCCGAGCACGGCGGCGCCGATCGCCCAGGCGGTGAACCCGGTGGTGGCGGCGATCCAGCCGATCGCCACGGCCTGTAGGAGCATCCCGCCGGCGATCAGCGGTTTGCGGCCGATCCGGTCCGAGAGGCCACCGGTCACGAGCTGGCCGAATCCCCACACGGCGGGGTAGATCGCGGCGAGCAGACCGATGCGGGCGATCGACAGACCAGCCTGGGCGAAGTAGATCGGGAACAGGCCCCAGGCCAGACCGTCGTTGAGGTTGTTGACCAGCCCGGCCTGGCTGCACGACGATAACGCTCGCTCGCGAAAGCTGGTCAGCGTGAACACCTCCCGCGTGGGCAGGCCGGCGTCGTGGGCGCCGGTATCGAAAGTGGCGGCCTCCAACTGGGCGAACTCGCGGGTCTCCCGGACGAACAGCACCGACAGGCCGAGGCCGAGCCCGGCAAAGGCGAGGCCGAGGAAGAACGGCTCGGGGCGCAGGCCGGCCCGCTCGGCGATGTAGCCGGTGGCGAGGGCAGTGAGGGCGACGGCGCCGTACCCGGCGGCTTCGTTGAGGCCCATAGCGAACCCACGGCGCTGCGGGCCGACGAGGTCGATCTTCATGATCACCGTGGTCGACCAGGTGAGGCCCTGGTTGACGCCGAGAAGGACGTTGGCGACGATCACCCAGCTCCAGGTCGGCGCCCAGATCAACAGCAGGGGGACGGGCAGTCCGACGAGCCAGCCGGCGACGAGCACCGGCTTGCGGCCGTAGCGGTCCGACAGGGTGCCGGCGAAGAAGTTGGTGGCCGCCTTGACGATGCCGAACGCGGCGATGAAGGTGAGGGTGGCCGTGAACGCAGTCAGCCCGAACTCCCGCTCGGCGAGCAGCGGGAGCACGGTGCGTTCCTGGCCGATCATCCCGCCGACCAGCGCGTTGACCCCGACCAGGAGCGAGAACTGGGCCAGGTTCGCGCGCAGGCCGAGCCGCCGCGACGCCGCGGGCGAGGCGATCGTGGGAGCGTCCGTCACGACTCGATCTCGAGGCTGCGTCCGGTCGCCTGACTCCACTCGGCGGGTCCGCCGACGAGCACGGTGACGTCGTCGTGTCCGCGAGCGGCGAGGAGACTGGCGGCGCTCATCGCCCGTTCGCCGTGGCCGCACATCACGGTGAGTGGAGCGTCCGGCCGCGCCGCCGATCCGAGCGCGCCGAGCTCGACGTGCGAGGCGCCGGGGAGATGTCCGGTCTCCCATTCGGCTCGTTGGCGGACGTCGAGCGCATTGGTGGCCATCGATCGCGGGTCGACGAGCGGGATCGACGCCGTGGCCAGTCCGCCGGCTCGCCATGCGTCGATGCCGCCGTCGAGCTCGCCGACCAGGTGCTCGTGACTGACGGTGAGGGCTTGGCGGACGAGATCGGCGCGGTCGCTCGTGTCGTCGAGCACGAACACGATCGGCCGGTCGAGGTCGACGAGCCAGCCGAGCCAGGAGCCGAACACCGGTCGGTGGGCGATCGAGATCGATCCGGGCACGTGGGCCTCGGCGAACGCGTCGATCGGTCGGGCGTCGACGATCACCGCGCCGGTGGAGCGCGCCTGCTCGACGGCGGCGACATCGAGTCGATCGAGTGGCGGGACCTGCGGGTAGCAACGGGGGCCGAGCCGGTTCCGTTCCGGCAGCTCCGAGAAGTAGCTCGGGAACGAGCCGAGCCCCGACACCAGTTGCTCGACGAAGGCGGCCTCGTCGTCGATGGCCAGCAGCGGGTTGGTCGCCCGTTCTCGGCCGATCGTCGTGGTGCGCGACGAGGTGGTCGGTGCCGAGCAGAACGAACCAGCCCCGTGGGTCGGGTAGACGGCGACGTCGTCAGGCAGCGACAGCACCTCGGACCGCAAGGAGCGGAACAGCAACCGCGCCAGCTCATCACGCCGATCGTCACCCAGCAGATCGGTCCGGCCGACCGTGCCGACCATCAACGAACCGCCCGAGAACAGCGCCACCGGGTGGCCATCGTCGACCAGCAGGTAGGCGAGGTGATCAGGCGTGTGACCCGGGGTGGCGATGGCCCGCAGCACGACATCACCGCCCAGGTCGAGTTGGTCGGCCGGACGAACGGCGACGTGGGCAACGGCGAGGCCAGCCCCGGCCGACGCCAGGAAGGCGGCGCCATCGGCAGCCAGTTCGGGACTGCCCGAGATGTAGTCGGCGTGCGAATGGGTGTCCGCGGTCCAGGCGATCCGCCACCCCCGCTCGGCGACGATCTGGCGCTGCGCCGTCGGGAAGCGCGCCGGGTCGATCACCAGCGCCCGCCCGTCGGCCAGCCCGACGACGTGGGACGAATGGCCGAGCCCCTCGTCGACGACACTCTCGATCTCGACCACAGCACGCACCGCCCAACTCTTCAAAGGAACACTTGAACATATGCCACCTCGGCGTCTAACGTTGTCAAGACCTCGTTTGAAGATCAGGAAGAGTGACGACATGCGACGGATGCGTCATGGGTGACCGGACGGCGAAGAACGCACTGTTCGACGGGTTCGCCGAGGTCGGCAAAGCCGTCGCCAACGGGCGGCGCGCCGAGCTGCTCGACGTCCTCGCCCAAGGTGAGCGCCACGTCGATGCACTGGCCGCCGAGATCGACCAGAGCGTCGCCACCACCTCGTTCCACCTGCGGGTGCTCGCCGGCGCCGGGCTGGTGACGACGCGGCGGGACAGGACCAAAGTGCACTACCGGTTGGCCTCGGATCGGGTCGAGACGCTGTGGTCGGCGCTGCGCGACGTCGCCGCTGCCCACCTCGCCGACCTCGAGGGTCTCGCCGCCGCCTACCTCGGACGGACCGACGGCATCGAGCAGGTGACCCGTGACGAGCTGGCACGGCGGGTCGCCGCCGGCGACGTCATCGTGCTCGACGTTCGGCCCGCCGTCGAGTACGACGCCGGACACATCGCCAGCGCCCGATCGGTGCCGATGGACGGCCTCGCCGGGCAGCTCGCCGACCTGCCCGCCGAGACGGACGTGATCGCCTACTGCCGGGGACCGTTCTGCGTGTACGCCGACGACGCCGTGCGATTCCTGCGCCGGCGAGGCCGACGCGCCGCCCGCCTCGAGGACGGCTACCCAGAGTGGCGCGCCGCCGGGCTCCCCGTCGAGCTGGCCGCTGCACCGTGACGGACGTACGCGGCAGCGGCAGCGCCAAGGTCTACGACGAGCCGTCGGTGTTCACCCCGGCGAACCTGCTGCGCGAAGCGCGGCGCCAGCGCCAGATCGGCGACCGCCTGGTCCCCGCCATGTGCCTCCTCGACCCCGACGGCGATGTCGTCCGCCACCTCGTCGCCGCCGGCGTCGCCAGGCGACACGACGACTGGGCCTGTTACCACTCCGACCTGTGGACCACCGAGGTCGACGGGCACGAGGTCGGCATCGTCCCGTGCGCCGTCGGCGGTCCCTACGCCGTGCTCGTCGCCGAGCAGTTGGCCGAATCCGGGTGCCGGCTGCTCATCTCGGTGACGTCGGCCGGGACGATCATCCCGCTCGGCGCGCCGCCCTACTTCGTGCTCATCGACCGAGCGTGGCGCGACGACGGCACCAGTGACCACTACCTCCCACCGGCGGACTGGTCCCACCTCGACGCGTCCCTTCGCGATGCTCTCAGCGACGCCTTCGACGGTCTCGACGAACCAGTGCATCGCGGTGCCAGCTGGACGACCGACGCCCCGTTTCGCGAGACCGCATCGGCGATCGCCTCGGCCGCCTCCGCCGGTGTGCACGCCGTGGAGATGGAAGCCGCCGCGCTGTACGCCTACGCCCGGGCCCGGCGGCGACACGTCGTGTGCGTCGCCCACGTCACCAACTCGATGGCCGTCGACGGTGACGACTTCGACAAGGGCGAGGCCGACGGGACTCACCGGATCCTCGCCGTCGTTGCCGCCATCATCGCCGCCATCGATCCGATCATCGGCGAACCGCCCTCGATCGGCGCGCCATGAGGCTTTAACGCGATCACGTCCTGCCCCGCATCGTCCACAAGGCCTGCGCGCGCAAGGACTTCAACGGGCTGCGCCGCGACGCTCTGGCCGGACTGTCCGGGGTCGTCGTCGAGATCGGCTTCGGATCCGGCCACAACCTCCCGTACTACCCGCCCGAGGTGCGCTGCGTCCTGGCCGTCGAACCATCTTCCCTGGCCCAACGGCTCGCCGCGTCGCGCATCGACGACGCCACCGTCGACATTGAGTTCGTCGGTCTCGACGGGCAGCACCTCCCACTCGCCGACGACTGCGCCGACGCAGCCGTCAGCACGTTCACCCTCTGCAC
>JBPCJW010000028.1:0-8939 GCA_051004915.1 Ilumatobacteraceae bacterium
TCCCGTTTCTCGACGGTCGCTGGGACGGCCAGCGCGACCGGGTGTACCTCGTCCGCACGGAGGCGTTCGAGCCGACACCGCGGCTGACCTGGGAGCAGCTGCGCGCCGAGCGCCTGCACGAGCTGCGATGGTGGACCCCACAGCAGGTCGACGCCGCCGAGCGTGCCTCCTCGACAGTGTTCGCCCCCCGGCGGCTGCCCGAGCTGCTCGCGGAGCTGCTCGCCAACGGCCCCCCACCGGCACCGATCGACGCCGGCGTCTGAGCACGGGCTGCGGCCGGGGGGCCCCGAGTCGCCAGAACACGGAGGTCGCCAAGTGCACGGAGGTGGATGGCCGGTCCGGTGCCGTGACACCCCCTCGTCAAGCTCGCTCCATGACCACCTTCGCCGACCCCGACCGGGACACCATGTTGTTCGTCGCCCGAGCCATCGCCGTGCGCGGCGTGGCGCTGATCCACGTCGGCTCGGGGCAGTGCACCGAGCCCGGCTGTTGCGGCGGCGCCCCCGAACCCGTGCCGTGGACCTACACCATCGGCATGGTCGAGCACGGCCATCCGGAGGTGGTCACGCTCGGGTTGCCCACCCACCACGCCGCTCCGTTGCTCAACTGGGTCCACGACCGCCACGTTGCCGGTGCGACGATCGAGCTGGGCGACATCGAGGAGTTCGACGGTGTTCCGGTGCAGCTGGCACCGGTACCCACGAGCTGGGTGTGCGGCGATGACGATCCGATGGGTCGGTGGTTCGCCCACTACGCGCCAGGGCGACCGAACCTCGCTCCGCCCGAGGTGCACCAGGTCCTCTGGGCGGATCGCGCCGGCCTGCTGCCGTGGGACCGGCAGTGCGATCCGGAGGTCGTCGCGCTGCAGCCGATCCTCGGCGAGGGCCACGAGCTGCCGGTCAACCGCGAGTCGCTCCGGCGACCTCGAGTCCGACGACGATGATGCGCCGACGACCTGACACGAGCATCAGGTCATGAGGTCGGCGACCACTCGCTGCCAGAGCTCCACGGTCAGGCCAAGGGACTCGACGTCGACCCGCTCGTCGTGGCCGTGGAACCGGCGGCCGAACTCGGCCGGGTCCACGTGCGGGCTGAACAAGCCAGCGCCGTAGGCCACGGCGCCGAGGTCACGGAACACCCGGGCGTCGGTGAAGCCGACCGTAAACGAAGGAGACAGTCGAGCGTCGGGGAACGGCACGGCGACCGCGCGGACCAGCGCATCCCACAGGGGCGTGTCGACACGGCTGATCGAAGCCGGGTCGTCCATCAGCACGTCGATCTCCGCTTCGTCGGCGAGGTCCCCGAGGGCGGCGCGCAGGTGGGCGGTGACCTCTTCGGTGCCCTCGCCCGGCAGCGTCCGGACGTCGACGTCCAGCGTCACGTCATCGGGGATCACGTTCGTCTTCATCACCCCACCGTCGACGAGGTTGGGCGAGAACGTGGTGTGGGTGCACGCGTGGAGGTGGGCTGCCCCAGCCACGCTGGGAAGCTCGTCGAGCGCGGCGTCGATGCGGGCCGGATCGAGGAGGGCGGCCCGGAGGTCGTCGTCGACGCCGAGCGCCTCAACCCGCGCCGGCCACAGCTCGTGGAACCTCGGCGGCGGCCGGTAGTCGGCGAGGCGCTGGACCACCTTCGCCGCCTTGACCAGGGCGTTGTCGATGCGGAACGGCATCGACCCGTGGCCCGGTGTGCCACGAACGCGCAGCCTGCGCCAGGCCACGCCCTTCTCGGCGACGGTGATGCCGATCGTGCGGCTCTCCGGAGGTCCGTCGTGCAGGCCGCCGCTCTCCGTCAGGACGTAGTCGCAGCGAATGGCGTCTGGGTGGTGCTCGGCGACCCAGCGGGCGCCATGGGCGCTGCCCGCCTCCTCGTCGGCGACGGCGAAGTACAGCAGGTCGCCCTGCGTTCGCACGCCGCGGTCGGCCAGGTCGCCGAATGCCACGGCCATCGACGCCGTGAGGTTGAGCATGTCGACCGCGCCACGTCCCCACACTTCGTCGATGCCATCGGCGTTGCGGATCACCTCGCCGCCGAACGGATCCTCGCGCCAGCCCTCGGCGTGCACCGGGACCACGTCGGTGTGACCCATCAGGCACAGGCTCGGGGCCGACGGGTCACGGCCCTCGAGGCGGGCCACGAACGACGCTCGGCCGGGCGTCGGCTCCCACCGCTCGATGACCACACCTGGCCGATCGACCACCTGCGCCAGCACGTCCGCGTTGCGCGTCTCCTCGCCCGAGCCGGGGGTGCCGTCGTTGACGCAGCGGTTGCGGATCAGCGTCTGCAGCAACTCGACGGTCGCACCGGTCAGGTCGTTGGCCATGCCCGTAGTGTCGCCGAGCGATGAACGAGAACGCGTCGTTGAGAGGAGATGGCCCGGGTCGGCACGGCGGGCACGCCAGCGCCGTCGCCGGCCGCATCGATCACGTTGATGTGGAGGCTCGGGTACGGGCGGCGGTCGCGGAGCTCCCGGGCGTCGAGGTCATCGCGTGCGATCCGGCACTCGCCGACACTTCCGACTTCTGCGCTGCTTACGGGTACTCGATGGACGACTCGGCGAACGCCATCCTCGTCGCCGGCAGGGCCGAGCCGGCGCGGTTCGCCGTCTGCGTCGTACTCGCATCGACCCGCCTCGACGTCAACCGCACCGTGCGCAGGCGCTTCGGCGTGCGCAAGGCCTCGTTCGCCCCGCCCGACGTCACGGCCGAGATCACCGGCATGGCGATCGGTGGCGTCACGCCGTTCGCCCTCCCGGCGGGGCTGCCGCTGTGGATCGACCAACGAGTGATGGACCGTCAGCGCATCGTCGTCGGCGGTGGCAGCCGTGCGGCCAAGGTCGTCGGCCCCCCCGACATGCTGCTCACCGTCCCCGGCGCCGAGGTCGTGGCCGATCTCGCCATGGCGCCCGCCGGCTGACACTCACGCCGACGACGCGACCGCATCGACCTCGATCTCGACCTTCCACCTCGGGTCGAGCAGGCCAGCCACGACGACCGTGGTGTTGACCGGTCTGATCCCGGCGAACAGCTCGCCGTGGACCGCGCCGACGGCATCGAAGTCGCCGACGTCGACGAGGTACTGGCGCACCCGCACGACGTCGTGCAGCCCGCTGCCCAACTCGGTCAGCGCGGCGCTGATGATCTCGAAGCATCGCCGGGCCTGCTCACCGACGTCCTCGTCGACGACACCGTCCGGCCGGATCGGCGCCGTGCCGGCAAGCCAGATCCGGTCGCCGACCTGCACCGCCCGGCAGAAGCCGACCGTCTCCTCGAACGGACTGCCCGAGAAGACCCGCCGCCGGTCGCCCCCACCCCGCACGTTCACGGCGCGGCCGGGCCCGGGATCAGCTCGAAGGCGACGCTCGGTCGTCCGCCGAAGCGCTCCGCGTTGCCTGATGTCTGGCCCTCGAGCAGCTCGCGGGCGAACTTCTCCGTGTCCTCCACGCCGAGCGCCCGCAGATACTCGTCGTGGGCGCGCAGCGAGGCGATTCCGACGTCGAGCACGTCGCTGACGTCGACCGCGTGGGTCGACTGCGGCGAGCCGGACACGGCGATCCACTGCACACCGCTCCACGCCTCGTTGACCGCCAGCTCGGGGAAGATCCACCGGTTGCCGGCGTCGGACACGGCGTCGATCGAGGCCCGCCCGACGGCGCGATGGTCGGAGCTGTTCCATCCTTGGCCAGGCTCGCTTCCCCACCGCTCGTCGTGGTTCTGCACTACCACGACATCGGGTCGGTGGCGACGGATGGCGGAGGCCAGGTCACGCCGCAGCGCCAACCCTTCCTCGATCCGACCGTCCGGGTGTCCGAGGAACTCGACGTCCTGCACGCCGACGATCCGCGCGCTGGCGTGCTCCTCGGCCTGCCGGGTGACCGTTGCGCCCTCCGGGTCCATCGAGTCGATGCCGGCCTCGCCGGACGTGACGAGCACGTACGCCACGACGCGGCCGGCCGCGGTCCAGGCGGCGACCGCGGCCGCTGCGCCCCACTCGATGTCGTCTGGGTGAGCGGCGATCACCAGTGCCCGCTCCCAGCCGTCGGGGAACGCAGCGAGCTCGTCGGTCATGGGCGGCGACGGTACCGCTCAGTCGACCTGGAGGCCGGTGGTTTGGCCGGAGTCCTCGATGTCCACGCCGAACGTCTCCAGGTATCTGGCCACGGCGAGGTAGAAGCCGATCGTGATCGTCAGCTCCTGCAGCTCCTGCATCGTCAATCGCGCCCGCAGCGGCTCGAACGTGGCGTCCGCCGCTCGCACGTTGGCCACCAGGTCGTCGGTGTAAGCGACGACCAGCCGCTGCACCTCGTCGAGAGACGGCTCCCCGGGACCGGCGTGGACTGCGGCGAGCAGCTCGTCGCTCATGCCGAGGCGGCGGCTGATCTCCTCGTGCTGGTACAGCTCGTAGCTCGCCCCGGTGAGCACCCCGACGCGCACGATGGCGATCTCGCGCAGCACCGGGTCGAGCGCCGTGCGATGTAGCAGGTGGTTGCCGAAGCGGGTGAAGGCGCGCAGCAACCCTTCGCCGCCCGCCATCATGCGGAAGATGTTGAGCGCCGGGAGGCGCTCGAGGAACGCCACCGTCTCGGGGTCCAGATCGTCCGGTTCGGGGTACGGAACGCGTGCCATGAGCGCCTAGGTTCGCACGGCGATGACCGTCGCCATCGCCTCGCGCAAGCCGATCCACGAAACCCACGCCGTAGCCGCCGACGGCGCCGTCGACGCCGACGGCCACATCCTCGAACCGCCGGACCTGTGGGAGACGTACATCGACCCGCAGTTCCGCGATCGGGCACTGCGCATCGTCGTCGACGAGAACGGGCTGGAGGAGCTGCAGCTCGACGGCCGGCGGTCGCAGATGAGCCGGCGCGGGTTCCCCGCCACGCTCGGTGCGATGGGTGCGCCCGACCTCCCGGCGATGCAGAAGGACCCCGCCCGCACCTACCTCGGCGAGGCTCCGTTCGGGTCGATGGATCCGCAGGAGCGGGTCGCCGTGCTGGACGCCGAGCACATCGAGATCGCCATCCTCTACACAACCGTGGGGCTGCTGTGGGAGGCCGAGGTGCAGGACCCAGCGCTGTCCCAGGCCTACACGACTGCGTACAACCGGTGGATCTGCGAGTTCTGCGCCGACCAGCCGCGCCTCGTGCCGACCGCCCACCTCTCGCTGACCGACCCGGTCGCCGCCGCCGCCGAGTTGGGACGGGCGGTCGGTGCCGGCGCCAAGGGCGGCTACGTGGGACCGTTCACCCACGATGGGCGACCGCTCGGCCACCCCGACAACCATCCGGTGTTCGCCGCCGCCCAGGACCTCGACGTGCCCCTGGCCATCCACCCGACGTTCGAACCGCAGTGGACCAAGGGCACGCGCATGGGTGCATGGGAGAACGTCAAGCAGCTCCGCCTGCTCGCTTCGGTCCAGGCATCCGACGGGGTGCGCCACCAGTTCACGACGCTGTTCGACTACGGCGTGTTCGACACCTTCCCCCGCCTCAAGGTGCTCGTGCTCGAATCCGGCGGCGGATGGATCGGCTACTGGCTGGACCGCATGGACGCCGTCTACGGCCACACGTTCATCGGCGACCGGGTTCCTCTGCAGCACCGCCCCAGCGACTACTTCCGCCAGCGCGTGTGGATCAGCTGCGACCCCGACGAGCGGACGATCCCGTCGCTCGCCGCACGGTTCGGCGCCGAGCGGTTCATGTGGGCGTCGGACTTCCCGCACGCCGACCACACACCCGAGTACGTCCACGATCTCAACGAGCTCGTGGCGTCGTTCCCGCAGGCCGATCGCGCCAAGTTCGTCGGCGGCAACGCCCGCGCCCTGTTCCAGCTGTCGACCCGCCGGGCCGGGTTCTGACGAAGGTTCGTACTGGAAAACCAGTACGAACCTTCGTCAGAACCAGAGCAAGCGCGTCGCGTGCCACACTCCGCTGGTGTCGCGACGGGCGGGCGGTCTCTGCTTGGCCCAGCTTCCCTGGCGCTGGCGCTGGCGGTGGGCGGGTGCGGGGACGTGCGCGACACGGCGCGCAACGAGTTCCAGCCGGTCACACCCGGCACGCTGGCGGTCGCCGCCGAGGTTCCCGTGGCCGGCTTCTGGCAGGGCGACGACGGCGAGGCCACGGGCGGGTTCGAGTACGGCTAGGCCAGCGCGCTTGCCGACGAGCTCAACCTCCGACTGCAGATCGTTGAGGTGCCGTTCCCCGACGTCGTCGCCGGTCGCTTCGGCGGCGCCGACGTGGCGCTGCAGGAGATCAGTGTCACCGGTGCACGCGAGCAAGTCATCGACTTCTCGGTGCCGTACCTCACGACCGCCCCGACGATCGTCGCCAGGCGCGACGCGGGAAACGCCGCCGAGCTCGAAGACCTGGCGACGGCGCGCGAGGTGCAATGGGCCGTCCGACCGGGCACGACCCAGGCCCACTTTCTCGCCGAGGTCATACGACCGGACGCCCCACCGATCGAGCTGGCCTCGACCGCCGAGGTGCTCACCTCCGTGGAGGACGGGACGGCGGAGGCCGGCCTCGTTGACCTCTCCGATGCGCTGATCGGTGCCAAGCGCGCACCGGCGTTGATCGCCGTCGCCCGGTTCGATCGGCGCGAGGACGTCGCTGTCGGACTGCCCCACGGATCGGACGACAACCGCACGGCGATCGACCAAGCGCTGCGCACGCTGCGCTCCGACGGCACCATCGAAGAGCTCACCGAGACGTGGCTGCGACCCGAGTACGTCACCGACCCCGATCGCCTGCCCGTGATCCTGACGGAATGACCACGAGACGATGAGGGGCCAGCACCCGTGGACATCGTGAAGTTCGTCGCCCCGTCCGGGCCGGAGTGGGAGCTGCTGTTGGCCGTCGTCGTGGCCATCGTTGCCCCGGTCATCGTCGAGCGCGTGCGTCTGCCAGGCATGGTCGGGCTGCTGTTCGGCGGCATGGTCATCGGACCGAACGTCCTCGACGTGACCAGTGCCGACAGCGGCGTCGTCTCCGAGCTCGGAGGCTTCGGACTGCTGTACCTGATGTTCATGGCGGGCCTCGACCTCGACCTCAACGTCTTCGCCAAGGTGCGCAAGCATGCGGTCGTCTTCGCGTTGGTCACGTTCGCGCTGCCGTTCGCGCTCGGTCTGATGATCGGCTCGACGGTCGGGTACGGCGTCGATGCGGCGGTGCTCCTCGGCGCGGTGTTCGCCTCGCACACGCTCGTCACGTACCCGCTGATCCGCAGCTACGGGCTCTCGACGAACCGAGCGGTGGCGATCACCGTCGGCGCGACGGTGATCACCGACACGATGGCGCTGGTCGTTCTAGCCATCGTGTCCGGTCAGGTGTCGGGGAGCGGCAGCGGGTTCGAGCTCGCCGCCCAGATCGCGATCGGCTTGGCGATCCTCGGGCTGACCTGCTTCGGGGTGATGCCGGTCGTCGGTCGCTGGTACTTCACGACGATCGGTCGCAGCAGGGTCGCCCGCTACACGTTCATCCTCGGCGTCCTGCTGACCGGGGCGGCCGTCGCCACGATGGTCGGCATCGAGTCGATCGTCGGTGCGTTCTTCGCCGGACTGGGGATCAACCGCCTGGTGCCGAGTGAGGGCGAGGTGATGGAGCGCGTCGAGTTCTTCGGGTCGGCGTTCCTGATCCCGCTCTTCCTCGTCTCGGTCGGGACGGTCATCGATCCGACGAAGCTGATCGCCCCCGGCACGCTCGGGCTGGCCGCGCTGTTCGCCCTCGGCGCGCTCGGCGGCAAGGCGGTGGCGGCAGCCGTCGCCCGCTTCGCCTTCCACCTGACGTGGGCCGAGTCCGGGGTGGTGTTCTCGCTGTCGGCGTCGCGCGCCGCAGCGACGCTGGCCGCCACGTTCGTCGGCCTGCAGCTGGGCCTGTTCGACACGTCGACGGTCAACGCCATCATGCTCGTCATCGTGCTCAGCCTCGTGGCCTCGTCGATCACCGCAACGATGTTCGGACAGCGCGTGCCGCGGCCGCCGATGGAGACAGAGCGCGTCGGCCGATCGGTGCTCGTGCAGCTCGACCTCGCCGACGGCGTTGGTGTGCTCGCGGCCGTGGCGGCGCGGTTGGCGAGGGTCGATGGCGGCGTGGTGCGGCCCCTCTACGTCGTGACGCCAGGTGCCCCGGCGCCGACGACGCAGGAGACCCACGTCATCAACCACGACATCGCCGGGCTCGGCATCGACGCCTCCCTCGACGTGCGGTTCGACCGCTCGTGGGCGGACGGCCTGGCCAACGCCGCGGCGTCGTACTCGAGCTCGTTGATCATCGTGCAGTCGGGGGCGTCGAAGATCGGCTCGTCGACGATCGACGTGACGACGCTGGGGCGCGACGTGAGGGCGCCGATGGCGACCATCCGGCCGTCGGCGGACGTGCCGGCGCGCGTCGTGCTCGTGCTGCCAGCCGGGCACGCGACGCGGCCACGACACATCGTCATGATCGCCATCTCCGTGGCCGTGCGGCTGGGCCGCTCGGGCTTGCCCGCAGTGGTGGTGTGCGAGCACGACCTCGACTCGTCCGTGCGGACGGCGATCGGCAGCTCGACCGTGCTGCGCGAGCCGGTGCTGGAGTGGATCGACGCGTCCCTCCAGCGCACCGACCTGGTGATCGTGGCGGGCGGCAGACTCGGGGGGTCGGCGACGAGTCGTGCCGAACGCCGCGCCGCGTCCGGCGGCGCAACGGTGATGTTGCTCACCGATCCGGAGGAGGTCGACGTCGCCGCCGACGCATCATCGGTCGCCGCGCCGCTGACCGCCAGCTGATCCCCGTTCCGCTCGGGTCGTGGCGATACCGTTCGGTCTTGCGCATGTCCGCCCACGCGCCGAAGGAGGGAATCCATGTCCAACAGCTATGGCGTCGCGGCACGGCGACCGGTCCTACTCTCGATCGTGACGATCCTGATGATCATCGGTGGTCTCATCGCGATCGCTGGGGGCGTCGC
>JBPCJW010000029.1:0-14069 GCA_051004915.1 Ilumatobacteraceae bacterium
AGAGAAGAGAGCCACAAACAAGGTCCCAGAGGGGGCGGGGCGAAGGGGGCGGGGAGGGGAGGGTCGGCCTGGCCCGACCCAGCGAACAAAGGGAGCCACTAGAACAATGTGAGCTCCGTCGGGGCGAGGCCGCGCAGCGTGTCGTAGTCGACCTCGACCCAGCGGTAGCCGCGTGCCTCGGCGAGCACGCGGGCCTGCGGCTTGACGACCTGGGCGACGAGCACGCCGCGCACCGAGCCGAGCGTAGAGTCGAGGTGCAGGCGCTCGATGTACCGGCCGAGCTGCTCCACGCCGTCGATCTCTCCTCGTCGCTTGACCTCGACGGCGACGACCCGGCCGTCGGCGTCCCGGCAGACGAGGTCGATGGGCCCGATCGCCGTCGGGTACTCGCGGCGAACGAGTGTGAGCCCATCCTCGATGGCGTGCGGCGTCGCCGCCAGCAGCTGTTGCAGGTGGGCCTCGACGCCGTCCTTGCGCAGGCCCGGGTCGACGCCGAGGTCGTGCTCGGTGTCGGTGAGGACCTCGTGCATCGTGATCGTCAGCCGCTCGCCCTTGGCGTTCGTCACCGCCCAGTGGGCTGGCGATGTGACGAGCACGTTGGGCGAGTTCATCCAGTTGAGGGGTTTGTAGGCGCCGCCGTCGGCGTGGATCGCCACGCACCCGTCGGCCTTGACCATGATCAGCCGCACCGCTGCGGGCAGGTGTGCCGACAGCCGCCCGTCGTAGTCGACCGTGCACCTGGCGATGACGAGCCGCACCCGGCCGACCATACCGGGACGCTCGAACGCCGTCCGTGGCATGTCTAGGGTGCCCGCCAAGTGGGTGCCGGTCAGCAGGAATCTCGACCGTGACGGGTGACGCTGGCACGCTGGCCCGTCACGACCTGCGCCACCCGGACGGCCGCGACTTCCACGTCTACGGAACGCGCTCGGGGGACCTCGGCAGTCAGCCGCCCGCGCTCGACATCGGCGACATCCACGTCCGCCACGACGCCCTGACGGACACCTGGGTGGTCGTGTCCCCGTCCCGCAACACGCGCCCCGGCGGTGAGGTCACGACGCGGCGCGACGACACCGGCTGTCCTCTGTGTCCGGGAGGCGCCGAGCTGCCGTTCGAGTACGAGGCGGCCGTCTTCGACAACCGATTCCCGGCGCTCTCGCCGCTCGCTCCGCCGGCGCACCAACCAGGCGCCGCACGGGCGCTCGGGAGATGCCAGGTCGTGGTGTACACGAGTGAGCATGCCGGGTCGCTGGCCACGCTGGCGCCGGGTCGGATCGCGACGGTGGTCGCGCTGTGGCGGGACCAGTGTGCGGCGCGCTGGGCGGACGGCTACGGGTACGTGATGGCGTTCGAGAACCACGGGGCGGAGGTCGGCGCCACGTTGGCTCACCCGCACGGACAGCTGTACGCCCTGTCGTTCGTGCCGCCCGTGATCGTCGCCAAGGTGGCGGCCCACGTGACCCACCGACGTCAGGTCGGCCGATGCCTGGGCTGCGATCTCGCCGATGGCCATGACGGCGCTGGCGGCGCCGACGCGCGCACGATCGTCGCCAACGAGTCGTTCGCCGTCGAGGTGCCGTTCGCCGCCCGTTGGCCGTTCGAGGTGCACGTGCGGGCGCGCCGGCACGGGTGTCGCCGGCTGGCTGACCTCACCGACGGCGAGGCGCTCGACCTCGCCCGTGCCGTCCGTGACGTCACCGCCCGCTACGACGGGGTGTTCGGGCGCGACCTGCCGTACCTTCCGTGCGTGCAGGAGGCACCGGAGGGTGCGGCGGACTGGCACCTGCACGTCGAGCTGCTGCCGCCGCATCGTGATGCCGATCGCTTGAAGGTGCGGGCATCGGTCGAGACCGCGCTCGGGGTGTTCCTCAACGACAGCAGGCCCGAAGAGTCCGCCGCCCGCCTGCGAGCGGTGGCGGTGCCGCCGGTGTCATGGGACGGTGTGACCATCCCCGACGTGATCCCCGACGGTCGCCGCGCCCGGCGGCGCGATGAGCGATGAGTGGCGCATGACCACTCATCGCCCATCGCGCACGTCGAACCGGGCCACTCAGTGCGAGCGGGGGAGGCCGAGGACGTGTTGGGCGACGTAGGCCAGCACGAGCTCCTGGCTGATCGGAGCGAGGCGCGGCAGGCGAGCCTCGCGGAAGTAGCGCTCGACGTGGTACTCCCGGGCGTAGCCGAACCCGCCGAGCGTCTGCACGGCCCGATCGGCGGCAAAGAACCCGGCCTCTGCAGCGAGGTATTTGGCCAGGTTGGCCTCCTCCCCGCATGGCTCCCCGGCATCGATCAGCCTGCCCGCCTCGCCGACCATCAGCGCCGCCGCCCGCAGCTTGGCGTGGGCCTCCGCCAGCGGGAACGCGATGCCCTGGTTCTGGCCGATCGGCCGGTCGAACACGACCCGCTGCTTGGCGTATTCCACGGCCCGTCGTAGTGCCGCCCGCCCGATGCCCAGCGCCTCGGCGGCGACGAGGATCCGCTCGGCGTTGAGCCCGTCGAGCAGGTACCGGAACCCCTGGCCCTCCTCTCCGACTCGATCCTCGAGCGGCACCGCTACGTCGTCATAGGTCGTCTCGCACGACGCCACCGCGTTGCGACCGAGCTTGGCGATCGGCCGGGCATCGACGCCCGGCGCATGGCGATCGACGAGGAACAGCGTCATTCCATCAGTCGGCCGGGCGCAGTCCTCGCGCCTGCTCGTACGTGTCAGGAGCAGGATGCGGTCGGCCTCGAGCGCCTTGCTCGTCCACACCTTGCGCCCGTCGACGACGTAGTGATCTCCGTCCCGAACCGCGCGTGTCGTGATCCTCGAGGTGTCGGTCCCGGCGTCCGGCTCGGTGACGCCGAAGGCGACGTGCAGCGAGCCGTCGGCGACCGCGGGCAGGAAGCGCTCGCGCATCTCGTCACTGCCGTGCACCACCACCGGGTGCATGCCGAAGATCGACAGGTGGATCGCCGAAGCGCCGTTCATGCACGCGCCGGACGCAGCGACCTCCTCGAGCACGGCCGCGGCGTGGCGGATGCCTCGCCCGCCGCCCCCGTAGCGCTCGGGGATGGCGATGCCGATCCATCCGCCCGCGGCCATCGCGCCGTAGAAGTCCCACGGGAACCGGTGTTCGGCGTCGCAGCCCGCCCAGTAGTCGTCGTCGAAGCCCTTGCACACCGCGGCGACCGCCGCCCGCACGTCGGCCAGCTCGCTGGCGACCGCCTCCTCCACGCCCCGGAGTCTGGCCCAAGGCGCCAACTGTCCGGCGCAAGCAGCCGGGTCCGGTCGGCTGCTCCGGACAGGACGGTGCCTCTCAGCGGTTGCGCATGCGGTGCTGGATCAAGCGCCGTCGGGCTTGCAGCTCGCGGTGGGTCAGTCGATCGACGCTCTGGTCGACACCGAACCCGGCCTTGACGCCGGTCAGGTCGACGTCGACACGGTCGATGCCGAGCTCCCGCCCGAGCTGCTCGCCGTGGCGCTGGGCGAAGAGCACCGAGATGTTGGCGATCTCGCCGAGCAGGTCGAGGTCTGGCGCCAAGCGGGCGATGGCGCCGTCCAGGAACACCAGGTTCTTGACGTAGAGCATCAACTCCTTGGGCATCCGCGCCCCGTAGCCGAGCAGCGCCTTGACGACTCGCTGGACCTCCTGCACGAGTTGCTCGCCGGTGAGCGTCGTCGGATCGACGGGCACCTGGTCGAGGCCGAGGTCGCGGATCACCGCCCGCAGGTCCGTGTCGAGAGGTAGCGCACCGAGGTCGCGCAGCGCGGCCAGCTGGCCTTTCAGATCGTTGGTGGTCGCCGAGAGCATGAGGCGCAGGAAGGCGACGCGTCGTTGGTCCGACAACCGGCCGACGATCCCGAAGTCGAGCAGCGCGGTGCGCCCGTCGGGCATCACGAAGAGGTTCCCGCCGTGCAGGTCGCCGTGGAAGATGCCGGCGATCATCGCCCCCTCCATCAGGGCGATCATCGCCGTGCGCACCACACCTTCGGTGTCGACGCCGGCGTCGCGCATGCCGGCGACGTCGTCGAACTTGAAGCCGTCGAGCCGCTGCATGACGAGCACCCGCCTCGTGACGAGCTGCGGGTGCGGGCGAGGCACGACGTAGCCGGTCTGGCGCAGGTCGCGCAGCATCGTCGCCACGTCGAGCATGTTGGCGGCCTCGATGCGGAAGTCGAGCTCTTCCACGATGGTGTCGGCGAACAGCTCGACGAGGGCGGGCGGGTTGGCCAGCGCAGCGACGGGGATGCGGCCGACGAGGTGCGGCGCGAGCCATGACATCGCCCGCAGGTCGGTGTGCACGAGCCGCGTCACGTCGGGGCGCTGCACCTTGACGACGACGTCCTCGCCGGAATGCAGGCGGGCGGCGTGGACCTGGGCGATCGACGCGGCGGCGAGGGGGACCTCGTCGAACCAACTGAACACGTCGCTGATGCGCCGACCGAGGTCCTCCTCGACGGTGCGCCGGACGTCCTCGAACGATTCGGCCGGGACCTGGTCACGGCAGCGCTTGAACTCGTCGACCAGCTCCGGCGGGAACACGCCGTCGCACGAGGAGATGATCTGGCCGAGCTTGATGAACGTCGGACCGAGCGCCTCTGCCGCCAACCGCAAGCGGCGGGAGATGTCCCCGATGCTCCCGGCGCCATCTTGATGGCTCGCTCCGTCGTCGTGCTCGGGCCCGGAACTGCCGCTGGCTCGCTGCGCTCGCTGGTTGGGCAAGGCCGACCTGACCCTCCATCCTCGTTGCAGCACGAACGCTCGGGAGTTAGAGGTGCGCATCGCGGCGGCGCGGGCTCGCCGCCGCTGCCAGATCCACGGCAGCACGGCTGCGCCGAGACGGGTGATGACGACGAGTCCTCGCCGTCCGGGCGGTAGGCGGCCCGGCGTAGTCAGCTCGGGAACTCGGCGGCGGGCTGCGTCCCGCTCCCGGTCGGCGACGGCGCGCCACGCCAGTGATTCCCGATCGATGACCCATGGCGCCACGTCGCTGAACGCTCCCCAGGCCATGTCGCTCGGCGGCCCGTCGAGGTCCGTCATCGCCATGGCCGCCCATCATGGCGGCGAACTGCTGCCGTGCCACGCCGCGCCCGAGCCGCACCGTGCGGCTACGGCGCGAGGAATCGCGCGTGAGCCACAACGTGCGGCGTACGTGCGAGAGAACTGGCACGGCAGCCGCACTGTGCGGCTCAGGCGCGGTACCACATCGTCGTCCAGTCCCCGCCCCGCGTACCGTGCGAGCGGTGAGCGCGGGAGTCTTCGACCGAGCGAACCATCATCACGATCGTTTCGCTCATGGCCGAGCCCTTGTCGCGCTCCTTCTCGGCGTCAC
Source organism: Ilumatobacteraceae bacterium (assembly GCA_051004915.1). GTDB lineage: Bacteria > Actinomycetota > Acidimicrobiia > Acidimicrobiales > Ilumatobacteraceae > JALZMG01. The sequence continues at coordinate 5,317 of JBPCJW010000029.1, forward strand.
CCCCCACGGTGAGCTGTTCTCATGAGCGTCCCGTGCGAGAGGTGAGGGTCATCCCCCGCGGGGCTCCCGGCGGGGGTGCGCCGGAGCAGCCACGGGTCGAGCTGTTCGGTCGCAGCGTCGAGTACAAGTTCATCGTCGCCGCCGTGTTCGTGTCGGCGCTTTTTCTCGACATCCTCGACGTGACGATCGTCAACGTCGCGTTGCGCACGATCGGCGAGGACTTCCGCACCGATTCCATCGAGTGGGTCGTGCTCGGCTACACGCTGTCGCTCGCCGTGTGGATCCCGGCCAGTGGCTGGTTCGGCGACCGGTTCGGCACCAAGCGCGTGCTCCTGACCGCGCTGGCGCTGTTCTCATCGGCTCGGCGCTGTGCGGGTTCGCCCAATCGATCGGGCAGCTCGTGGTGTTCCGGGTGGTGCAGGGGATCGGCGGCGGGATGCTCACCCCGGTCGGCGTGGCCATGATGTTCCGCGCCTTCCCGCCGATCGAGCGGGCCAGGACGGCGACGATCGTGATGATCCCGACGCTCGTCGCACCTGCGCTCGGCCCCGTGCTCGGTGGGTTGCTCACGGACACCATCGGTTGGCGCTGGATCTTCTTCGTCAACGTGCCGCTCGGCATCATCGCCCTCGCCTTCGGCTGGCGCTACCTGCGCGAGCACTCCGAGCCGATGGCCGGCCGGTTCGACGTACCGGGCTTCGTGCTGTCGGGGTTCGGCCTGGCAGGCATCGCCTATGCCCTCAGCGAGGGCCCGCGCACCGGCTGGGAGGATCCATAGGTGCTCGTGCTCGGGCTGGGTGGCGTGGCGTCGTTCGCCGCGCTGGTGTGGGTCGAAACCCACGTCAGCCATCCGATGCTCACACTGCGGCTGCTCCGAGACCGGCTGTTCCGCACCACCAACCTGGTGATGGCGTTCGGCATGATGAGCTTCATCGGCCTGACGTTCGTCGTGCCGCTGTACCTCCAGAGCCTGCTCGGGCTGAGCGCGCTGGAGGCCGGGCTGACAACGTTCCCGCAAGCCGTCGGCATCCTCATCTCCTCGCAGATCTCGGGCCGGCTCTACCCCTCTGTCGGGCCGCGTCGGCTGATCGTCGCCGGGATGCTGGCGGCGACCGTGTCGATCTGCGGGTTCTTGCTCATCGACCTCGACACGGACCTGTGGGTGATCCGCGGGTTGATCTTCGCCCGGGGTCTCGGCATGGGCTTCACGTTCGTCGCCATCCAGGCAGCCAGCTACGCCCGCATCGTGCCGGCGGACAATGGGCGAGCATCGGCGATCTTCTCGACGCAGCGGCAGATGGCGATCGCCATCGGCGTCGCCGTGATGGCAACGGTGCTGACCTCCTTCACGACGCTGAGCGAGACGCCGACGGACCTGCCGCGGGCCCTCGACGGTTACCACTGGACGTTCGCCGTCGGCGCCGCCTTCGCCCTCATCGCCGCCCTCATCGCCACGCGCATCAACGACGCCGACGCCGCCGACTCCATGCACGCCCGCGACGCGTAAGGACCTGCGCAGATTGGTGGACGTGTGCGCCCCCTCGATTGCCCAGGTTGGTCGGAGCTCTTGAAGGTGGAGGGTGCCCGGTCTTGTGACGCGACCCGGGGGGATCTTGCCCCGATCTGGGCGCGCTGCGTTTCATCTCAGGTTTGGTCGCGGGTTGGTGCGGCCGGTCGCCGAGGCTCGCCTCGGCGAACTGGGCGGAAACGTGCCATCGCACCCCCTGGGCGGGATCTCTGCCGATACCTGGCAGAAAGCACGCCCAGAACGACCGACAGCGCGTCGAAGGCGGCCGGGTCGCGTCGCGCTGATCGGATCATGTCCAGATGGGGGAGCGCCGGTCAGTCTGGTTGGTCGAGGCCGGAGACGAGGACCGACAGGTGTGTGCGAGCGCCCGACCAGGCGAAGACGAGGTGCGTGCCGCGCTCGTCCGTCGAGCAGGACCCCGGCCACACCGAGCGCTCCCGGATCAGCTTGGCCAGCACCCCGGCGTCACCGGCGGTGTCGCCGCGACCCATCACCGCCGTGCCGTCGGCGAAGCGGATGCGCACGGTGCCGAGCTGCGGCACCGGTTCGACGAGGCGCACCGGCACGCGCTTGTCGACGAGCGGGCGCAGGCGAGAGGCCAGCAGCTCGGCGCGGCGGCGGGCGACGTCCGACTCGACGGCACCGAACCGAGCTGCCACGTCGGCGAGGTCGCGGGGGTCGAGCTCTGTGCGCTCTTGCGTCGTCGGCTCCCCACGCTGATCTCGTCTCCGCCAGTGGACCATCAGCGCCAGCGCAGCTCCGCTCGTAACCGCAACGGCCAGGACGACGAGCCACACGGTTGCTGCGCCCTATGCCGCCCGGGGGCGCACCATCGACAGCCGCCGCGCTAGCCGTGGGCGTGGTCGCACCAGCGCTCCTCGCCCGTCTCGACCGTGCCAGCGCCGACGCCTTCCAGCGCGGCGAACGGCCCACATTCGTTGGGCGTGATCCACACGTGGATCATCGGTGCCTGGGCCAGAGCGACGAGGGGCGCGTTGCATTGACCGTTGGGCGACCGCAAACCGGCCACCTGCGGCGCCACGGGGTCGGCGGTGAAGCACAGGTTGTCGTGGATGTGCCACTGCATCAGCTGGCCGCCGTAGTTCGGCACGTCCGTCAGTGCAGTGGCGGTCGGCAGCATGTACATCGCCGACACGAGCTTCTTCGTGCCGTCGGGCTGCGGCTCGAACACCAGGCTCTCCGGGAAGTCGGGGTCGAGCCAGACGTCGTCTTCGATCCAGTCCCACTGGATGTAGTGCTCGTGCCCGGTCCCGGCGTCGCCGATCGAGTGGAAACCGGCGGCCTCGGCGACTGCGGGGTCGGACCACTGCGGCAGTTGCACGACGTTGACGGCCACGAGGTTCTCAGCGAACGCCTGCTGCTCAGGCGTCACGCCGTCCACGCCCGACAGATCGATCGGCTTCGTCGGGTCGTAGGCCGTGGTCGCCGCGTCGGTGGCGGCATCGTGCGCGTGGCCGCACTGGTCGGTGCGCACACCCTCGCCGGCCTGTCCGGCGCCATGGCCTTCCAGCGCAGCGAAGGGTCCGCACTCGTGCGGCGCGATCCACACGTGGACCATCGGGCTGTCCCCGCCGGCGTTGACCGAGCCGGGAGCGCAGTTGCCCGCATCGTCGGTGACGCCGACGACCTTCGGCTGGCCGGCCTCGTCGACGGCCCAGCACAGGTTTTCGTGGTTGTGCCAGGTCATCAACGATCCGCCGTAGTCGAGCAGCGCAGGATCGTCAACGGCGGTCTTCTTGGCGATGAACATCGCCGACACGAGCGTCCGCTTGTCGCCGTCGGCGGCGTAGACGAGCGACTCCGGCTTGGACGCGTCGAGGAACGCATCGTCGCCGATGTAGCCGATGTTGATGAAGTGCTCGAAGCCGGTCCCGGCGTCGCCGATTGACTGAAAGCCGAGGGCCGGGATGGTGGTGACGTCGGCGAACTGCGGCAGCAGTTGCAGCGTTGACCCGGCGAGGGCCTCGGCCCTGGCCTCCTGCTCGGCGGTGACGCCGTCGACTCCGGAGAAGTCGATCGGTTTCGTTGGGTCCCAGGCCCGTGGCCACGTGGCGGCCGCAGACTCGGCGGCCGCGTTGGCGACGACTGCTGTTTCGCTGGCCGCCTCGTCGCCGTGACCGTGGGCGGTGGTCTCGGTCGCGGCCTGGTCTTCGTGGCCGTGGGCGGTGGTCTCGGTCGCCGCGGCATCGGCGCTGCTCGATGCGTCACTGATCGCGGCTGGCTCGACCGTCTTGTCGTCATGACCGTGGGCGGTGGTCTCGGTCGCCGCGGCGTCGGCCGTCGCCTCCTCGCCGTGGCCGTGGACCGTGGTCTCGGTGGTGGCGCCGGCGGCCACCGCGTCGGTGCCGTGCTCGTGGGTCGCGCCGGCGGCGGCGGTCTCGTCGTGGCTGTGGACGTGCGTTGCCGCGCTGAACATCGCGGCGACGGCGATCGCGCCGACCGCCACGGATGGGAGAGCGAGCCCGGTGAGCAGCGTCGAGGTGCCTCGGCCGACTTGAGCGGATGCACGGCGCAGCGCGAGGAGGGCGCCGACGACGGCAAGGGCCCCGAGTCCGGCACACACGCTGTCGGCGAACTGCGGCGCTTCTGACTGCTCCAGCCCACCCACCCAGGAGACGCCGGTCACCCGCGTCACGACCCAGGCCGACACGGCGCCGATGTTGACGAGGGCTACCAGGCCGGCGCCGACGCGCCCACGGCGCAGCAGCAGTAAAAGGCCGGCGGCGATCTGGGCGGCGGCGATGGCGACGAAGACACGCGACAGCGAGGGGTGTTCGGCGTGGATGCCGGCCGCCGCGGCATGCACTGCACCAGCGCCGATGGAGGCCAGACCACCGACCTGCGCGGCGGTGATCCGTCCGCGGCTCCCCTCGTGCGTCGATCCGTTGCCGTCGAGTTGAATCTGCACCAGGTTGCCCTACCTTCGAGATGTGATGACCGTGCGAGCACCCTGTGGCGCCTACCCACGGACGGAGCTTACGCCCGGTAATCAGAAGCGGGGTGATCGGGACTCACGCAGGGCAGCGATGCCCTCGCGGTACTCGGCTGTGCCCATCGCCTCGGCCAGCAGTCGCTGCGCATCGTCGAGCGACGCGCCGACGTCGTGGCGCAACAGGTCGTCGTAGAGCTGGCGTTTGGTCGTTCGCAGCGCAGCTGGACCGACGTCCGTGGCGAGGTGCCCGGCATAGGTCGTCGCCGCCTCCAGGGCGGCGGCGCCGTCGCCAAGGACGTCGTTCCACAACCCCCATCCGGCTGTGTCGGCGCCGGTCACGACGCGTCCTGACAGCAGCAGGTCAGCTGCTCGCGTCGCCCCGACGAGGCGGGGCAGGATCCAAGTCATGCCGTATTCGGCCGGCAAGCCGAGGCGGGGCGCAGCGGTCGTCAACTTGGCCGCGGCGTTGACGAAGCGCAGATCGCAGAACAGCGCGACGGCAAGGCCAACCCCGGCGCACGCGCCGTTGACGGCGGCGATCGTCACGAACGGGAGCGCGAACTGGAACGAGAAGTCGTGGTCGAACTCCGGGCGCACGCCGCGCCCTGGATCGGCCAACGCCTCGTCGCCGACTTGAAGTCCGGCGTCATAGCTGCCGCGCTCGGCATGCCCGCGCAGCGCTTCGGCGTCTCCGCCGACGCAGAACGCCGGCGGCGTACCCGTGACGACGGCGACGCGCACCGCCTCGTGGGCGGCGAGGTCGGCCATGATCCAGCGGTACTCGGCGTGCATCCGGCCGGTCCACGCGTTGTGGCGCTGCGGACGGTGCAGCCAGATCGTCGCAACGTGATCGCGCACCTCGTACCGGGTCGCCTTCAGGTCCACGCCGTCGCCCCGTGGTCGTCGACTCCTGAGGTCACGTCATGCCCAGAGGGCGTCGAGCACGGGCCGTGCCCATTCCCGGCGGCAGATGATCAGATCCGGTAGCCACGGATCGCGCAGGTTGTACACGAGCGGTGAACCGTCGATGCGGCTGGCGTGCAGCCCAGCGGCGAGTGCGACGGCGACCGGCGCGGCCGAGTCCCACTGGTACATCCCGCCGTCGTGGACGTAGATGTCCGTCTCACCGGTGACCACCGACATCGCCTTGGCGCCGGCCGAACCGATGCGCCCCGGTTCGGCGTCGAGAGCGTGGGCGACGAGCGCCGCGGCGTACGGTGGTCTCGATCGCGAGACCACGAGGCGTGGTCGCGGGCGGTCGACGGGCGGCAGGACCGGGGCGGGATCGGTGCCGAAGACGACGCCAGCAGCTGGCAGGCTGACTGCGCCGGCAACGAACGCCCCCGCCGCCCACAGCGCGACGTGCACCGCCCAATCGGGCCGGCCTGGCTCGCCGAACTCTCGTGTCCCGTCGAGGGGGTCGATGATCCAGACGCGGCCGCCGGCGAAGCGACGGGGGTCCTCCAGACCCTCCTCCGACAGCACCGCGTCGTCGGGCCGCACGCGGCCCAGCTCGTCGGCGAGGAATCGTTGGCTGGCCGTGTCCCCGCCGTCCATCACCTGCCACGGGTGGGCGCCCGACGCAACGAGCCGGCTGCGCACCTCCAACAACCCGAGGCCGGCCTGGGCGGCCAAGCGAACCGCCAGCTCGACGTCAGACTCGGCTGCGTCGGCGGCGGATGCGGCCTCGGTCATGCGGCCCCGGACGCTACCGGTGAGAGTTCGGTAGGTTGCCGAGCCGTGCCAGGCGAAGCACGACGAAAGGGCGGGTGAGCCAGTACTGGCGCAGTGCCAGCTCACCATCAGACACCTCCTGCGTCGCGACAGGGGAGTAGTTTCGTCGCGCCCGGTTGACAGCAACCTGGACGCAGACGGCGGAAGGGAGTATCAGTGTTCTACACGCGGTCGGCTGGTGCTCCGGCCATCGACGCGAACCGAAGACTGTGCTGACGGGCCGGCAGCTCGGCCTCGCACCTTGAACGGGGGCGGTTCGGCGCGCGCCGCAGGTTCATTCTCGGTGGAGAGATCGGCTGCGCGCTTTCGCGCGGAGACCGGGCGGCCGCCTCTCGAGCGTGTTCGTCCGCGTCAGACGGGCCGGCTCCAGGCCGAACCGATCGCGTGAGACGCCCCAGCGAATCGACGCGACCCGCGCGACGCACATCACCGGCTGGCGACCGTCGTCGATGTCGCGCCCTCGCAGTGCTCATTTCCGCGGTCGCCTTGGTGCCGTTCGCGTCGATGGCGGTGCTACAGCGCAGTCCCCGTTGGTACCCCATTCTGGACCAAGCGATGATGGAGATGCGCCTGCGCGATGTCGGCACCCAGTACTCGCCGCTGACCGGGATGGCCGGTCGGTTCGTCCTCGAAGACCAAGCACAAGCGTTTCACCCCGGGCCGCTCGGCTGGTTCGCGATGTGGCCGCCATACCGCCTGCTGGGGTCCAGCAGCTGGGCGCTGCTCTTCGCGCAGGTCCTGCTCGGCTTCATCGCCTTGGTGATCGTGTTCTGGATCGTCGCCCGTCGCGCTGATCCGACGAGGCTCGTGATCGCCGGAGTGGTGGTCGTGCTGACCGCTCGCGCCTACGGAATCGTCATCTTGTCCGAGGTGTGGAACACGCACCTCCCCTTGCTGTGGTGGCTCGTTTGTGTGTTCGCGACATGGGCCGTCGTCATCGGGGACCGACCCTTGATCGTCGTGGCGATCGGCGCAGGATCGCTTGGCGCCCAGTCGTACGCCGGTTACCTGATCCCCTTCTGCGCGCTCTTGGTGCTGGCCTTCGCCGCGCTGTTCGTCGACATCCTGCGGTACCCATCGCGGCGCTGGCGCAGCGTCGCGTGGTTGAGCGTCGGCGTCGCTGCTGTCGCCGCATTCTGGGCGCCGGCGATCTACGAGGAGCTGACGAACGACCCCGGCAACCTTTCTTTGCTCTGGGAGTTCGCCACCGCGGGGCTCGAAGAGCCGATCGGCTGGGCCGAAGGGCTCGACGTCGTGCTCCTGCATCTGGACCCGTGGCGTCTCGTTGGTGGCGAGCTGTGGGGCGATCGGCAGTCGGGCGTCGGAGTGTTTCCGACGGGATCGGCCACTCCTGGACTGGTCCTGCTCATCGTGTGGGCGACATCGTTCGTGGCGAGCTGGCGGATCGGCGATCGCAACCTGCGCCGGTTTCACGTCGTCGTGGCGGTGACGCTGCTGGCGGCGATCGGCTCGGCGAGCCGGATCGTGGCGCCCGTCTGGTATTGGACGGTGCTGTACCTGTGGGTGACGCAAGCCGTCATCCTTGTCGCCGTCAGCTGGACGATCGCTGCTGCTTGCGCCCGCGCCGGGGCGCGACGGCGCCATGTCGTGCGGGCGGGCCTGCTGGCGGTCACGATGCTCGTGGCGGTCGTCTGGGTCGGCGAGACGCTGGTCGGACCGCGTCTGGCTGACCACCCGCAGTCCCAGGTGCTCGCCGGCCTCGTCCCGCGGGCCGTGGACTCGCTGCGCTCCGGGACGGTGCCCGGCGGCGGGGTCGAGGGCCGCTACCTCGTGCGGTGGAGCGAGCCGGCGGCGATCGGCACTGGCTTCGGTTTCCTCGACGAGCTCGAGCGGGCGGGTTTCGAGGTCATCGCTGACGAACTGCACGTCGCCCAGGTGTGGCCCCACCGGGTCGGTCGGCCGGATGACCCACCGGTGACAGCGATCGTCGAGCTCGTTGGCGGGGCGGCGATCGCCCGGCGGCTAGCCCTGCCGGGAGCGGTGCAGGTGGCCTACACCGATCTGCGGACGGACGACGAGCGGACGCGGTTCAACGCGCTGCGTTCGGAGTTGATCAACCGGGTCGCCCCCGACCTCGATCTGCTGCGTGCGATCGATGACAACTTTGTGGCGATCATGTTCCGCACCGACCTCGACCCCGAGGTCATCGCCCTGGCCATCGAGATGGTCGACATCGGTGTGCCCATGGCGGTCGTCGTCCGGCCGCCGGAAGCGCCTCAGCCCGGGTGACGGGTCATGAGGCCAGCTTCTTGTAACGGATGCGGTGGGGCTGGTCGGCCGCGCTGCCGAGCTGCTTGTGGCGCCACTCCTCGTACTCGGTGAAGTTCCCCTCGAACCAGCGCACCTGGCTGTCGCCTTCGAAGGCCAGGACGTGGGTCGCGATGCGGTCGAGGAACCATCGGTCGTGGCTGATCACGACGGCGCAGCCCGGAAACGTCTCCAGCCCGGTCTCGAGCGCCCGCAACGTGTCGACGTCGAGGTCGTTGGTCGGTTCGTCGAGCAGCAGCACGTTGCCCC
>JBPCJW010000030.1:0-6533 GCA_051004915.1 Ilumatobacteraceae bacterium
CGTCGTGGCCGACACTGCAGCCTGAAACGAACCGTTGCCAGGTTCGCAGGTGCTTCGGCCCTCGACCGCAACGGGCATGGTTGGTCACGTCGAGCGCCAGCGAGCACGCCGGGATCTGGGCGCGGATCGTCGCAGATCTGCGACGAATCGCGCCCAGAAGCGTCGATGACACGATCCGCGCCCAGATCGAGGGCTCCCCCGCCGGACCGCGTCGCACGGCGCCGCACCCCCCACCTTCAAGAGCTTCTTCGACAACCCAGCGGCCAAGCGGGCGCAGTGGTCCACCAATCCGTCCAGGTCTTGAGTGGGCAGCTTCGCCGCCGTGTCTCGCTGCGCCTGGCGGCGCCGGGCCTTCGGCCCTCTGCTCGACCTGATCAGCCATGCGCGCTGCGGCACGAACGCTCGGGAACCGCGTTGGGTGTCAGCGGGGAGTGAGTTCGCGTTTACGGTCCGGGGATGGGGATGATCGAGGGTCACGCCGGTGAGCAGACGGTCGCCGCGGTGCGCGGCTTCGGCGTGGACGTCGTGTTCACGTTGAACGGTGGGCACATCTGGCCCCTGTACGAGGCGGCGCGCAACCAGGGCATGCGCGTTGTCGACACCCGCCACGAGCAATCGGCGACGTTCGCCGCCGAAGCGTGGGCCAAGCTGACGCGCCGCCCCGGCGTCGCCGCGTTGACCGCAGGGCCGGGCATCACCAACGGCATCTCGGCGGTCACGTCGGCCTGGTTCAACGGGTCGCCCGTCGTCATCCTCGGCGGGCGAGCACCGCAGCGCCGCTGGGGCTCCGGTTCCCTGCAAGAGCTCGACCACGTGCCGATCCTCGCCTCGATCACGAAGTCGTCGAGCACGCTGACGGACCCGACCAAGGCCGGCGTCACCGTGCACGACGCCGTGGCGACGGCCGTGCAGCCACACCGCGGCCCGGTGTTCATCGACTTCCCGCTCGACGTGTTCGGGCCGTCGGCGGGCGAAGTGCCGGACATCGACGCGTCGGTCGGGCGGGGAGTCGACCCGGACCCGGAGGACGTCGCGCGGCTCGCCGAGCTCATCGCCGGCGCCGAGCGTCCGGCGTTCATCGTCGGCAGCGACGTCTACTGGGCCGGCGCGGCCGACGAACTGGCCGCCGCCGTCGAGCACCTGCGGGTGCCCGTGTTCAGCAACGGGCTGGGTCGCGGCACGCTGCCTGCCGACCACGAGTTGGCGTTCCTGCGCACGCGCGGCGTGTTGAAGCAGCGCGCCGACGTGGTCGTCGTCCTCGGCACGGCGCTCGACTTCCGCCTCGGGTTCGGGCGCTTCGGCGAGGCGCGCATCGCCCACGTCGTCGACGCCGAGTCGCAGCGGGCGGCGCACGCCGACGCGTTGACCGTGGTCGGCGACCTCTCCGAGACGCTGCGCGTGCTCGCCGATCACCTTGGGTCGCGTGTCGATCACGAGTCGTGGATCGCCGAGCTGCGGGCCGCCGAGGACGCCGCCCGCAAGGCCGAGGGCCCGCTGTTGGCGGCGGCCGACGATCCGATCAAGCCGACCCGCATCTACGGCGAGCTGCGCCGGCGGCTGGCTCGTGACGCAGTGGTCATCTGCGACGGCGGCGACTTCGCGTCGTATGCGGGCAAGTACGTCGAGGTGTTCGAGCCCGGTTGCTGGCTGGACACCGGGCCATACGGGTGCCTGGGCAATGGGATGGGTTACGCCATCGCCGCCCGGGTCGCCCGGCCCGACGCGCAGATCGTCGTGCTGCTCGGCGACGGGGCGGCGGGGTTCAGTCTGATGGACGCCGACTCGCTGGTCCGCCACGGGCTGCCCGTCGTGATGGTCGTCGGGAACAACGGGATGTGGGGCTTGGAGAAGCACCCGATGCAGGCCATCTACGGGTGGGACGTGGCGTGCGATCTGCAACCCGGGTGCCGGTACGACGAGGTCGTGCGGGCACTCGGTGGCGGCGGCGAGACCGTCACCGACCCGGAGGAGGTCGGCCCGGCGCTCGATCGAGCCTTCGCCAGCGGGGTGCCCTACCTCGTCAACGTCATCACCGACCCCGCCGACGTGTACCCGCGCAGCAGCAACCTCGGGTAGGTCCGAGGGTTTGCGTACCGGATGGGGTGCAGGAAACCCTCCGGTGACGTGAAAGCCTCGGATCAGCTCGGCGTGATGTCGACGCGTTCGGTCGACGTGCCGCGGTGGACGCGGACCACCAGCTGGCCGTTGTTCAACGTGGCCTCGATGCCCGCCCCGTAACCGGCGGGTAGGTCGAGCTGGCGCTCGTAGCCGCCGTACTCCCACTCCTTGAGCAGGTACTGGCGGGTGCCCGAGCTGCGGACGTGGGCCCAGAAGCGTACGCACGCCGGGTCGCCCGGGTGCAGCTCGACCCGCACGTCGGCCGAGACCACCGCCGGCATTGGGGCCACGATGACCACGGCCTCCTTCGCCTCGTACACGTTGACGGGCACGCTCTGCGGCGCCATCATCGCCTCGGTCTCGATCGTCGCCTGGGCGACGTCCTCGTTGGCGGCGTTCATCGCGCCAACGCTAGTCATCACTACGTTTCACGGTGAATGGCGATCGATTGGACGAACCAGCTCGTCGACCAAATCGAGTTCCACTGGAGCGGCGCGCTGCGGCCGAGGCTCGACGGTCTGACCGACGAGCAGTACCTGTGGGAGCCAGTCGGGGGGTGCTGGAGCGTTCGGCGACGGGCCGAGGCGACGACCGGGATGCCCGTCGGGGCCGCCGATGCCGTCGTCGACTACGAGCTGCCCGAGCCCGTGCCGCCGCCGGTCACCACGATCGCCTGGCGGATGGGTCACCTCGCGATCGGTGTGTTCGGCGAGCGGGCGGCCAACCACTTCGGTGACGGCGACGTGTCGTATCCGTCCACGGACTGGCCGCTGAGCGCCGCCGGCGGGCTGGCGCTGCTCGATGAGCACCACGACGCGTGGGTCGCCGGAGTGCGCTCGCTCGACGCCGACGGGCTGGCACGACCGTGCGGCCCGGCGGAAGGCCCGTACGCCGACGCGCCGATGGCCATGCTCGTGCTGCACATCAACCGCGAGGCGCTGCACCACGGCGCCGAGATCGCGCTCCTGCTCGACCTGTTCGACCATCGCCACGGAGGCCCGACATGAACATCCCAGAACTGCAGATCGCCGTCGACGCCGAGGACCCGCACCTCCTCAACCGCTTTTGGGCGGCGGCGTTCGGCTACGAGACCGAGGACCACCACGAGATGATCGAGGGCATCATCGCGGCCGGCCACGCGACGGTCGACGACACGGTCGAGATCGACGGCCGCCGGGCCTGGAAGCAGGCGGCGACGAGCCGTGACCCGGACGGCCGGGGTCCACGCCTGCTGTTCCAGCAGGTCCCTGAGGCCAAGACGGTGAAGAACCGGGTGCACCTCGACCTGCACGTCGCCGAGGGCACGCGAGCGGCCGAGGTCGAACGGCTGCTCGGACTCGGGGCGACCAAGCTGTGGGACGGCAGCCAGGGTCCGCAGGTGTGGGTGACCCTCGCCGACCCCGAAGGCAACGAGTTCTGCGTCGGCTGACGGTGCTCTCGACACCGCGGAGCATGTGAACGGCCCTCGACGAGCGGGCTCGATGCCGACCGCCGTGCTGCACACCTGTCGGCGTGTGGAGACCCGCCCCCGTCCGGGGCGGATCGTGACGTCAATGTTGAACCCGGCACCGTGTCACCCGAACGGGGGTTCTCCGATGTGGCCCGCGCTTGCCGGTGTAGCCGGTGTCGCCGGTGGGAAAGCACGTTCCCGCCGATCGCTCGCCATCCCGGTGAACGAGGCGCGCAACAGAGGGACACGATGGACGAGCGAAGAGATGCAGACCTACTGTCGGACCCGTTACGCGATCCGGCCGACGATGCCGGCGGCGGCAAGGTCGGTCGTACGGCGGAGGTCGCCAAGTCGGCGGCCGGTGATGTCGCTTCGACGGCGGGAGACGAGGCCAAGCGCGTTGCGGGTGAGGCTGCCAACCAGGCTCGATCGGTGATCGAGGAAGCGAAGGGTCAGGTGAGCGGCCTTGCGGGGCAGGCTCGTGACGAGCTGCGTGCTCAGGCAGCCGATCGGGGTCAGCAGGCAGCACAGGGTTTGCGGACACTCTCCGATCAGCTCGGCGCACTGAGCGAGGGTCGCCCCCAGGAGGCCGGTCCCTTGACCGACTACCTGGGAGAAGCTCGCTCGAAGGTCTCCTCGTATGCCTCTCGGCTCGACGACCGAGGGTTCGAGGGCGTCCTGCAGGACGTCGGTGACTTCGCTCGACGCCGCCCCGGCGTGTTCCTCGCAGCTGCCCTTGGCGCCGGCTTCCTGGCTGGCCGACTCGTGCGTTCGGGCGGAGGGAGCACTGGCGAGCCAGGTCCGTCGTCGACGAGCAGCGGGCAGTTGCCGACGCCATCGCCGAGCGTGCCGATGGTCGAGGCCCCGCCGCTCGCGATCCCGTCGACGTCGGCCGCAACGCCGACGCTGACCGGGGTCCACGTCCCGTGAGCGCCGTCGCTCCAGGTGGGCTGGAGGAAGGAGTCGACTTGTCGACCCAGCCGAAACGCCCCGACCGATCGCTCGGCGAGCTGTTCTCCGAGATGACCGGTGAGATGAGCACCCTGTTTCGGCAAGAGGTCGAGCTGGCCAAGACGGAGGCTCGAGAGGAAGCAGGCAAGCTTGGCAAGGCGTCGGCGATGTTCGTCGTCGCCGGGGTCTCCGCGTTGCTCGCGTTGACGTTCCTGTCAGCGGGACTGGCGTGGTTGCTCGATCACGTCATGGACACCGCGCTCGCGTTTGCCCTCGTCGGCGTTCTGTGGGCTGCGGCCGCCGCAGTGCTGTTGTCGCTCGGTCGCAAGCGCGTCAAGGAAGTTCGCACCCTGCCCGAGACCACACGCAGCATCAAGGAGGACGCACAATGGGTCAAAGCCCAGAAGAGCTGAGAGAGCAGATCGCCGGTACACGAGCCGAACTCGGTGGCACGCTCGACGCGATCGGCGACCGGGTGAGCCCCGGGAGGGTCATCGAGCGGAGGAAGAACCGGATCACCAACGGTTTTCGCTCGATGAAGGACCGGTTGATGGGTACAGCATCCGATGCCGGCCATGCAGTGACGGACCGGGCCGGCTCGGCGGCCGGCCAGGTCGGCGAGGCCGGTGGCGGCGCCGTCGACGCCGTGCGCGGCGCGCCGACGGCCGCACGCGAGCAGGCGCAGGGAAATCCGCTCGCTGCGGGTGCCGTCGCCTTCGGGGTTGGGTTCCTTGTTGCCGCTGCGCTGCCGAAGTCGAAGACGGAGGTACAGGCGGCTGGCAAGCTCCTGGAGGCTGCGGAGCCGGTCAAGGCGCAGCTGGCAGAGGTCGGTCACGAGGTGGCCGACAACCTCAAGGACTCAGCCAAGGACGCCGTCCAGCAGGTCAAGGAGACTGCCGCAGAGGGCGGTCGGCAGGTCTCCGAAACGGCCAAAGACGCTGCGGAGCACGGCAAGGAAGCCGTGCAGGACGGCACCGACCGAGCCCGCCAGGAGGCCAGCTCGAGCTGACACCCGGAGAGCACGGGCGCTGTCGACGCAGGGCGTCAACGTGTGAGCAACGAGATCGGATCGCAGGCCCTAGCGCTGGCACGTCGGACGGGAGAGGGACGTCCTCGCGGAAGATGGTATGCCGCTCGTGTCGGCTCCCACAGCGAGGACAGACCGGCTGATCCGCGGTGCGCTGACTCGCCAGCCATGAGGAGGTGCGCGGGATGTGTCCCGCCCGCACGGATCGGCGCAGCACGTCGCGCATCGAGAAGTGGAGTCGTGCGAGATCGTCGGCATCCAACGTCGTCGCCGAGCGCGTCGGGCTGCCCGCGGACCAGAGCACTTCGTCGCTCCGCATGTTGCCGATCCCAGCGATTCGTCGCTGATCCATCAGGACCGGCTTGATGGCCCGGCGGGTTGCGATCCGAGCGGCGAGCTCGGCAATTGAGACCGTGCGGGCATCGGGCCTCTGGGGACCGATGATCGCATCGATCGCGACCCTGGCGCTGGCGAGCCAGACCCCGCCCAGCTTTCGCCTGTCGCGGAAGCGGACCTCGTCCTGACCGACCAGCGCGAACCGGTTGAATCGATTTCGCGTCGCACCGTACGGCACGACGACCAACGAGCCCGTCATGCCGAAATGGAGCACGAGCGTCGATGTTCGCGAGCAGCCACTTTCCTCGGGCGATGAACGGCGCTGGAGGGACGGCCCCGAACCGCCTTGCGCAGCTGCGGAGAGGTGGCGTTGCGGATGACGGACTCGTCGAACACGCCGACCTCACATAGAGCCGTGCCGATGAGCCGAGCAGCAAGCAGTCGCCTGAAGTGCTCGACGTCTGGCAACTCGGGCATGGCGGCAACCAGCTTCTTCCATCAGTTCCCGAGCATGCCTTCCGACTAGGAAGGCGTCAGCTCTTGTATGCCGACTGGCCCTGGTCGGGATCGATCTCGTCGCCGTGGCGAGCTGCCTGCTCCTCGCGTCCCTGCGCCTGTTCCTCGTACAGTTCCTCGGCCCGCTCGGCGCCG
>JBPCJW010000031.1:0-7976 GCA_051004915.1 Ilumatobacteraceae bacterium
GCGAGGAAGTGCGGACTGCTGGAGTTTGTGGCTGCGTTGCCGCCGATCGAGCACGTTTGCTGGCTGCTTGGGTCGGGGGCGAAGTGCAGACTGTTGTCGACGACGGCCCGGCTGAGGTCGAGGTTGAGCACGCCTGGCTGGACCCAGGCCCGACGGCCGGGAACGTCGACGGAGAGGATCTCGCCCATCTTCGTGGTCGAGACAACGATCGCGCCGTCCGGTGGGACGGCGCCCCCGGCGAGCCCGGTCCCGGAACCCCGCGGGACGAACGGCACGCCGTGGAAGGTGGCGATCTCCACGCACGCCTGAACCTCCGCCGTCGTCGTGGGGAAGCACACGGCGACCGCCGCGCCCTCGAGGTTCGACGCGTCGTGGCGGTACAGCGACAGCTCGGTCCGTCCGTCGCGGACCCGTTCGGAGGACAGCGCCCGCCGCAGGTCGCCGACCAGCTGCTCGACCGTGGCCATCACGGGTCGGGACGACGCAACAGGATGACGCGGCCGGGTTCGACCGGCTCGCCGTCGACGAGCACCTCGTCTTCGGGGTGGAGGTGGTCGTGCAGCCGCACCAACCGACCGTCGCGCTCGGCGCGCAGTTCACGCTCGCGCAGCTGCGCCGCCGACCGCCCCTCGCGTACCGCGTCTACGACTCGCCCGCCGGAGCGGCGCACCGAGTTGACGGTCATACGAGCGACGTTCGTCGGCGCGATGCGGCGAGCGGTGGCGACGACCTTGCGCCTGGCGTAGCCGGCTCCCGCCGCGCCGGCCGCCACGCCGCCGGCGAACCACACGACCTTGCGCACCGTCACGCCCCCCTGCGCAGGCGGCGGACGGCGCGGGACGTGCCGGTGGCCAGCCCGGCAGCCTTGATCATCGGCACCGACAGCGTCGTGCGGGCCACTCGATTGCTCCGCCCGACCGCCCCGCTGATCGCCTCGGCCGAGCCGAGGACCCGATCGAACCGAGCGAGGTCGAGGCGCGCCTCGTCGATGACGTCGCGGGCGTCGGCACTCGACGCGCGCAGTTCCTCCAGCAGCAGCCCGGTCTCCGTGCGCACGTCGGCGACCTCGCGACGCAGGCTGCGCAACGCGTCGAACACCCGCAGCAGGGTGATCGCCAGTGCGGCGAACGCCAGCCCGCACAGCACGCCACCAACGATCAAGAAGGCCTCGCCGGCGGTCATGTATGAACCTCACAGTGGGCGGTGACGCCGGGAAGGAGCGCAACAAGTACTCGGCCATGACCACAAGGACCGCGCTGCTGATTCGCTCGCCCGAAGACTCTCTCGGTCATCTGCTCACTCCTGGTCTCCTGTCTGCGATCCCGACGCCCGCCGTGCCCGCAGCCGCTCGCCGACGGCTCGCTCCTCGCCGTCGTCACCCGGGCGGTACCACGTGCGACCGACGAGCGCGTCGGGCAGGTACTGCTGATCGACCCAGCCGTGCTCGTGGGCGTGAGGGTACTCGTAGCCCACGCCATGGCCGAGCGACGCGGCCCCCTGGTAGCCGGTGCTGCGCAGGGGGGCCGGCACTTCGCCGAGCGCACCGCCGGCGACGTCGCCGCGTGCCCGCCAGATCGCCTCGGCCGCCGAGTTGCTCTTGGCCGCCGTCGCCAGGTGGATCGCCGCCTGGCTCATGTTGAGCTGGGCTTCCGGCAGACCGACCAGTTCGAGGGCGTGGGCGGCGGAGATCGCAACGACGAGGGCCTGCGGATCGGCCATGCCGATGTCCTCACTGGCGAAGATGACCATCCGCCGGCAGATGAACCGAGGGTCCTCACCGGCCTCCAGCATCCGCGCCAACCAGTACACGGCGGCGTCGGGATCGGACCCGCGCATCGACTTGATGAACGCACTCACGACGTCGTAGTGATCGTCACGCCCGTAGCGCACCGCGCTCGTGTTCAACGCCGCCTCGGCGTGGACCAGCTCGACTGGGTTCGGGTGCGACAGCGCGGCGGCGACCTCCAGCGAAGTCAACACCTGGCGACCGTCACCGCCGCTGCGCTCGACGAGCAACTTCACCGCCTCGTCACTGGCCGTCGTCGCCAGCGCCTGCAGACCACGTTCGACGAGTACCCGCAGGTCGTCCGGTCCGAGCGGCTCCAACCGGAACAGCGTCGAGCGGCTGCGCAGCGGCGGGTTGACCTCGAAGAACGGGTTCTCGGTGGTCGCGCCGATGAGCACCAGCGTGCCGTCCTCGACGGCGGGGAGCAGCGCATCCTGCTGGGCCTTGTTGAAGCGGTGGATCTCGTCGAGGAACAGGATCGTCCCGCGGTCGTGCTCGCCGAGTCGCTGCCGGGCCCGCTCGATGACCTCGCGCACGTCCTTGACGCCGGCCGTCACCGCCGAGAGCTGCTCGAAGACGCGCGATGTCGTGCCGGCGACGGCGAGGGCGAGCGTGGTCTTGCCGGTGCCCGGCGGTCCCCACAGCAACACGGAGGAGAGGCGATCCTGCTCGACCAGGCGGCGCAGCGGCCGACCAGGTCCGAGCAGGTGCGGCTGCCCGACGACGTCGTCGATGGTGCGCGGCCGCAGCCGGGCGGCCAGCGGCGCCTGGCTGCGCAGCCGCTGCTCGACGGCGTCCGAGAAGAGATCGGTGCTCACGAGCCGGTCGGGGTGCGAGCCGCCGGACCCAGCAGGCCGGCCCGGTAGGCGGGTCGGCGGAACGGCACGACGTGCTCCGCCAGCCAGTTGGGATCGGCCCACCGCCACGCCCGGAACTCGCGCCCGTCTGGCGTCGGCTCGATCTCGTCCCGACGGGGGGCGAAGAAGAACCAACGGTGCACCTGTCCGAGCCGCGCGCTGTCACCGACCACGTTGGCCGGCCACTGATAGAGCAGCCACTCGGGGTGCTCGCCACGCAGCTCGACGTCGTCGGGACCGAGGCCGGTCTCCTCGCCCAGCTCGCGCCAGACGGCGTCGACCGGCGCCTCGGCCCGCTCCAGACCGCCCTGTGGGAGCTGCCAGCTTCCCGGCACGTCGGCCCGTTCGAACGCCAACACCCAGCCGTCGGGCCGGCGCACGACGGCGACCACACCGGCGCGAAAGTGCCGACTCCCCACTGCCCGGCACGCTACCGACAGATGCGTTGACGTCCGGTTCTCGGAGCCGCTGCCGATCGGTAGCGGGCCCACCATCGTGCGGTGAGCGATGGGGGCGTCCACCGCGCTCATCGCTCACCGCGTCTGCGCCGGCGGAGACCGCAAACCTCGTACAGTTGGAGCCCGTGACGGTGGGTGCGGCGGGGCCTGCCCGGCCGGCAGGACGAACGCTCGACATCCGCTTGCTCGGACCGATCACGGCCGAGCGGGACGGCGAGCCGGTATCGCTCGGTGGCCCGCGCCAGCGCGCCGTCCTGGCCCGCCTGGCCCTCGTCGTCGGCCATGTCGTGACGGTCGACCGCCTCGTCGACGACGTGTGGGGCGGGGATCCGCCGGCCACCGCCGTCAACACGCTGCAGAGCTACGTGTCGCTGCTGCGCCGAGCGCTGGGCAACGCCCAGGCCCTGCGCCGCGAAGGTCCGGGGTATCTGCTGGCGATCGACCGCGATGCACTGGACGCGGCGCGCTTCGAGGACCGGGTCGGCGAAGCCAGAGCGCTCGGCATCTCGGTGGACGGGCTCGGCCTCCTCGATGCGGGTCTCGGAGAGTGGCGCGGCCCGGTGATGGCCGACGTCGCCGACGAGGAGTGGGCCCGTTCGGCGGCCGTGCGCTGGGAGGAGCTGCGCCTCGCTGCGCTGGAGATGCGCTTCGACATCCTGTTGGCGACGGCTCGCCACGGCGAGGCGGCGGCCGGGCTGGAGCGGGCGCTCGACGAGAACCCGCTGCGCGAGGGGTTTGCTCGGCAGTTGATGATCGCCCTCTATCGGTCTGACCGGCAGGCCGATGCGCTGCGCACGTTCTCCCGCACACGAGGTGTGTTGGCCGACGAGCTGGGCCTGGACCCGTCACCGGCGTTGGTCGCGTTGCAGTCGGCGATCCTCAACCACGATCCACAGCTGGCTGCGCCGGCGGTGCCGCTGCCGGTGACCGCCGCCAGATCACATTCCGCCGAGCCCGCTGCGGCGGCCGCTCCACTGCCATCGTCGGGATCCACCATCGCAACGTCGAACGGCGATCCCTCGCCGGTCGCGCTCCCTGGGCCGGCACAGCGGGCAGGGACCGCCGCGTTCGTCGGGCGTCGCGCCCAGCTGACGACGTTGCACCGCCGATGGCTGGCGGTGACCTCGGGCGAGCGCAACCTCGCTGTGCTCGCTGGTGAGGCGGGCGCCGGCAAGTCCAGACTGGCCGCCCGTTTCGCCGCCGAAGTGCACGAGCTCGGAGGCATCGTGCTGTGGGGGCGGGCCACCCCGGAGGCGATCGTGCCGTTCGAGCCCATGGTCGAGGCGTTGCGGGCCGCGCTGCGCACGGTCTCACCGGAGGCCGGCCGCCGGGTGGCGACCGACCGCGGCATCCTCTCTCTGCTCCTCCCCGAGCTGGACCAGCTCGTGCCCGGCGTGCGGTTGGATCGCCCCGATCCGACCGTCGAGCGCTACCTCCTGTTCGAGGCCGTCGCCGAGGTCCTCCACGAGGAGTCGAGAGAACATCCGATCCTGATCGTGCTCGACGACGTGCAGTGGGCCGACGCGCCGTCGCTGAAGATGATCGAGCACGTGCTGCGTCACGAGCTGACGTCGCGCGTGATGGTCGTGGCGACGGTCCGCGCGCCGTCCGACGACCCGACGCCCGAGGTCGACCGGGTCGCTGCCACGTTGGCGCGCGAGGGCAGCCTGACGCGCATCGCCGTCGAGGGGCTGGCCACCGACCAGGTGGGCGAGCTGCTCGCGCTGAGTGGTCGGGACGTCGCGGATGCGGCGGACCTGCGGGAAGCGACCGGCGGCAACGCGTTCTTCCTGACGGAGCTGATCCGCCACACTCACGGCGAGCTCGCCGCCGACCTCCCCGAGTCGGTACGCGTGATGCTCGGCGTCCGCCTCGACCGGCTCGATCCTGTTGTCACCCAGGTGCTCAACCTTGCCGCCGTCGCTGGCCAGGCAGCCACCCTGCCAGTGCTCGTCGCGGCAAGTGGCTTGGACGGTGACCGGCTGCTCGATGCGGCCGATCATGCCGTCGCAGCGGGCCTGTTGGTCGAGGACGGCGCCGGGAGGCTGGCACTGCCGCATGCGCTCATCGGCCAGGCCGTGCGCGACCGTCTCGGCAGAACTCGCCGCCTCGATCTGCATCGGCGCCTCGGCGAAGCGCTCGAGCAGGACAGTGAGCCGAACGCGTCGCCGTCACGCCGGGCGCACCACCTGTTGGAAGCCGGCGCGCTGATCGACCGGTCGAAGCGCGTCGCCGCGGGCCTGACCGCCGGGCGGCACTCCGTGTCGATCGCCGCATTCGAGGATGCGGCGATGTGGGCGACCCGCGTGCGCGAGCTGGTCACGGATCAGATCGATCCGCGCCACCACCTCGAGCTCGCGCTGCTCGAGGGTGATACGGCTCGGGCCGTCGGTGACCGCCTGGCGGCGACCGAGGCGGCACGTGCCGCCGCCGAACTGGCGCGGCGGACTGGTGAACCGTTCCTGCTGGCGCGAGCGGCCGAGGCCTGGATGATGTCGTTGTCCGGGGTCGGTTTCGACATCGGACAGCCGGTCGACGCCGAACTGGTCGAATTGCTCGAGATGAGCATCGCCGCGTTGCCGCGGGAAGAGCGGCGCTACGGAGTCCGCATGCGCAGCATGCTCGCCTCCGTCCTCGTTCCCAGCGCTGATCCGACACGGCGCCGAGCGCTGGCAGAGGAGGCGATCGAGATCGCCGGCGCCCGTGACGACCCGGAACTGAGGGCGTCCGCCCAGCTGGCCCGCAGGCTGGCGCTCTCCGAGCTGGACGAGCTGCCGGCGCGCAGCGAGGCGGCATTCATCGCGGTGCGCGAAGCCGGGCGTGCCTCGAACGCGCCGCTCGAGCTGACGGCGATGCTCTTCGCGCTGACCGACCTCATGGAGCTCGGCCGCGTCGACGAGCACCTGGCCATGCTGGCCACGTTCCGGACGCGCGCCGCCGACCTCCACCTGACACAGTTCGAGGTCTACGGCATGTTCATGGACGCGGCGCGCCTGTTGGCCACCGGCCGGTACGAGGACGCCCAGCGGATGGCCGACGACGCATTGGCACGCGGCGTGCGCTCGCACGGGGTGAACGCCGAGATCGCCTACGCCGGCATCTGGTACCGGCTCGCCGCCGACCTCGGACGGCTGCCGTCGACGGTCGCGGAGAGCGAGAAGATGGTCGCCCTGCACCCGCGCCTGCGAATGTGGCAGGTGGCCCTGGTGCGTGGGTTGATCGACGCCGGACGCCACGACGACGCGGCCAAGGTCCTCGCCGAGCTCGTCCGACCCGACGGCGTGCAGCTGCGACGCAACCAGATGTTCCTGCCGCAGGTGTGCACGCTGGTCGAGGTCGCCGACGCCCTCGGTGACCCAGTGCGCAGCTTCGTGCTGCAGCGTGCGCTCGAGCCGTATGTCGGTCGGGTGGCGGTCAGTGGGCTGGCCGGCATCTGCATCGGTCCGGTCAGCGGGTACGCCGGGCAGGCCGCGCTGGCAGCCGGTGATCTGGGCGCGGCCGAGCGCTACTTGCGCCAGGGCGTAGCCGAGAACGTGGCCCACGGCACCCGCCCGCACGAGGCCAGGGCCCGGCGTGATCTGGCGAGGGTGCTGCGCCAGCGCAGCGCGAAGGGCGACGCCGACGAAGCACACCGCTTGGAGGCGGAAGCCCGCCAGATCGCGTCGGACATCGGCCTCGTGCTCGACAGCTGACCGCGGTTCAAGACGTCATCGACGGTTTGGCCCCGACCGCAGCGAGACACGGCGCCGCTTCGGCACCACTCACAACGTCGTCGGTGTGCAGACCCGGCAGGGGGTGCGGCCCGACGCTGACGCCGCGCTGAGCGTCATCGTCGTCAGGTCGGCTTGACCCTCGATCACCCGGCAGCCGGGACGGTGGTAGCTGGTGGGACCGGCGACGACGGTTTCCGCTCCGCCCAGCTCGACGGCGGCCGGCGCCGCTGCTGAGCTTGCGGTCGGTGCGGTCACGACAACGCCTGCGCCCCGCCGGCTCTGGGCGATGATCAGCGCCGACCCGAGCACGATCAGCCCGAGACCGCCGAACCCACCCGACACGACGTACGGCAGCTGGGCCGGCACGCGATCGTAGGTCGCCGCACCGTTCCAGCCGAGGAAGATGAGGAAGAAGCCGGCGACGCAGTAGGCGATGCCGAGCACGCCGCCGAGGCGCGACCACAGGGTGTTCATCGTGCTGTCCTCCAGCTCATTCGTGCTCTCCCCCGAGATAGGTCTCGCGCAGGTTGGCGCTCTGGATCTCGTCGCCGACCCCGGAGAAGATCAGGGTCCCCTTCTCCATGATCAGCGCCCGATCGGCGTACGGCAGCACGCCGACGTTCTGCTCGACGATGACCACCGTGACGCCGTCGTCGTTGATCTTGCTGACGACCTCGAACACAACCTTGGCCAGCGCCGGGCTGAGCCCGAGCGACGCCTCGTCGATCAGCAGCAGCTTGGGTTTCGACATGATCGCCCGCCCGATCGCCAGCATCTGCTGCTCGCCCCCCGACAGCGTGCCGGCGGCCTGGCCCTCTCGTTCGGCGAGTCGCGGGAAGTACTCGAAGACGAGCTCGCGCCGCTCGTCGATCATGGCCCGGTCGCGTCGCTTCGTCCACGCGCCGAGGCGCAGATTGTTGGCCACGCTGAGCGCCGGGAAGACCCGCCGGCCCTCTGGGACCAGGGCGATCCCGCCACTGACGAGCTTGGTCGTCGCCCGACCGCCGATCTCCTCGCCGGCGAAGCGGATCGACCCGGAGTCTGGCTTGAGCAACCCCGCGATCGTCGCCACCGTGGTCGTCTTGCCGGCGCCGTTGAGCCCGAAAAGGACGGCCGTCTCGCCCTCCTCCACCTCGAAGCTGATGCCCATCAGCACCGGGAA
>JBPCJW010000032.1:0-32270 GCA_051004915.1 Ilumatobacteraceae bacterium
CCGCGACGATGCTGGGTGCTGACATCGATCAGACGCTGCCCACGAGCAGCGAGCTGGACGACGAGCTGGAGAAGCTCACCGACGAGGTCGACACGGACGCGGCCCCAAACGACGCGTGACCACCCGAGCGTCGAGCGGCAGCTGGCGTGCCGGAGAGCCGCTCGGACCAGCGCTCCACGACTGCTACGACACGCTAAACCAGCTCGATCCCGGAACGCCTCGAGTGGACGTTCCCAGACGACGTCCCGAACCCGGCTCCACGCCAGCGCTACGACCTCAGGCTTGCGACCGACCGACGTACCTATGGAGTGTTGAGCCGTCAGGTGGCCGTGGGACGACCCGACGAGGTCGGTCCGGGCCGGAGGCCCGGCGTGGGGGCGCGCGCCGGCTTGTCGAGAGGACCTTCGAGGCCGGCCAGGGGGATCGCCAGTGCGCCGACCGCCGAGAGCGATGGCCAAGACCACCGCCCCGAGTTGGGCCGGGTCGACGCTACGGGTGGCCACGACGCGCCTCCGACATCACCGGCGTGTCCACGCTCATGCCTGATCTCCCGTCGAGACGTAGGCATCGAGTATCCCCGCCAACCAGCGGGCAACGGTGGGGCGAGGCGCGCGGTCCGCAGAGCGGACCGACGCGTGCGGCCTCCGGCGCCGAGCAACTCCATACTTGCGACGTGACCGATGTCAGCGTGTCGCGGCCGGCCCGGCCCCGGGGCAGTCCACGAACGTCCCAGGGCCGGATGGACTGGACGTCGTGGCCGGCGTACGACGCCGCCGCCGACGGCCTGCGGGACTTCTGGTATCCCGTCGCCTGGGCGGCCGAGGTCGGACGAGATCCGCGGGCGGTACGTATCTGCGCCACCAACATCGTGCTCATGCGCGACCAGCACGGCCGGGTGCACGCGCTCAACGATCGGTGCCCTCACCGCGGGGTGCCCCTGTCGCTGGGCAGGGAGGAGTTCCCCGGCACGCTCTCCTGCCCGTACCACGGCTGGACCTACGACCTCGCCACGGGCGGACTCGTCGCCGTGATCACGGACGGACCCGACTCGCCGATGTGCGGCAAGGTGGCGGTGCGGACGTACCCGACGGACGAGGCGCTCGGCCTGGTGTGGGTCTTCATCGGCGATGGCGAGCCGCACCCGCTCACCGATCAGCTTCCCGAAGAGCTCGCCGACCCGCCGTCGATGAACATCGGGGGCCGCATCGAGGAGCGCACCGGTGACTGGCGGCTGTTCGCCGAGAACGGGTTCGACGAAGGCCACGCCAAGTACCTGCACCGTCACTCGTACTGGCGGCTGTTCAAGGTCATGCCGACCTGGAACAAGATCCACGTCGAGCGGTACGGCCGCTGGATTTTCCGCATCGAGGACGAGCGCCACTGGGATGCCGACTACCCCGGTCTCGGTCGCTGGACCAACGACCGATGGTGGAAGCTCAAGCCCAAGCAGGCCCAGGGCAAGATGCTCGGCAACACGGGCGGGGCGAAGAAGAACGACCCGTACATCGAGTCGCGCCGGTTCGCCGGCTTCGCCTCGCTCGCCCTTCCGGGGATGCTCCGGATCGCCTACCCGAACTTCATCCACTACGAGTTCTACGTGCCGATCGAGGCCGGCCGCACGCGCTACGTCGGCGTCATGGTGCAGTTCCGGACGGGGCTCGGACGAGCGCTGTTCTTCATCAAGTACCTCGGCGTCATCCGCTGGCTCTTCCACGGCAATTTCTCGGACCAGGATCATTGGATGGTGGCGTCCACGAACGCCCCGCCCGAGCGGTTGTACCGCCCCGACATCTCGTTGATCGAGTGGCGCCGGCTCGTCGAGGAGGGCAACCCGTTCACGCGGGCAGTCACGGACCCGACGGCATGAGCCTCGCCGCGCCACCCGCGCCCGAGGGCCGCCTCGTCAGCGCCGGACCGCACGACTACTACGTCACGACGCTCGGCGCCGGTCGACCGACGGTCTTCCTCCACGGGGGCGGTCCGGGCTGCACCGGGTGGAGCGACTTCGGGCCGGTCGCCCACGCCTTCGCCAAGGATCGGCGCTGCGAGCTGATCGACCTGCTGCAGTACGGCCGCACGGCCAAGCCGACGATCACGGGTCCGATGTGGGACTATCACGCCCGCTCGCTCGTCGACCTGTTCGACGCCCTCGACATCGAAGATGCCGACCTCGTGTGCAACTCATGGGGCGGCACGATCGCCCTCGACTTCGCCGCCAACTGGCCCGAACGGGCCCACTCGCTCGTCGTGACCGGCTCGATGCCGGTGCTGCACGCCCCCAACGGTCCGTTGCCCGAGGAAGGGCGCCGCGGGCGCAACGCCCGCGACCGCTACTACGGCGGTCACGGTCCCTCGTGGCAGAAGATGCGCGAGCTGATGGTGCGCCTCGAGTGGTACGACGAGCGCCGCATCCCCGACGAGACGGTGTCGATGCGCTACGGGCAGAGCCTCGATCCGGAGGAGATGGCGCTCGCCGCCGCGTCGGACGACCGGCGCGGCGACCGCCAGGACCTCAACGCGGAGCTCAAGTCGATCGAGTGCCCGGTGCTCTTCTGCTGGGGCATGTACGACGGCTTCCTGACCCCCGACTATCCCCTCATGCTGGCGGGCATGGTCCCGCGCGGGCACCTCTACGTGATGGACCACGCGTCCCACCACCTCCAAGAGGAGCGACCGGCGGACTTCCATCGCGTCGTCAGCAGCTTCCTCGATCTGGAGCACGAAGTATGACCGTCAAGCTTCTGACTGTGGGAGTGCTCGGCGCGGTTGCGGTGGTCTTCCGCAAGCAGCTCGTGCACCTGCTCACCCGAACCACCGGCACCTGGGTCGGTACCAGCGAATGAACGGGCGGGAGGCAACTTCGTGATCGTCGTGGGCGTCGGGGCGTCACACACGACGTTGATGAACACCCATTGGGACGCCGTCGCCGACAACGACCTGGCGATCGCCTTCCGCAACGGCCTCGCCGAGGCCGGCGACATCGTGCGCGCCGCCCGACCCGATGTCGCCGTGATCGTCGGCCCCAACCACTTCCGTGGCTTCTGGCTCGATCTCATGCCGGCGTTCACGCTCGGAGTCGGCGAGGTGTTCGGTGCCGGCGAGCACGGAACACCGGAAGGTCTGCTGCCGTCCGACCCGGCGTTGGGCCGCGAGCTCCTCGAGGCGCTGCTCGCCGACGACTTCGACGTCGCCTTCTCGGCCAAGTTGACGATCGACCACGGCATCACCCACGCCATCCAGTACGTGCTGGCCGAGCAGGTCCTGCCGGTCGTGCCGCTCGTCATCAACGCCTTCGCGCCTCCCCTGCCCCGCCTGCAACGATGCCTCGACCTCGGCTGGTCGCTCGGAAGGGCCCTGGCCAAGAGCGATCGCCGCGTCGCCCTGATCGGTTCGGGTGGGTTGTCCCACTCGCTGGCCCTGCCCGACTGGCGGCATCCGCAGAGCGACGACGACGAGTTCCTCGTGACGTCCTGGGTGGAGGGTCGGGGTCGCTGGCAGGAGTTCGAAGCGCGAAGGCGGGGCATCGTCGTCGGCGGTGCGGTCCGCCTGGCGACTGACTTCGACGCCGACTTCCTCGCCGCCCTCGCCGCCGGCGAGCTGGAGCGCTGGGTCGCCCAACCGGAGCTCGACAACGAGCTCGTCAGCCGCGGCGGCAACGGGGCCAACGAGCTGCGCAACTGGCTCGTCCTGGCCGCGGCGTGCGGGCACGCGCCGGGACGCACCCTGCAGTACTCGGCCATGCCCGAATGGAAGACAGGGATGGCCGTCGCGGTCATCGACGACCCCACGGAGCCCTCATGACGATCTGGACCGACCTCACCGGCATCCCCTTCACGCTCGACCGCGTCGACGTCGGCGGCATCGGGACGCGCGCTCTCGTCGCCGGCGACGGCGAGGACGTGCTCTTCCTGCACGGCACGAGTGGCCACCTGGAAGCGTTCAGCCGGAACATCGTCGCCCACGTCGACGCCGGGTTCCGCTGCCATGCCATCGACCTGCTCGGCCACGGTTACACCGACGGAGCCGACGAGGACTACGAGATCCCACGCTACGTCGAGCACGTGCTCGGCTACCTCGACGCGTGCGGCATCGAGCGCGTCCACCTCGCCGGTGAGTCGCTCGGTGGCTGGGCGTCGGGTTGGCTGACCAGCGACCACCCCGAGCGCGTCCTCACGCTGCAACTGATCGCCGCCGGCGGGACGAAAGCCAACCCCGAGGTGATGAAACGCATCCGCACCTCGACGCTGCGGGCCGTCGAGCTCGACGACCGTGAGCTCACGCGCTCGCGGCTCGAGCTGCTGATGCACCACGTCGAGGGCAACGTCACCGACGAGCTCGTCGACATCCGGCACCGCATCTATCACACGCCCTCGTTCCGCAAGAACATCCATCACCTGCTGTGCCTGCAGGACATGGAGACGCGCCAGCGCAACCTGCTGCGGCCCGATCGACTGGCCCGCCTGGCCGGCACGCCGACGTTGATCATCTGGGGCAACGAGAACCCCTTCGGCGACGTGCCCGAAGCCCGCGCCATGCACGAGCACATCCCCGGATCCCGGCTCGAGCTGTACGCCGAGTGCGGGCACTGGCCGCAGCATGAGCGCGCCGAGCTGTACAACCCCATGTCGATCGCGTTCCTGCGGGAACGACGCTGAGTCCCCGCCCCCAGTTCCCCAGTTCCCCGACAAGGAGCATCAATGCCCAACGGACCCGGTGCCGGGCGCCTGCAGTCGATCGGTGCCGCCGTCGGCATCGACCTCGAACGCGATGCCGCCGAGTTCTTCGCCGAACAGATCGACCAGACCCTGCGGACGTACTACCGGCCGCTCGAATCGATGTCCGACGAGCCGCCACCGGTCCGCTTCGCCCGCACGCCGGGGTTCCGGCCGGCCCCGCCCGACAACCCGTTCAACGCCTGGTACTGGCGCACCGAGATCCACGGCAACGACGATGGACCGCTCGCCGGTCGCACCGTCGCCGTCAAGGACAACATCGCCGTCGCCGGCGTGCCGATGATGAACGGTGCCTCGACCCTCGAGGGCTACGTGCCCGAGTTCGACGCCACCGTCGTCGACCGCCTGCTCGAAGCCGGGGCGACGATCACCGGCAAGTCGAACTGCGAGTACTTCTGCTTCTCGGGCAGCAGCCACACCAACGCGCTGGGCCAGACGCACAACCCGTGGAAGCACGGCTACTCGACGGGCGGGTCGTCATCAGGGTCGGCGGCGCTCGTCGCCGGAGGCATCGCCGACCTGGCGATCGGCGGCGATCAAGGCGGATCGGTGCGCGTGCCATCGTCGTTCTGCGGGCTGTACGGCATGAAGCCGACGTACGGCCTCGTGCCTTACACCGGGGCTATGGCGGTCGAGACGATGCTCGACCACCTCGGGCCGATGACGTCGTCCGTCGCCGACAACGCGCTGCTGCTGGACGTCCTGGCCGGCCCCGACGGGCTCGACCCGCGGCAGCGACCGATGCCCACGGGCGGCTACCTCGACGCCCTGGGCGGCTCCGTCGACGGCGTGCGGGTCGGCATCCTCACCGAGGGCTTCGGCCACGACCACTCCGAGGGCGACGTCGACGAGATGGTGCGCCGGGCGGCCGAGAACCTCACCAAGCTCGGCGTCGAGGTGACCGAGGTGTCCGTCCCCGAGCATCGCGTCGGCATGTCGGCGTGGATCCCCATCGCCGTCGAGGGCGTCATCTCGCAATTGTTCGACCAGACGGGGTGCACGACGGGTGCGCCCGGCTTCCAACCGACGAGCCTCATCGACCGCCATCGCGCCACCATGGGCAACGGCAACGAGTTCCCCGACATCTTGAAGATGGCCGTGCTGATGGGCCGCTACCTGATCGACGACTACGGCATGCACTACTACGCCCGGGCTCAGAACGTCGTGCGCCGTTTGCGGGCCGCCTACGACGGCGCGCTGTCGGGCGTCGACCTGCTCGTGCTGCCGACGAGCCCGACGAAGGCCCACGCCCTGCCTGACGTGGACGCCGATCGGAAGGGGTTGCTGGCGCCGGGCTTCGCGCCGATCACGAACGCCGCGCCGTTCAACCCCACGGAGCACCCGGCGCTGTCGGTGCCGGTCGGGCTGTCCGACGGGCTGCCGGTCGGGATGATGATCGTCGGACCCCATGCCGGCGAGCGGGAGATCTACCGGCTGGCCCACTCGATCGAGCAAGCAGGAGACTGGCGGACGGCGTGACCGACAGCAGGCCGGAGGACGACCCGCTCGCCGGGTTGCGCGTGCTCGAGTTCGACAGCCCGCTCACCGCCCACGCCGGTCGACTGCTGTGGGAGATGGGCGCCGACGTGGTGCTCGTCGAACCACCGGGCGGCTCGCCGAGCCGGTCGCTCGCCGGCGGAGCGGTGTTCGCCCACCACCACGCCGGCAAGCAGTGCATCCAGCTCGACGGCTCGGATCGACTGACCGGCTTGCTCGCCGCCGCCGACGTCGTCATCGAGGCGACCACGCCGCACAGCACGCGCCCGGACCCGTCGAGCCTCGAGGGACGTGGCGATCTCATCCACCTCGTGTGCTCGCCGTTCGGCCCGACCGGTCCGCGGGCGCACTGGCGGGCGTCGGACCTCGTCGTCAGCGCGCTCGGCGGGGTGATGGCCCAGATCGGATGGCCCGACGGTCCTCCCCAGGCGCCGCCCGCCGATCAGGCCTGGCACCTCACGGGGCTGAACGGGGTCATCGGCGTGCTCCTCGCCCTGGCCGCTCGGCGGCGCACGGGCGCCGGTCAGCGCATCGACGTGTCGGCGCTGGAGTGCGTCGCCGCCACCCTCGAGACGGGCGCCCTGCTGTACATCCACACCGACGGTGCGGCGACGCGCACCGGCACGACGCACCCGATCGCCCCCCACCGGCTGTTCCGGGCCGCCGACGGATGGCTGGCCGGCGGTCTCGGTGGCAACCCCCGGATGGGGGAGGGCCTGCTGCAGTGGATGGACGCGTCGGGCGAGGCCGGCGACCTGCGCGGCGAGTCCTTCCGCGATCCGGAGCAGCTCCAGCACCAGCGCACGCACGTGTTCGACGTGATCGAGGCGTTCACGCGCTCGCGTCCTCGGGAGACGGTCTTCCACGAGGCGCAGGCGCGGCGGCTGCCGTGGGCGTCCGTGCTGACGCTCGACGAGGTGGCGACCAGCCCGCAACTGCTGGCGCGGGGCGCGCTCGTACCGGTGTCGTTCGACGGCCACGAGGGAGTCGATGTGGCGCCGCCGCTGCACCGGCGCGCCGGGCGACGGGTCGTCACGCCGATCGGTGGGCCCGGGCCGGAGTGGTCGCCACCGGCGCGATCGCCAGCTGACGGGCCGGGGGTCACCCGTGGCGTCCTCGAAGACGTCACCGTGCTCGACCTCACGTGGGTCCTCGCCGGGCCGTACGCGACGCGCATCCTCGCCGACAATGGCGCCCGCGTCGTCAAGGTCGAATCGCGCCATCGTCCCGATCCGACCCGATTCTCGCGGTTCTCGCACCTCTCGCGTGGGGCGTTCGATCCGGACACCAGCGGCTACTTCAACAACGTCAATCGCAACAAGCGCAGCATCACGCTGAACTTGCGCCTCCCCGAGGGCATCGAGACGTTCCGGCGCCTCGCGGCGCAGGCCGACGTCGTCATCGAGAACTTCAGCGCCGGCGCACTCGATCGGCTGGGCATCGGCGCGTCGGACCTCCGGGCGGCCAACCCCGGCCTGATTGCCGTGAGCATGTCCGGCCTCGGCGCGACTGGCCCGTGGAAGGACTACGTGTCCTACGCCGACGTCATGGCCGCGCTCGCCGGCTTCACGGGCCTGGCCACCGACGGCGAGCGACCGACGCCTGTCGTGCACGGACTCGCCGACATCGTGGCCGGACACCACGCCGCCCTCGCCACCTTGGCCGCGCTGGAGATCCGCCGGCGTTCGGGCGAGGGCGCGACCATCGACCTGTCCCAGTCGGAGGCCATCGCCTCCCAGATCGGCCACAGCCTGCTGGCCCGCACGGCCCTCGGCGCTCCGCCCGAACGCCGAGGTACCGCCGCGGCCCTCGCCGTGCCGAACGGCGTGTACCGCTGCCTCGGTCCCGATCGTTGGGTCGCCATCACCGTCGACGACGAGCCGTCGTGGCGGGCGCTGTGCGCGGCGATCGAGCGGAACGACCTCGCCGCCGACCACCGTCTTGCGTCAGTCGGCGGTCGGGCGATGCACGCGGCGGCGATCGATGCCGCAATCAGCGCCTGGACGGCGCCCCGCCCGGCGCCGGCCGTCGCCGAGCGCCTGCAGGGTGCGGGCATCGCCGCCGGTGCGGTGCAGGACGGCCGGGACCTCGTGGAGCACGACCCCCAGCTGCGGGCCCTCGGCTTCTACCAGGTGCTCGACCACCCGGCGGCCGGGCCGTTCATCCACGAGGGTGATCCGATCCACCTGTCGACGACGCCAGGCGGGCTCTGGGACCCGGCCCCGCTGCTCGGTGCCGACACCGACGATGTCTTGTCCGAGCTCGACGGGTTCTCCGACGACGAGCTCGCCCGGCTGCGGGCGGCAGGGGCCCTCGAGTGAGTCCGACCGACCTGCTGGCGCCAATCGAGGACCGGCTGCGGATGCGCCTCGGTGCCGTCGAGGTCGAGGACCTCGGGACCCCGCGACGGCGCGACTTCCTGCGCTTCGCCGTTGCCGCCGGCGACGCGACCTACCTCGAGCTCGCAGCGACGATTCGGGAGGGCGATCTGGCGCCGGCACCGGTGCTCTACCTGCCCGGAACGCTGCACTGGGCCGAGGGCCCGGCCGAGGCCGAGCTCCGACCGGATGGGCTGAGCCACCGCGATGCACCGGGCGTGGAGGTCGAGGCCGTCAACGTGATGCACGGCGGGCAGGACATCACGTTCCACGGCCGAGCTCATGAGGGCACCCGGGTCGAGGCCCGGCGCCGCCTCCGGGCGGTGGAGCGCAAGGCTGGTCGGACGGGGGACTTCCTCGTCGTCACGACAACGACCGAGTTCGTGGCCGACGGCGAGACCTCGCTCGCGGTCGTCGACGACACGATCCTGGTGGTGCCCCGGTGAGCCGGGAGGAGCTGCTGCGTCGCGCCGGGCTCGATCCCGAGCTGGCGCCGGTCGGGTACGCGCCGACCCGCCTCCAGCTGTTCCGCTTCAGCGCCGTGACATGGAACGCCCACCGCATCCACTACGACGAGCTGTACGCCCGTTCCGAGGGTCACGGCGGCGTTGTCGTGCACTCGACGCTACGGGGCCAGCAACTGCTCGGCGTGGCGTTGCGCTGGATGGGTGACCACGGCGAGGTCAGCGCGTTCGCGTGGCGCAACCTGCGCCCGGCTTTCGCCGGCGAGCACCGCACCTGCCGCGGCGACATCACCTCGGTCACCGTCGACAGCGGCAGCCTCGTCGTGACCATCACCCTCGACGAGCTCGACGACGCCGGTGACCGGGGGGCGACGGGCTCGGCCACGGTGCGCATCCCGGTCGGGGACCGGCAGTGAACGGTGTGGATTTCGCGGCCAGTTCTGGCCTTGACTCCGGTTTAGTACCGTACCGATCAGGGGGCGTCGAGGAAGGCCAGGACAGCGTCGGCGAAGGCTTGCGGCATGTGGTCGGGGAGGGGGACACCGGCGCCGGGGATCTCGACCCGCTGGCAGCCGGGCAGGTACGACGCCAACTTGTCCTGCTCGGGGTAGGCCGCCCAGTCCTCGACCCCGCACAGCAGCAGCGTCGGGGCCCGGATGCCCTTGAGCGGGACCTCGATCTTGAACGAGTTCACCGCGTCGTGGCCCTCCTCGGCCCGGTCGAGTCCGACCCGCAGGCAGTCGAGCACCAACCGGTCGAGCAGGTCGGGGCGATCCGGCGGGTAGTACGACGCCCGCTTGAGGTAGAGGGCCGCCAGGTGCGAGCCGTCGGAGGCGTACTCCACGGTGTCGATGGCCGGCCAGTCGCGATGGCGACCCTCACCGTCGGGACAGGTGGTGCCCGACAGCACGAGCTTGTCGATCCGCTCCGGGTGGTTGCCGGCGACCTCGACGGCGATGATCCCGCCCGTGTGGTGACCGACCAGCGAGAACCGCTCGAGCCCGATGGCGTCGACGAAGGCGATGACCGCCTCGCCGCACTTCTCGATGCTCATCGGGTGGTCGGGCTTGAACGACTCGCCGAAGCCGAGGCTGTCCATCGCGTAGACGTGATGGGTCGCCGCTAGCAGCGGGACGACGTCGCGGAACTCGTCCCACGAACGCGGCGTCTGGTGCAGCAGCAGCACCGGCGGCCCGTCTCCGGCGTGCACGTAGTGGATGCGACCGGCGCGTGTCGCCGCATAGGCCCGCTCGATCGCCGGATCCTCGATGGTCATGCGCCCTCTTCCTCGATCGTGACGTTGCCGGTGCCGTCCGTCGGTCCATCGACGACGGCGATGCCGTGCACCGGCGCCTGCTCGCACAGCGCCCGCCAGCGGGTGATCGACACGTCCGGTCGATACAGCCGCTCCGGCGGGCAGTCCATGACGTCGACCATCCACCGGTCCTGGCCCGTGAACTGGCCGTGGAACAGCCAGCGGATGGCGCCGAGGTACCGCGCCTTGAACAGCGCCCCGGCCAGCCCGGTCTTGAACTCGACGAACAGCTGGATGTACCGGTAGCGATCCTCGTCGACGGGGACGTACCACTCGTAGTGGATGAACTTCGTGTGGACGATGCGCAACAGGCCCGGCAGGCGGATGTGCTGGTTGCCGGCGACGTCGAGGGCAGCGATCGTCTTGTCGGCCTTCTTGGCCCTCGACGGCGACGAGCCGAGCATCTTGGCGCCCCGGCGCCACCACCGCTGGTTCGTCCAGCGGCCCAGGCCGGTGAACTCGGCGTCCCAGTGCACCTCGTCCTGCACCCGCGTGATCCAGCCCTCGTCCGTCGGCACCACGCGCGTCCTGCTCCACGTCGGCATCACCTTGAACATCCGCCAGAGCGAGGTGCGATGGAGGTACTTGGCGTGGCCCTCGTCGAAGCCGTTCTCGGCCGCGAATCGCCAGCCTCCGCGCCGGACGTCGATGCGCCCGCCCATGCTGAAGCGGTGCTCTCGCAGCTCCTTGGGGATCGCCACGTCGATCGAGGGGGCCCGGCCGGGGCTGTCTCCCATGAAGATCCACACCAGGCCGAGACGCTCGGCGACGGGGAACGTGTCGACGCCGACCTTGCCGCAGATCGGCGAATCCGGCCCGTCGGTGATGACGGCGCGCAGGATCCCCGACTCCAGGTCGAACGTCCACCCGTGGTACGGGCACGTGATCGTGCCAGGGAACTCTTGCGTGCCGAGCGAAAGGGGCACACCGCGATGGGGACAGCGGTCGCGCAGCGCGTAGACCGTTCCCCTGTCGCGGTAGAACACCACCTTGGTGCCCAGCAGCTCGACACCGACGGGCTGGCGAGCGATGTCGGTCGACCACGTCACCGGGTACCACCAGCTGCCCCGGAGCCCGAGCGCGGCCGACTCGTAGTGCGGCCACGACGACCAGTCGAGGCGCCCCTCCGACCGCCGACCGGCGCGGCGACCGGCGCCCGAACGAGGCTCGGCGACCCGCTGCTCGTCGAGGGTCATCGGCCGGATGCCTCACCGCTGAAGCGCACGCGCACGCTGCCGATCTGGGCGAACTCGGCAAGGAAGAAGTCGCCCGGGGTGGCGTCGACCGCCCGGTGCAGCGCGCCGGGAAGGATCAGCTCGCCCGCTGCGAGTACCACGTCGAACCCGGCAAGCTTGTTTGCCAGCCAGGCGACGCACCGCGCCGGATGCCCGAGGGCGGCCGCACCGGCGCCCGAGTCGACGAACACGCCGTTGCGGCTGAACGCCATGCCGATGAGACGCAGATCGAGCCCGGCGATCGACGTGCGCTGGGCTCCCAGCACAAAGCGGGCGCTCGACCCGTTGTCGGCGATCGTGTCGGGGAGCGAGATCCGCCAGTCGGCGATGCGGCTGTCGATGATCTCGAACGCCGGTACGACGTAGCCGATGGCGCCGAGCGCATCGGCGACGGTCACTCCCGGGCCCTGCAACTGTCGCTCCAGCACCAGCGCGATCTCGGCTTCGACGCGCGGTTGCAGCAACGACGCGAGGTCGACGTCGGCCCCGTCGTCGATGAGCATGTCGTCGGTCAGCACGCCGAAGTCGGGTTCGCCGACACCCAACATCTCCTGCATCGCCCGCGACGTGAGGCCGACCTTGTGGCCGATGATCCGCCGTCCGGCAGCGACGGCGTGATCGACGTTGGCCAGCTGGATGGCGTACGCATCGGCCACGGAGAGCTCGGGATCGTTGTCGGTCAACGGTGCGACCGGCTGGCCCGTCTCGACGGCGCGCCGCAACGCCTCGGCATGCGCTTCGAGTCGCTCGGGGACCGCCATGCGTGCTCCTGTCGGTGAGGTTGGCCCAATCATGATGTCAACACGGCGAGCGCGCCCGCGTCACCGATCCGCTCAACGGCACGCGAAGCTGGCGCAGCCATGCTCCATCGCCCACCCTCGCGTCGACGTGGGGCGTCCGACGAGGGATGCCTGAGCGAGAAAGGTTGCCGCACGTGATTCCCGATTCGCTCTCCATCGAGCGGCTCGAGCTGAGCCCCGAGCAACAGGGCTGGCTCGACAAGGCTTGGGAACAGATCGACGAGACCCGCCTGGGCCAGCTCGTCGCCGGCATGGTCGCCATCCCCAGCCCGACCGGCGAGGAACGAGACTTGGCGCAGCACCTCGCCGCCGTGCTCGCCGACGCCGGGCTCGACGGCCGCTACCAGGCGATCGACGATCGGCAGGGCAACGCCGTCGGCCGCCTCGACGGTTCCGGTGACGGGCCCGATCTGCTGCTGTACGCGCCGATCGACACCCTGACGGCCGGGAACGCCGCCGAGGACGTCCCGTGGATCGGTCCCCAGCTGCGCCCCGACATGCGCCCGGAGGCGATCACCTCGGGCCCGTGGGTCGTCGGCCTCGGCGCGTCGAACCCCAAGGGACATGGCGCCTGCATCGTCGCCGCCACTGAGGCCGTCGCCCGAGCCGGTGTCCCACTGCGCGGCTCGGTGCGCGTCGGCCTCGGCGCCGGCGGAATGCCGACGAACCGGCGCCCGGTCGACACCGTCACCCGCAACAACGCAGGCCAGGGCAACGGCTGCTCGTTCATGCTCGAGCAGGGCGTGTACCCCGACTTCGCCATCATCGCCAAACCGGGGTGGACCGTGGACTGGGAGGAGGTCGGGCTGTGCTGGTTCCGCATCCGCGTCCACGGACGATTCTCCTACGTCGGAAGCCGGCACCGCATCGCCTTCAAGAACCCGATCGTCGACGCGGCGACCGTCGTCCAGGCCCTCGAAGCGTGGTTCCCGGAGTACGCCGCGGCCAACACGTCGGGGCTGGTCGCGCCGCAGGCCAACATCGGCCACATCGAAGGCGGTTGGTCGCGGACTGCGTCGCTGTCACCGGCCGAATGCGTGGTCGACATCGACGTGCGGGTCAGTCCCCGCACGACGCCGGCCGAGGTCAGGCGCCAATTCATGGGCGCCGTCGACGCCATGCGGACCGCCCACCCCGAACTCGACCTGTCCTGGGAGATGACGCTGTCGATCCCCGGCACGAGCACGCCGCCCGACACCTGGATCGTGCAGTCGTGCGGTCGAGCGTGGGAGGCCGTCGAAGGCCGCCCGTACGAGGGCGCCTGCAACACCAGCGGCGCCACCGACGCCAACATCCTGCGCCAGAAGGGCATCCCTACGGCGCGCATCGGGATGCCCAAACTGCGCGATCACGATGGCGGCGAGGTCGACTTCTCGATGGGCATGAACGCCGTCGACCCGGCGAGCATGGCCTGGCTCACCCGGGCGCTCGTCTACGGCATCATCGACACCTGCACCCGTGACCGCGCCGCTGTCGGGTTGCCCGGATGAGCGCCGGAACCCCGATGGGAGGCGTGGCCGGCCGACTGGCCGAGCTCGGCATCGAGCTCCCGCCGCTGGTGCCCGCGGCGCCCGATCACGCAACCGCCGTGCG
Source organism: Ilumatobacteraceae bacterium (assembly GCA_051004915.1). Lineage (GTDB taxonomy): Bacteria > Actinomycetota > Acidimicrobiia > Acidimicrobiales > Ilumatobacteraceae > JALZMG01. Next base: position 14,016 of record JBPCJW010000032.1, read on the forward strand.
CGTCGGCAACATGCTGTACATGTCGGGGAACGGGCCCCTCGACGCCCGGCGCGTCCCGGTCTTCAAGGGCAAGGTCGGCGCCGACCTAACGGAAGCCGATGGCTACGCGGCGGCCCGGCTGACGGCCCTGAACATCTTGCGCGCTCCCCAACACGAGCTCGGCGACCTCGACCGGATCAAGCGGGTCGTGCGGATCACCGGGTACGTCAACGTGGCGCCCGACTTCGAACGCATGCCGTGGGTCGTCAACGGCGCGTCCGAGGTCTTCAAGGCAGTTTTCGGCGAGCGTGGCGACCACGCGCGGTCCACGCTCGGCGTGGCGTCTCTGGCCCTGGGCATGGCGTGCGTCATCGAAAGCGTCTTCGAGGTCGAGTGACGGACGATCAGGAACGATCAATGATGTCAATGATGTCCACAGTGAAGAGGGAGCAGAGCACGTGACGGAGAGCCTCTGGACGGACCTGCTGGGTGTGGAGTACACGCAGCGCTTCTACGACGTGCGCGGTGTGCGCACCCGCGTGCTGGAGGCGGGCGACCCGGCGAACCCGCCGCTGGTGTTCCTGCACGGCGTCAACGGCCATGCCGAGACCTACACCCGCAACATCGGTCCTCATGCCGAGCACTTCCGGGTGTACTCGATCGACATGGTCGGGCACGGGCTCAGCGACAAGCCGCTCGACGTCGACTACGAGATCCCGACCTACGTCGACCACGTGCTCGACTTCTTCGACACGGTGGGCATCGAGCGGGCGCTGCTGTCCGGGGAATCCCTCGGGGGTTGGGTCGGCGCCCGCCTCACCATCAAGCACGCCGATCGCGTCGAACGGCTCGTGCTGAACACGCCGGGCGGGCTGAACGCCGAGCCCGAGGTGATGGCGCGCATCAAGCGCATGACCCTCGACGCCGTCAGCCCGCCGACGCGGGACAAGGTGCAGAAACGGGTCGAGTGGTTGTTCAAGGACCCGGCGACGGTGCCGCCCGACCTGGTCGAGACGCGCTACCGCATCTACGCCCAGCCCGGTTATCGAGCGGCGACCGAACGGATCCTCTGCCTGCAGGAGATGGAGATCCGCCAGCGCAACATGCTGCGGGCCGACGACCTCCAGGCCATCGCCGTGCCCACTTTGCTGGTGTGGAGCAGTCACGACCCGATCGCCGGGGTCGAGGTGGGCCACTGGACCCGCGACAACATCCCCGACTGCACGTTCCTCTTGATGGAAGACAGCGGGCACTGGCCACAATTCGAGGAAGCCGAGAAGTTCAACCGCGAGCACCTCAGGTTTCTCGGCGTCGGAGCGGAGTAGCGATGTTGCAGGAACTCGAAGCCAAGGCCGACCCCCAGCACGCCGCGCTGGTCGTCGTCGACGTGCAGAACGACTTCTGCGCCGACGAGGGCGCCATGGCGAGCATCGGTCGGCCCGTGGCGACCGTGCAGAAGATGGTGCCGGTGCTCGCCCAGCTGATCGATGACGCCCGCGCCGCGGGCGTGCCCGTGATCTTCGTCCAGTACGGCCACAACGCGGCGACCGAATCGGAGGTTCATCTCGAGCAACGGGCCCGCGGCCGGGCCGATGTCGTCATCTGTCGGGAAGGAAGCTGGGGAGCCGACTTCTACGGCGTCGCCCCGCTGCCAGGCGAGACCGTGATCAAGAAGCATCGCTACAGCGCGTTCATCGGCACGGACTTCGACCTTGTCCTGCGCAGCACCGGCCGGCGGGTGCTGTTGATGACGGGCGTGGCCACCAACGGCTGTGTCGAGGCGACGGCGCGGGACGGGTTCATGCACGACTACTACATCGTGCTCGTCGACGACGGCTGCAGCTGCTTCTCCAGCGAGCTCCACCAGGCGACGCTGCAGAACATCCGTGACGCCTATGGCGTCGTGACGACCGCCGAGGGGCTGGCCAAGATCTGGGCGAAGGGATAGCACCCGACGTGGGCATCGCCAGTCTCGGATACCTCGCCATCGAGACCACGAAGCTCGACGACTGGATGTCGTTCGCCGGCGACGTCCTCGGGTTCCAAGTCGGAGAGCCCGACGAGCGCGGCGACGTCGCCCTGCGCATGGACGAGCGCCCGGCCCGCTTCGTGCTTCGACCCGGTGGACTGGATCGCGTCGTCGCGCTGGGCTGGGAGGTCACCGACGACGACGCCCTCGAACAGCTCGCCGAAACGCTGGCTGCCACCGGGATCGCCATGCGGCGAGGTACACCCGCGGAGTGCGCGGCCCGCCACGTCGGGTCCGTGCTGCACGCGACGGATCCGGCCGGTCAGGCCCTCGAGCTGTTCACCTCGCCGCGCCCGGCGAACACGCCGTTCCGCCCGCCCCATCCGATGAGCGAGTTCCGCACCGGGGACCTCGGCCTCGGCCACATCGTGGTGCAGGTGGCCGACGTCGCCGCCACCCTCGCGTTCTATACCGACGTGCTGGGGTTCCGGCTCAGCGACCGATTGGCCGAGAAGCTGTACTTCCTGCGCTGCAACCCCCGGCACCACAGCATCGGTATCGCCGACATCGGGGGACCGCCGCGCATGCTGCACGTGATGGTCGAGGTCGCCGGGTTCGACGATGTCGGCCGGGCGCTCGACCTGAGCATCGAGCGAGGCCTCCGCGTATCCACCCTCGGTCTCCACACGAACGACCGGATGACGTCGTTCTACGTCCAGACGCCGTCAGGGTTCGAGATCGAGTACGGCTGGAACGGGCTCCTCGTGGACGACGCCGAGTGGACCACCGCCGTCATCGACCGACCGAGCGTGTGGGGCCACCACCAGCTCGATCCCGCTCACCCCCCGGGACCGCGGGCCTTCCGGCGGCTCACGACCTGAGCTCGACGATCGCCTCGACCTCGACCGGGATGCTCATCGGCAGCTCGGAGACACCAACCGCCGACCGGGCGCATCGCCCCCGCTCCGGGCCGTAGACCTCGATGACGAGATCCGAGAAGCCGTTGATCACCGCCGGCTGCTGGGCGAACCCCGGCGCCGAGCGCACGAACCCGAGCACTTTGATCCAGCGGGCGACGGCGTCGAGCGTCCCGAAGGCGTCGACGATCCGGCGCAGCGCCAGCAGCGCCGTGTCCCGCGCCGCGGCGTAACCGGCGGCAACGTCGAGATCGCCACCGACGATCCCGGTCGTGCCGATGGGACCGATCCCGGACAAGTAGGCGACCGATCCGAGCACGGTCACCGGATCCAGCTTCGGCTGCTGCCCGGGCGGGAACGGCGGAATCTTCGGCAGCGTGAGGCCCAGCGACCGGAACCGTGTTTCCGGCGTGAAAACTCTGCTGTCGTCTGGCCCGCTCAGTGGATCATCTGCCTTGTCGTTTACCATCCGCCTTCACATACTCGCTCGCAACGCAGGGCCGGGGAACATGTCTCGCGGTCAGCTCAACGCGGACGATTGCAGGGGGACTGTGGTGAAACGAAGCTACCGGACACTCACGGTCGGGACGGCGCTGGCGCTGGTCTTGACAATGGCCGCCTGCGGTGACGACGACGACACCGCTGGTAACGGGGCCACGACGGCGGGTGGAGCCCCAACCGGCACACCCGCGGGGACCGCCGCGGCCACGACGGCCGGCGGGACGGAGACCACGGCGGGAGGGACCACCGGCGGTACCGAGGGAGGCGGTGATGCCTTCACGATCGGGTTCACGAACCCGCTCGGCTCCAACGACCAGCTCAGTGTCCTGCAGAGCGCCATCGAGGCGCGGGCCGAATGCCTCGGCGGCTCGGTCATCTCGGTCGATGCCAACCTCGATGTCGACAAGCAGATCAGCGACATCGACCAGCTCGTCAGCCAGGGCGTGGACGGGATCATCGTCTTCCCGCTCGACGCCGGAGCGGTGGAACCAGCGGTGCAGCGCGCCGCGGACGCCGGCATCAAGACGATCGGCGTCAACGCGTCGCTGGAGGATCCCACGGCCGCATCGGTGGCCCCGTTCGACGCCTCTGTCAACCAGGGCACCGAGCAGATGGCGACCGAGACGGCGGAGTTCGTCGCCGACCAGCTCGGTGGCACCGGCAACGTGCTCGGCGTCGGCATCGGCGTGCCCGTCCCGGTGATCCAGTACCAGATGGCCGCCATGCAGGACAGCGCCGAGTCGCTCGGGCTGACCTGGCTCGACCAGGTCGACAACCCGACCGACGACGCCGCCGGTGCCCAGCCCGTCGTCGAGCAGGCCCTGCTGCGCTTCGATGACCTCAAGGCGATCATGGCCTACAACGAGCCGAGCGCCCTCGGGGCCTACGCCGCCGTCAACAGCGCCGGACGCACGAACGACATCCTCATCACCGCGGCCAACGGCACCGAGTCGGGGATCCAGGCCGTCGAAGCCGGCGAGATCGCCGCGACGTGGGACCTCCTGCCCTGGAAGCAGGGCATCACCTTCGTCGACGTGTTGAAGGCGGTCATCGACGGCCAGCCGGTCGACACCACGACGGTCGTTCCGGTCCAGATGCTCACCGAGGACAACCTCTCCGAGCAGGTCGACTGGAACAAGGCCGTCGACGACATCCGGAGCTGCACGCTCGAGGAATGACGCTGCCCGCCGCCGAGGGCCCGAGTCTCCCCAGCGTGGCATCGGCGGTCGGCATGCCCAACGAAGCAGGAGGCTGACATGGCCGAGTGGACCCGACCGAAGTTCGCAGTAAGCCCCGGCACGACGGCGCTCGTCGTGATCGACATGCAGAATGACTTCATCGCGCAGGGAGCACCCTACGAGTCGCCGCACGGGCGGGAGATGATCGACTCGCTCAACACGCTCATCGAGGCCTGCCGGGAGCGGGGCATCCCGATCGTCTTCACCACCCACGCCCACCGGGCCGATGGCAGTGACCTCGGCGCCGTGCGTCACATCCACCCCCTCACCGCCGACGGTCACGCCCTCAAGGCCGACACACCGGGTGTCCAGATGTACCCCAAGGTCGACATCGGCGAGGGCGACTACACGATCCAGAAACGTCGATACAGCGCCTTCTTCGCCACCGACCTCGAGCTCCTGCTGCGCAATCTCGGCGTCGACACCCTGATCATCGCCGGCGTGGCCACCAACGTCTGCTGCGAGTCGACGACGCGCGACGCCTACTTCCGCGACTTCAAGGTCATCTTCCTCGCCGATGGCAACGGCACGATCAGCCTGTCGGACGCCGGTTGGGGGGCGTTCAGCGCCGATGACGTGCAGCGCTACACCCTGACGAACATCGCGACCTTCTACGGCGAGGTGGCGCCGATCTCGGAGGTCCTCGAGCGGGTCGAGCAGTCAACACCCGGGACGTGAGCGACGGGCCGCCAGCCCGCGAGGCGTTGCTGCACCTGGAGAACATTGAGAAGGGCTTTCCCGGCGTCCAGGCGCTGCGCGGCGTCGACTTCACGCTGCGGGCCGGCGAGATCCACGCCCTCGTCGGCGAGAACGGGTCGGGGAAGTCGACCTTGACGAAGATCGTCAGCGGGGAGTACCAGCCGGACGCCGGTGCGATCTACTTCCAGGGCCAGCGAGTCCAGTTCCGCGCTCCCGCCGAGAGCATTCGGGCCGGCATCAGCGCCATCGCCCAAGAGATCCCGCTCGTCCCCCAGCTGAGCATCGCCGAGAACATCCTCCTCGGCCGCCTGCCCACACGGCGGCGCACGGTCGACTGGTCGCGGGCCTACGAGCACGCGTCCACCGTGCTGGCGACGCTCGAAGCCGACCACCTCGACCCGCGACGCCTGATCGAGACGCTGCCCCTCGATCAGAAACAGCTCGTCTCCATCGCCCGGGCCCTGTCGACCGATTCGAAGGTCATCATCTTCGACGAGGCGACGAGTTCGCTAACGACTGACGAGGTCGAGGCCCTGTTCCGTGTCATCGGCAACCTGCGAGATCGCGGTGTCGGCATCGTGTTCATCACGCACCGCCTGCGCGAGATCTACGCCATCGCCGAGGTCGTCACCGTGCTGCGCGACGGAGCCGTGATCGGCACGTTGCCCATCGCCGAGGCGCCCGAGGTCAGGTTGACGCGGATGATGGTGGGCCGCGAGCTCGGCGAGTACTTCTTCAAGCAGGACGTCCCCCGTGGCGACAAGGTGCTCCAGGTGCGCGGCTTGCACCATCACACGTCGCCGGCGCCGCTCGACTTCGACGTCCGCACGGGCGAGATCGTGGGCCTGGCCGGTCTCGTCGGCGCCGGGCGCTCCGAGCTGCTGGCGTCGCTGTTCGGCCTCGGCCGGAGCATCGGTGGCGACATCCGCGTCGACGGCAAGACGGTCCGCGTGCGCCACCCGCGTGACGCCATCGCGGCCGGGTTCGCCCTCGTCCCGGAGGATCGCAAGAGCTCGGGGCTCGTGGCCAACCGCTCGGTGCGGGAGAACCTCACGATGGCCGAGAACGCCCGCATGTTCCCCCAGTTCGTCGTGTCGGGGCGCTCCGAACGCCAGACGGCGAGGGAGCTCGTCAGCCAGTTGCAGATCCGCACGCCCGACATCGAGACGCCCGTACGGCTCCTCTCGGGGGGCAACCAGCAGAAGGTCGTCATCGGCAAGTGGCTCACCCAACGGCCGAAGATCTGGCTGCTCGACGAACCGACTCGCGGCATCGACGTCGGCGCCAAGTCGGAGATCTTCCGCCTGATAGGCGAGCTCGCGGCGTCGGGCACGGCCATCCTGATGAGCTCGTCGGAGCTCATCGACCTGCTCGGCGTCTGCGACCGGATCCTCGTCATGTTCCGCGGCCGCATCGTCGCCGAGCTCACGCGCGACGAAGCCACGGAAGAGAGCGTCATCTACTACGCGACCGGCCAGAGCGTCGCATGAGCGGGAGGGAGCAACCGTGACGATCGAGAGCGGTGAGTTGGCGGCCACTCCGGAGGCCGCGCCCCCGCCCGGCCCGACGGCCGCGCGGCGATCCGCCACGCCCCGCACGACCATGGCGCTGATCTACCGGGGCACCCGCCGGTTCCTCGGCGTCAGCATCGCCCTGCTGGTGATGATGACGTTCCTCGCCCTCACCCAGGACTCCTTCCTGACCAGCACGAACCTCACGAACGTCCTGCGGTCCATGGCCGTGCTGTACATGGTCGCCATCGGTAACACCTTCGTCCTGTTGACGGCGGGGTTCGACCTCTCCGTCGGCTCAATGCTCTCCCTGGCGGGTGTCGCCGTGGCCGGATTCCTGTCCGGCGGGATCAACCCATGGCTGGCCGTCGGATTGACGCTGCTGCTTTGCACACTCCTCGGCGGCGTGCTCAACGGCATGCTGGTCGGCAAGGCCGGGCTGTCGTTCTTCGTCGTCACGTTGGCTTCGCTGTCGCTATTGCGCGGCGCCGTCTTCGTCTACAGCGACGGCGAGACGAAACGCGTCGACGAGCAAGCCATCCTGTCCGTGGGCGACGGCAAGCTCGGCGGCTTCTCCGTCCCGATCCTCTTGATGATCGCCACGTTCGTGGTGTCGATCCTCGTGCTGCACTACACCCGGTTCGGGCGGGCGGTTTATGCCGTCGGCGGCAACAAGGAAGCCGCTCGCCTCTCCGGCATCAACGTCGCCGCCGTCATCATCGCTGTGTACGCCATCTCCGGGTTCTTCGCCGGACTGGCCGGTGTCATCCAGACCGGGCGCCTCGCCGCGGCGGCACCGGTCGCCGGCACGGGCATCGAGCTCTCCGCCGCCGCCGCCGTGCTCCTCGGCGGGACCAGCTTCAGCGGGGGCAGCGGCGGTGTCGGCGGGACCGTCGTCGGCGTGCTGTTCGTCGGCGTGCTGCGCAACGGTCTCGGGCTGATGGGCGTGTCGTCGTTCTGGCAGGACGTCGTGACCGGCATCATCCTCATCGCCGCCATCTCGATCGACCGGATCTCCCAGCTGCGTGAGTCGTGAGTCGTGAGTCGTGAGCGTCGGCGTCGGGCTACGTCTCCCGCCGTGCCGGAACGTCGCCGAGATGGCCTCCGCGGCGCGACGAGCCGAGCAACTCGGGTTCGACAGCGTCTGGTTCCCCGACTCCCAACTGCTGTGGCGCGACGTCTACGCAACCCTGGCCGTCGCCGCCGCGAGCACCGAGCGGGTGACGTTGGGGACCGCCGTCACCAACGTCGACACCCGTCACCCGAGCGTGCTGGCGTCGGCCATCCGTACCGTCCAGGAGGTCGCGCCCGAGCGGTTCGTGCTAGGGGTGGGTGCTGGCGACAGCGCGCTGCGCCCGATCGGCCTCCGTCCGACGCCCGGACGCCGGCTCCGGGCTCAGCTCGACGTCGTGCGCACCCTGCTGCGGGGCGACGAAGTCGACTTCGGTGGCGGTCTGCTGCGGCTGCGTGATGCGGTCGGACCGTGCCCGGTGTACCTGGCGGCCAACGGGCCGCGGAACCTGGCCTTGGCCGGCGCCATCGCCGACGGGGTGATCATGCTGAGCGGCGCGTCGACCGCGGCTGCGGGGCGGGGCTTGGCGAGCGTGCACGCCGGCGCCCGGGAGGCCGGGCGCGATCCCGGCACCCTCGCCGTGGCGGTGTCGGCGTTCGCCATGATCACCGACCACCTCGAACGCGACTCGCGACTCGTCAAACCCGTGGTGGCGACGATCGCCCAGACTGGTGGCAGCAAGCTCCTGGCGCTGGCGGGCATCAGTGTGAGCGTCCCGAGCCGGGTGCCCGAGGTCTACCCCGACCTCATCCACGCCGAGGCCTGGGCGGAGGCCGTCGACCATTGCGGAAAGTGGGTCAGCGACGATGACGCCTTGGCGTTCGCCCGGACGTTCTGCCTCTTCGGCACGGCCGAGGAGATCGTCGGCCGCATCACCGCGATCGCGGCCGCCGGGGCGACGAAGGTGCTGGTGCAGCACGTCGGTTCGTACGACCTGCCGATCGACCTCATGGAAGCCTTTGGCAGCGACGTGCTGGCCCGCCTGGCCCCTTGATCAGGGTGCCGCCGCGGCGGCGAGCTCGACGGCGATGTCGACCAGTTGGTCCTCCTGGCCACCGACGAGCTTGCGATCGCCGGCCCGCACCAGCAGCTCGGCCCCGGAGATCCCGTAGCGCTCGGCCACGCGGTAGGCGTGCTTGAGGAAGCTGGAATACACACCGGAGTAGCCGAGCACGAGCGACAGCCGGTCGAGCCGGCACTCGTTGTCCATCACATTGCGCACGACGTCCTCGGCGGCGTCGAACATCTTGAAGACATCGATCCCCGTGCGGATGCCGAGCTTGTCGCACACGGCGACGAGGGCCTCGCTGGGAGCGTTCCCCGCGCCGGCACCGAAGCGGCGGGTCGAGCCGTCGACCTGGGCCGCGCCGGCGCGGATGGCCAGGATCGAGTTGGCCACCCCGAGGGCCAGGTTCTCGTGGGCGTGGAAACCGACCTGGGCGTCGTGCGACAGCTCGGCGACGAGGGCGCTGACCCGATCGGAGACCTGCTCGAGGATCAGGGCCCCGGCCGAGTCGACGACGTAGACGCACTGGCATCCGGCGTCGACCATGACCCGCGCCTGCTTCGCCAAACGTTCCGGCGCCTCGGTGTGGGCCATCATCAAGAAGCCGACCGTCTCCATCCCGATCGTGCGGGCCAGCTCGAAGTGCTGGACGGAGATGTCGGCCTCGGTGCAGTGGGTGGCGATGCGCACGATCGAGGCCCCGAGGTCGCGGGCGGCGCGGATGTCGTCCATCACGCCGACGCCGGGGAGCATCAGGACGGCAATCTTCGACTGCGTCGCGACGCCGACCGCGGCCCGGATGAGGTCGCGCTCGTCGGTGCGACTGAAGCCGTACGTGAACGACGAGCCGCCGAGCCCATCGCCGTGGGACACCTCGATGACGGGCATGCCCGCGACGTCGAGGGCCGCGACCACAGCGCGCACATCGGCCTCGGTGAACTGGTGGTGGTTGGCGTGCGAGCCATCGCGCAGAGACGAATCGGTGATGCGGACGTCGAGGTCGGCGGAGTACGTCATCGGGGAACCCCCAGGAGCGAGCGGGCGATCTCCTCGCCGACTCTGGCGGCCGCGGCGGTCATGATGTCCAGGTTGCCGGCGTACTGCGGGAGGAAGTCGCCCGAACCCTCGACTTCGAGCATCACGGTGACCCGCGTGCCGACCGTCGTGTCGTCGAACTGCGGCTCGGCGAGGAGCCGATATCCCGGAACATAGGTGGCGACCTCGCGCACGATCGCCTCGACCGATGCCGTGATCGCGGCCTGGTCGGAATCGGGTGCGACGGCGCAGAAGATCGTGTCGCGCATGATCATCGGCGGGTCGGCAGGGTTCAGCACGATGATGGCCTTGCCTCGGATGGCTCCGCCGAGCCGCTCGACACCGAGGCTCGTCGTCTTCGTGAACTCGTCGATGTTCGCCCGAGTGCCCGGTCCGGCGGAGAGTGACGCCACGCTGGCGACGATCTCGCCGTAGGTCACCGGGGCGATCCGATTCACGGCATGCACGATCGGGATCGTGGCTTGTCCACCGCACGTGATCATGTTGACGTTGGGGGCGTTGACGTGCTCGAGGAGGTTCACGCACGGAACGACGTACGGGCCCACCGCCGCCGGCGTGAGGTCGACGGCCCGGATCCCGGAATCGGCGTAGCGGATCGCATGGCGTCGGTGGACGCCGGCCGACGTGGCCTCGAAGATGATCTCCGGCGTCTCGGCCTGGGCCAGGAGCCAGTCGACCCCGTCATGGGAGACCTCCAGACCGTGCCGGGCGGCGCGCCGGAGCCCCTCGCTGTCCGGGTCGATGCCGACCATCCAGCGGGGCTCGACGAGCGACGAACGCAGGAGCTTGGCGAGCAGATCGGTCCCAATGTTGCCCGAGCCGACGATCGCCGCGCTCACCATTTTTGAGATCTCCGAGCGGTCCAAGGTCTCCAAACGTGTTCGTCCCGGTTCGGTCATGTCACGTCTCCGCCTCCTGTGCCGGTAACGATCGTGTCAGGCGGCCATCGATCCAAGGAACACGTCCCACTCAGCGGACGGCGTGACGTAACGCGCCCAGGCCTGGAAGTGACACGATGATCCGATGGATCCCACTGAATGGAATGATCAGCGTTCAGTGCTCGGCAAGATCGATCGCATCTTTGGAGCGTTCGGGGCCGACCATCCCTCACTGAACCTGGCCCAGTTGGCACGGCGCACCGGGCTGGCCAAGTCGACGCTACATCGCACGGTCGGCGCGCTGGTCGAGTCCGGCATGCTGGAGCGCGAAGAGGGCACTCTCCAGCTCGGGATCCGGCTGTTCGAGCTCGGGCAGCTGGTCCCGCGCCAGCGCACCCTGCGCGACGCCGCCCTGCCCTTCATGGAGGACCTCTTCGAGGCGACCCACGAGACCGTCCACCTCGGTGTCCCCGACGGCGTCGAAATCCTGTACGTCGAGAAGATCATGGGCCACCGCGCGGTCCGCTCGCCGTCCCGGGTCGCTGGGCGGATGCCGCTGTTCTGCACCGCGATCGGCAAGGCCATCCTCGCCTTCTCGCCGCCGGAGCTCCTGGAGCGGGTGATCACGGCCGGGCTCACGCCGCTCACCCCGTACACCATCGTCTCGCCGCAGGTGCTTCGCGAGAGCGTCACCGAGGTGGCCCGCACAGGCGTGGCAATGGACCGTGAGGAGGCGTCGCTCGGTCTCAGCTGCACTGCCGCGCCGATCTTCGGCATGCGCAACCGGCTCGTCGGCGCCCTATCGATCAGCACCGCGTCGTCACGCGTCGCGCCCGAACGGCTGGCCACGGCCGTGAAGACGACGAGCCTCTCGCTGTCTCGGGTGCTCGCCGGCACCTGAGGGTGCCGAGAACCGGTCGAGGCGGTCACATCAGCGGTTGAGGGGCCGCTGGGCGGTTGAGTTCCCGCGGTGGGCTGGGGCAGGACGCGTGGACGGGATTGCTCATCGGTGGCTGCGGTGTCTGCTGGTGCGGTCAGGCTGCGGGCCGGTACTCGTTGATGAGTCCGCCGCACACGGTGTGGCGCTCGATCCGCTCGGCGGGACGAACGGCGTTCGTCTGGTTGGGGGCCCGGTGATGCAGGGAGCGGTGGGGTCGGTGGGAGTTGTAGTGCTCGACGTAGCTCTCCAGGAGATGGCGAAGTTGTCGCTGGTTCCAGATGAGGGTTCGGTCGAGCAGCTCGTGGCGGACCGAGCGGACCCACCGCTCGGCGAACGCGTTGGCCTGGGGGGCTTGGCTCTGGTCAGGCGGACTCAGCCGCGGCCTTGATGCGTTCGAGGGTGGTCCTCATGCCGGTTTTCAGGTCCTTGTCCCGGTCCTGGCTGCCGGTCCACTTCATTGTCAGCCAGTTCATCACGGCGCCTAGTGGTCGTTCGGCGTTGTAGGACTCGGTTACTCGTGTGCCGGTAGGCGTAGGTTCGAAGGCGTAATGCCAGGTGTACGAGCCAATGCCGGGTCCGTTCCGGTTGAAGGCGAACTCGCGCCCGGCGTCGGCGACGGTCACCGTCGGTGTGTTTGACCAGGCAGGGCCGCGCCCGCCCTTGTTCTTGGCCTTGAACCGGGCCCCCACGGCTGGCGCGACCGCGCCCTTGGTCCAGGTGCACCGCAAGCATTCTGGGCTCCACTCGCTCATGCGGGTGATGTCGGAGACGAGCGCGTATACCTCCTCGGGCGGGGCGGTGATCTCGATCGAGACGGAGTCGTGAGAGTTGCGCTTGGACATGGGTGGGCTCCTCAGCCTGTAGGTCGGACGTAGCGGGTGAGGCGGTGTAGTAGTTGGAGGACGGACAGCCACGTCACGGCTTCGATGATCGCCTCGGGTGTCAGGTCCTTGGCGCAAGCGTCGACTGTAGCGGTGTCGATCGCCGCCGGACTCGACGAGGCGTCGCGGGCGAGCTGGAGTGCCGTCGCTGCCTCCGGTGCGGGCGCTTCACGCCGGCCGAATGCGGCCGCCGCCGCGAGTGTCTCACCGGTCAAGCCGGCTCGTTCGGCCAGCGCCTCGATGTCGGCCATGAGGTGTGGGTCGGCGACCACCGCGGCGTACACCGCTCCGGCCAGCACCTTGGTGCGGATGCCGATGAGCGACGCCTCCGGGTCGAGGTTCTCCTTGAGCATCGTCGCGATCGCCCGCCGCGCCCGCGACGACCGCAGGTTCGCCAGGACGGGGAAGTCATGCCCGGTGGTCACGGCCAGGTGCCGGGCTACTGCGGACCTGCGACGGGGCGTGCCTTGTTGGGCGCGTCGGTCGTATCGGATGGCCGCGGGGAGTAGGGGCAGGATCCGCAGGCGGGACCGCAGGCCGTCGATCGGTGGTGGCGGCAGTCGCGGAGAGTCCGGGTCGAGCCGGGCGCCGGCCTTCCCGGGCGTCCAGCCGTCACCGAGGGTGTCGCTAACCTCGCTGACGAGGGGTTGCTCGACGTCCACGCCGACGGCGTCCATGAACTTGTTCAGAAAGCCCATCATCACCACACTGAGTGCGATCCACTCGGCCCGCTTCTCGCCGTAGGCCTCGATCAGCGCCGCTTTGTCCGCCGCCCGCAGTTCGCCCGGGACCGAGGCGAGCGACCGCGCCACGGCGATCGCCGCGAGCTCCCCGGGCTCGAACCAGTTCCTGTCCGGCAGCAGCGCGGCGGCGACCTTCTCGGGGTCCGCCCCACGCCGCAGGGCGAACGAGCAGGAGTGGGCCGAGCAGTACGGGCAATCCGCAGTCCGACTGGCGACGTACATCGCAAGGCCGACGACCGACGGCGGTGGTCCGCCAAACCCCAGGACGGGGACCGGGAGGTTCAGCAGGTTCGGGACCATCACGTTGTAGGTTCGGAACGCCGGAGGCCAGATCTCCAAATAGCGGTCGCAGTTCGGTACGACGCCGAGCAGAGCGCGGACCAGCTCCAGCAGTGAGTGGTAGCCGCCATCGAGCTCCTCCCACCCGACCATCGAGCTGTGCAGGAGCGGCGCCAGGGATGCCTGCCCCTGGACTGCGTCCTCGGTGGCTCCACTCAGCTCGTTCACATTCGTCCTTTCACCGACCTGTCTGTCACTGACAGACCACTTGACGTATCAATCTTGCACGGGCAGGCTTGTCTGTCAATGACAGATAGTCAAGTTAGAGTGGCCGTCCGACGGGCTCGCACTGAACGGGAGATCCTCGACGCGGCCTGGGCTGAGATGGCTCGCGCCGGCGTCGCGGCGTTGAGCGTGCGCGAAGTGGCCCGCTCCGTCGGCATCCGCCAGCAGTCGCTCACGTACTATTACCCGACCAAGCAGGAGCTGCTCGACGCGCTGTTCGCTGACGGTTTCGCCGGCCTTCGGGAGCGTTTCGATGAGCTGCCGTCGGCCGAGGAACCCGTTCAGGGTGTCGTCGACGTTGCGATCGCGTTCGTCGACCATCTCGTGGCCCGTCCGGCGGCCTACCATCTGATGTTCCAACGCACCGTGCCAGGCTTCCGGCCTAGCGAGGAGAGCCACGCCATCGCCCTGACCGTCCTCCGCGAGCTCGTCGACCGGCTCGCGGCAGCCGGCGTCACCAACCCCGCTGATCTCGCCCTCGTCCGCAGTGTGATGAGCGGTCTGGCTGGCGAGCAGATCGCGAATGACCCTGAGGGCCGTCTGTACGCCGAGCAGACAGAGCGGGGAATCCGCGCAGTACTGGCAGCGAATGGCTCGTGAGCGGAACGACGCTGGCCTCGCCACCCGGTTGGACGCACCGGGTCCGACCGACTCGCAGGACGCTTCTTGCCGCTGCTTTGGGGTCATTCTCTCCATCACCGGTGGTATGTGACGGTGGTGGTGCGATGAGATTGGTGGCGCGGGTTTGGGGATAGTCCACAACTCGACCGTCGATGCAGTTCGAGGACTGGCTTGCGGACACCTGGCGACGGCTGCTCCTGACCTGAACGTAACGAGCGATACGATCCTGGCGAACGGGTGCTGCCGACGGGCAACCCTGGGAACGATCGCGCCGTTTCCTCAATGTCCGGTCGCACGCGTCAGGACTTCCTCTCCTGCTGCGCGAGCCGGTCTTGTCGAAGATCGCCTTGGGGTGGTCCTGGCCGGTGTGTCGAGGGCGCTCGGGCAGCCGGTGATGAGTTGGTCGAGGTCGGTGGTCACAGGGTGCTCTCTTCGTGTGCGGTGAGTTGGGCGACGATGGCGCCGGTGTCTAGCCAGACCTGCTCGCGGGTGATGAGCGAGTCGTCGAACTCGAAGACGTGCAGGATCCGGAACGTGATGTTCCGATCATTGCCCGGGATGCCCAGGAACTCGCCGATCACGTCGGCGGACATTTCCGCCTCGACGACGACGGCCCCATCCGTGGTCTCGTACTGGTGGAGCGGCTTCTCGCCCGTGGTGCGCACGTTCGCAGTGAGGTGCCCGTAGAAGGCTTTGGCAGCGTCGATCCCGAAACACGGCGAGCCGGGAAATCCGACGGCGTCGTGCTCGATGTCTTCGGCGTAGACGGAGCACGCGGTTTCGATGTCGCCGGCTCCCTCAGCGTCGAGGTGCTTGTGGATCAAAGCCAGCTTTTCATCGGTATTCATGATTTGTCCTCGCTCTTGTTAGTGGATGATGGTATCATGATCAGAGTGAACTCTCATGTCAAGAGAAATCTCCCATGAGTAATGGCCGCGACAATCAGAAGACCCGCACTCGGGCCGCGATCCTCGCGGCGGCGATCGAGATCTTCCGGGAGGGCCGGGAGCCGACTGTTCCCGAAGCGGCCGAACGCGCCCTCGTCTCGCCCGCTACCGCGTACCGGTACTTCACCTCCGCTGACGACCTCCAAGCCGAGGCTTCCGCAGAGTTGCTCTCGTTCATTTCGTCCGGCGACGAGGTCGGGCCGGCCATCGAAGCAGCCGGGGACGATGTCCACGCCCGGCTCGAGGCGCTGGTCCGCATGCTCGGCCGGCGAATGCTGACCGACCAGGCTCCGTTCCGGCAGCAGGCAAAGGCCAGCCACGAGCGGTGGTTCGCAAATCAGCAGGCAGGCCGCGAGCGGGTCGATGTGCGGGTGGGCCGGCGCAACCAGTTCATCCGCCAGGTCCTCGCGCCCCTCGAGTGCCGGCTCACCGACGCCGAGCACGGGCGGCTGGTCGCTGCACTCGCGATCGGCTTCGGCACCGAGGCCGCCACATCGCTCACCGACGTCGCGCGCCTCGAGCCCGACGCCGCGCTCGAGGTCATGGTCGTGACGTGCCGCTGGATCCTCGACGGCGCTCTCGCCGAAGCGACGCTCCAATAGGGCGGTCGCGATGTCGCGACGCTGGCCTAAAGCCTCTACCAACAGTTGCCACGACCGACGGTACCGGCCTCGCGACCAGTGGGTGTCCCAGAACGCTCGACCAAAGGTGAGCGCTCAGCGTTCCCTCAGGTTCCGATGGCGGCGCTCGCCGAATGCCGACGAATGCGCTCTTCGATGCCGACGAAGATGTGGGATCGATCCGAGTGCTTGGAGACGTTCTCGTTCTCTCGCTGCAGACACCGTCGGATGCGCAATGCGACGGACCCCGGGAGATGTCAAGGGCACTCTACAATCGCTCCCATCTCTCGGTGCGTAGTTGAACTGGGGTCGGCGGGAACCAATCCTTGAATCCTACGACCGCCATGAATTCGTAGTTCCGCTTCTTCGCTGTGGTGAGATCCGGGACGCCAAAACCGTAGCCGAGTGCTCATCCGTGACGAGTTCGGCAATGAGATGATGACCATTCGTCCCCAGAGTCGGACGACACAACACGGTCGACCACGCAGCTGGGGAGGAGGCGGCGGGCGGCAACGCACCCTGAGCATCGACGGGCATCGGCCAGTCCTCACCCTCGGTCAGTAGCGGTTCGGAACTGCCAGGCTGAAGCGGCGAACAGCAACGCAAACATTCCGGTGAGACCGAGGAACTCGAGTACTGAACTTTGTTCGGCCTCGTGTTTCCCGAGGATGATCGCGATCACGCCAACGGCCATCGTGGCCGCCGCTGTTGAGACCATCGTGCGCATCATGCCTTCGGGCTGGAGTCGTGAGGCGATGGCGCCACCGATGCCGAGGGCGACCACGCCGAAGAACATGAGGTCGACCTCGATCTGGACCCGCCGTCACCATCGCCCAGGCGCCTGATGTACATGGGAGCCTCGGTCGCTCGGTTCCTCCGCGACAGTCCCCACCGGGTGTCGATCATCGCCTCGTCATCGTGGTAACGCCTTTTGGACCGATCACACATGGCGGCTCCGGCCCGACACTCCAGCGGATCGAGCGCTCTACGACGCCCTCGTCGCCGGCGACTACGACACCTGGGAGTCAACAACGACCGACGCGGTCGTACACGGCGGACAGCAGGAAGTGTTGAACTGGTTCGCCCTGATGAGGGCAGCCCGGGAGCTCGACGCCACGCTTCCTACAGCACCTTCGTCGAGACGCACATCTTCAACTCCAACAAGGTCTTCGCCACGTGGGACATCGTCGCCAGATCGGCCGAATCGTGACCTCGAGCCCGCGTGACGAGGCCCAGGAGCTCGTTCCGACCGAGCAAGAGTTCGCCGAGGGCGGACGCGCCTACTGCGATCAACTGCTCGGACAACTCCGAACCGAACTACCCGCCCTCACGCTCGCACCATCCGAGTCACTCGACCCTGCTCTCGACGCATGGAGCGACCAGCTCCTAACTCTGGCATTCGAGTGTCCCTCTAATCCCAGCATCGTCAGGCAGGAGTTGTCGAAGCTCCACAACTTCGGGTCAGAGATCGCCGCCGTCCTGCCTTGAGAGGCCGGTGGCACTGCCGCACGGAAGCCATGCTTCGAGCGGCTCGAGGCGATCAGAACAACGCTCGAGCGAAGGCCAACTCGCCACGCAGATCCGGCATTCGATCGGAGGAAGGTAGCCCATATCCCCGGGGCTACCGGGCGGATCGAACGCGGCATAGGCGCCGATATCGGACAGTCAACCGTCGGTGGCCGGCTCGACTTGGAAGGTCCACCTGCGGGTCTCCGCGTCTGTCCATTGTTGCTGAATGACAACCCACCGGCCGTGGTGGGAGACGGTGGCGCCACGGACCCACTCAGGGGGTGGCGGCTCGTGCACCTCGAACGTGATGATCTCATGAGTGATAGCCACAACGCTAGCTGCGATCTGTACAACCCACCGGTGGTACGCGCCAAGCGTCAATTGTGAGCGGGGTGCCCAGATGGCCTGTTCGTCATAGAGGTGAGTTGAGTCCCGGGGAGTGGTGTATGGGCGGTAGGTAGTCGGGGGTCCCCCGGACGACGGTCACCGCGTCAGCCTCATGGAGAAGTTCCAGCGACTACATGAGGAGAACACGGTGACAGTCCCTTCCACTTTGGACGCGGCCGGTTGGCTGCGCAACCATCTCGACGGCGATGACGGCGAC
>JBPCJW010000033.1:0-11836 GCA_051004915.1 Ilumatobacteraceae bacterium
TTCACTCCACCGTCAGGTACTCGCCCAGGGCGGCGGCCAGCCAGACCGGGTCGCGCACCCCGCACAGCTCGCGCGCCGAGTGCATCGACAGCTGCGGCACCCCGACGTCGACGGTAGCGATGCCGAGTCGGGTGGCCGTGAGCGGGCCGATCGTCGAGCCGCACGGAACGTTGTTGCGCGAGACGAAGGTCTGGACGGGCACGCCGGCCCGCTCGGCGGCGAGCGCGAACTGCTGGGCGGTGTCGGCCGACGAGGCGTAGCGCTGGCTGGCGTTGACCTTGATCGCCGGGCCACAGTTGACGAGCGGGGCGTGCTCGGGGTCGTGCCGCTCGGGGTAGTTGGGGTGGACGGCATGGGCGTTGTCCGCCGACACGCAGCTCGATGCGGCGAGCAGGCGGTGGTAGTCGTCACGTGTGCCGCGGCGGGCGTCGTGCAGGCGCTCGAGGATCGACGCCAGGAACGGCCCGGACGCGCCGGTCGTGCTCGCCGACCCGACCTCCTCGTGGTCGAACAAGGCGATCACCGCCAGGTCGTCCGTCGGAGATGCCGCCACCAGCGCCGTCGTCGCTGCCCAGCACGACACCTGGTTGTCGAGACGCCCGCTGGCGAGCAGCGATCGATCGGCGCCGAGCACAGCGGCCGGCTGGACGTCGAACAGGCACAGCTCCCACCACGCCGGCGGCGCGTCTGCGCCGCTGGCGACCTGCAGCCAGTCGACGAGATCGAGCCCGGGGTCCGTCGCCCACACCGGCGTGAGGTGCTGTTGGCGATCGAGTACGAGCCCCCGCTCGTTGACGTCACGGTCGAGGTGGATCGCCAACTGCGGGACGCGAGCGACGGGCTGGCCGACACGCAGCAGGACCGCCGAGCCATCGGCGAGCACCAGCCGACCCGCCACGCCGAGGTCTCGATCGAGCCAGCTGTTGAGGAGGACACCGCCGTAGACCTCGACGCCGAGCTGCTGGCATCCGGCGCGGGTGATCTGGGGGTTCGGTTTGAGGCGCAAGCCCGGGGAGTCCGTGTGGGCGCCGACGATGTGGGCGGCGCGCGGGACACCAGTCGCTGGCCGGCGCCAGCCGATCAGTGCGCCGCCACGCGTGACATAGCCGTCGGCCGGGACGTCCGTCCAGGGGTCCCGCTCGTCGAGCCCCACGAACCCGGCGGCGGCGAGCAGGGCGACCGCCGATTCGACGGCATGCCACGGTGACGGGGAGGCGTCGAGGTAGGCGCGCAGCGCAACGGTCTCGTCGATCGGGGCGGTCTCGTCGGCGCCGGTCATCTCAACCCCCGCTCGAACAGGCCGACGGGCAGCCCAGTACCGCGCAGGTGCGCCGTCTCGTTGAGTGTGAGGATCGCCCGGTGCCCGCGACGGGAGGCGGCAATGCGATGGATCGACGTGTAGTCGGGCGCGAAGAACGCGCCGGCCTCGCTGCGTCCGAGCAGGTGAGCGAGGTAGGCGTTGACCACACCGCCGTGACACACCGCGGCGACGACCTGGCCGGGGTGGACGTCGATGATCGCCTCGACGGCGTCGACGACGCGTACGGCGAACGACGCCGGGTCCTCGTCGGAGATCCACTCCCCGGCGAGCATCGCCTGCCAGCGCGGGTCGTCACTCGCCCGCAGCTCCTCGATCGGCACGTACTCGTCGGCGTTGCGATCCCATTCGGCCAACCCGTCCGACACGACGATCCCGAGCCCGAAATGCCGGGCGAGGGGAGCCGCCGTCTCCAGGGCGCGGCGCATGGGGCTGGCGTACACGGCGTCGATCGACTCGACGGAGAGGTAGTCGGCGAGGTGCTCGGCCTGGGCAACACCGTCGTCGGCCAGCGCCGGATCGGCCCCCGACTCACTGGCGTGACGGACCGGAAGTCCGTGCCGGATCAGCAGCAGCTCCATCGACCGACTAGATAAACAGGTGTGGCCCGCCGTACGAAGATCGTCGCCACGCTCGGACCGGCCACCGAGCGGCGCGAGGAGCTCGCCGCCGTCCTGCAGGCCGGGGCGGACGTCATCCGGCTGAACCTCAGCCATGGACCGTTGGAGGACCACCTCGCCGCCCTCGCGATGATCCGCGAGCTGGCGGCTTCGATCGGCCGCCCGGTCGGTGTCTTGGTCGACCTGCCCGGCCCGAAGATCCGCTCGGGCGAGTTCCCCGACGACGGGGTCGAGCTCGTGCCGGGCAGCTCGATCAGCCTGGTCGCCGGCGACGGGCCGAGTGATGCGACCTGCATCACGGTCGGCTACGACGAGCTGCTGGACGACGTCGACGCCGGGGACCGGGTCGTCCTCGGCGACGGGAGCATCTCGATGCGCGTCGTCGAAGTCACGCCGCATGCGCTGCGGGCGGAGATCGAGAGCGGCGGTCGGGCGATCGGGCGACCGGGCGTCCACCTCTCGTGCGAGCGCCTGCAGATGCGTGCTCCGACGGAGCAGGACCTGCGACTCGCCGAGGCTGCGGCCGCAGCAGGTGTCGAGTACGTCGCGCTGTCGTTCGTGCGCCGAGCCGAGGACGTGCACGAACTGCGGGCGGTGGTCGGTGACCGGGCCGGCATCGTCGCCAAGATCGAGACCAGTGCCGCCCTGGCTGAGCTGCCGGCGATCGCCGCCGCAGCCGATGCCCTGATGGTGGCTCGTGGGGATCTCGGCATCGACTGCCCGCTGGAGGATGTGCCGCACCTGCAGAAGCGGATCATCCGGCATTGCGTCGAGGTCGGTCGGCCGGTCATCACGGCGACGCAGATGCTGGAGTCGATGATCGACGCCCAATCACCGACTCGCGCTGAGGTCAGCGACGTGGCCAACGCCGTCTTCGACGGCACGGACGCTGTGATGCTCTCCGGCGAGACGGCGATCGGCCACGACCCGAGCGGCGTGGTGGCGACGATGGCCAGGATCGCGGCGCGCGCCGAATCCGAGGCGAGCTACCGACAGTGGGCCGAGGTGCTCGGACAGCGCCAGTCGGCACAGAGCACCGCTGGCCGGATCACCGCGGCGATGACCCACGCTGCGTGGCAGGCGGCGGTGGGTGCCGAGGCGACGGCGATCCTGTGCTGCACCCGCTCGGGTCGGACGGCACGAGCGATGGCCCGGTTCCGACCTGCCTGCCGGCTGATCGGCCTGTCGCCGGACCCGCGCACCGTGGCAGCCCTCACGCTGTCGTGGGGCGTCGAATCGGTGCACGTCGAGGAGTACCGCACGACCGACGAGATGGTGTGGTTCGCCGTCGAGACCGCGCTGCAGCACGGTTTTGTGGCGCGCGGCGACACGGCATTGGTGCTCGCCGGCGCGCCCGACCGCCTCACCGGCGCGGCTGCCGACATCCTGCGCATCGTCCGCGTTGAGTGACGAACAAGTGGCTCGCTCCGCTCGCTGGGTCGGACAAGGCCGACGCCCGATGGCTCGCTCCGCTCGCTGGGTCGGACAAGGCCGACGCCCGATGGCTCGCTCCGCTCGCTGGGTCGGACAAGGCCGACCTGACCATCCACGCTCGTTGCAGCACGAACGCTCGGGAACTGGACATTCCTTGCAGCATGAACACGAACGCTCGGGAACTGGACATTCCTTGCAGCACGAACGCTCGGGAACTGCTGAGTTGACGATCTCGGCCAGTCGGTCGGGAACTTGAGACTCGGTCGTGGGTGACGTGTGGTGCGAGGCGGCTGGGCCGGAGGACGGGCCGCTCGTCGTGCTCGTGCACGGCTCGATGGACCGGTCGGCAGGGCTGCTCAAGCTCTCGCGCCGCCTCGATGACCGTCACCGGGTGGTGCGCTACGACCGGCGCGGGTACGGGCGCTCGGCGGGGGCGGGTGGGCCGTTCGATCTGCGCATCCACGTCGCCGACCTCGGGCGGTTGCTCGATGGGCGCCGGGCCGTGATCTTCGGGCACAGCTACGGCGGCAACGTCGCGCTCGGGCTGGCGGCGGCGAACAGCGAGCTGGTCCAGGCGGTCGCCGTGTACGAGACGCCGCTGTCGTGGATGGACTGGTGGCCGACGACGACGGCCGGTGGGGATGCACTGACGACGGACGGCGGCGTCGCCCTCGATCCAGGTGCCGCTGCCGAGCGGTTCATGCGCCGGCTGATCGGCGATGCCCGATGGGAGCGATTGCCGGCGAGGACGCGTGCCGCCCGCCGGGCGGAGGGGGAGGCGATGATCGTCGAGCTGGACGACCTCCGCCAGCGCGCCCCGTGGGATCCAGTGGCGGTCACCGTGCCGGTCGTGGCGATGCGTGGCGCAGACGGTGCCGACCACCACCGCCGATCGACCGCCCACCTCGGGCAGGTGTTGCCGGACTGCCACGTCGTCGACATCGTCGGCGCCCGCCACTTCGGGCCCAACACGCACCCCGATGCCGTTGCTGGCGTGATCGCCGAACTCGTCGGCCGGCGTTCTGCGTGAGCACACACGTCATCAGGGCAACGTCTTCACTCGCGCAGAAGGCCCGGAGGCGACTCGGAGGTACCTTCGACCCCATGAGCGAGCAGCACCCCGTGATGATGTCGGACGGGTTGCCGTCAACGGTGCTGCCGTTGGCTCCGGCCCAGGCTCGCCAGGCGCTGCTCGATGCCCTCGGCGTCGCGGATGAGCGGCGCGCCGCCGTGTCGGCTGTCGTCGCCGAGTACCCGCGCTTCCTCGACGCCTGGGCCGAGCTCGGCGACCTCGGCCGAGACGACATCGAGCGCTACGCCTGCTACCGGGTCGGCTACCACCGCGGCCTCGACGCCCTGCGAGCCAGTGGCTGGCGCGGCTCCGGCTACGTGCGGTGGTCCGAGCCGACCAACCGCGGGTTCCTGCGTTCCCTCGCTGGCCTCGGCGCGATGGCCGAGGCGATCGGCGAGGAGGAAGAAGCGGAGCGCATCGCCACGTTCCTCCTGCAGCTCGACCCGCAGGGCCCGCCGCCGTCGTGACGGCCGGGGCCGTCCTGTGCGGTGGGGCAAGCCGGCGGATGGGGGCGGACAAGGCGTTGATCGAGGTCGACGGCACACCGATGGCCGAGCGGGTGGCCAGATCGCTCGCCGCCGCCGGCTGCGATCCCGTGTTCCTTGTCGGCGGCGATCCAGCCGCACTCGACCACGTCGGGCGCACCACGATCGCCGACCGCTGGCCGGGCCAGGGACCTCTCGGCGGGATCGTCACGGCCCTGTCGGCCACCGTTGACGACACCATCGTCGCCGCCTGTGATCTGGCTCAGCTCGACGCCGACACCGTGCGCTCGTTGCTCACCGCTGCCGCCGGCGCCCCGACCGGCACGGAGGTCGTCGTCGCTCGCACCGGTCGCCTCGAACCAGCGCTCGCCTGGTGGTCGAGGTCCGCCAGCGCGCCGTTGCAGGCCCTTTGGTCCGATGGCGTCCGGGCTGTGCACGAGGCGATCGCCGCCGTCCGATCGATGGAGGTCGTCGTCGATGCTGCGGCGCTGCGCAACGTCAACAGACCGAACGACCTGCCGGGACGACGATCGGTAGGTTGACGTCGTGCAGGAGATCGACGTCGACCAGCTCGCCGAGCGGATCGCCGAGGGCGGCCGCGTGATCGACGTTCGCGAGCCCGACGAGTACGTGACCGGTCACGTGCCCGGCGCGCTGTCGGTGCCCCTGGCCGTCGTTCCGGACCACCTCGACGCGTTTCGTGGAGACGATCCGGTCTACGTCATCTGCCATGCCGGCGGACGCAGCAGGCGCGCCGCCGAGCTCGTCGCGCAGTACGACATCGACGCCGTCAACGTGGACGGCGGAACGGGCGCCTGGGTCGCCTCGGGGCGGGAGACCGTCTCCGGGGATCGGCCCTCGTGACGCATCGCTGGGTCGACAGCGCCGCTGCTCTCGACGACCTGATCGACGAGCTGTCGGCCACGCACCGGTACGCCATCGACACCGAGTTCCATCGCGAGCGCACGTACTTCCCCCGTCTCGCCCTGCTCCAGTTCGCGTGGGCCGATGGAGACACGAACGAATCGTCGTCGATCGCGTTGGTCGACCCGCTGGCGGTGGACGTCCATCCCCTCGCCCGACTGTTCGGGGCGCCACCACTTGTCGTCGCCCATGCCGCGCAACAGGACCTCGACGTCCTGACGCACGCCATCGGCGCCATCCCCGCCCGCCTCTTCGACACCCAGGTGGCGGCCGGTTTCGTCGGCTATGGCACACCGTCGCTGACGGCGCTGCTGCAGGGTGAGCTGCGGGTGACTCCTGTCAAGGGTGACCGCCTGACCGACTGGCTGCGCCGTCCGCTGACAACGGCGCAGATGACCTACGCCGAGTCGGACGTGTTGTGGCTGCTGGCACTGCACGACCGCCTGGTCGAGCAGCTCGGGCAGCTCGAACGGCTGGCATGGGTCGAGGAGGCGTGCGAGGAGCTGCGCACCCGCCCGACGGGTCCCACACCGCCGGAGTCGGCGTGGGTCAAGTTGAAGGACGCGCGATCCTTGCGTCCCGGCGCGAGAGCTGTCGCCCAGGGTGTCGCCGCCTGGCGAGAGCGGGAGGCGGCGGCGGCGGATGTGCCGGTGCGCCAGGTGCTGTCAGACCTCGCCGTGCTCGGCATCTCCCAGCGGCAGCCGACCACGCTCGACGAGCTGGCCCAGTCACGAGGTGTTGACGAACGCCATCGTCGCGGTCGGCTCGGGCGTGACCTGCTGGAGGTGGTCGTCAACTCGAAGCGGGTCGAACCGCCGCCGGCTCCCGTCGGTGTGGAGGATCTCGAACGCTCGATGCGGCCGGCGGTGACTCTGATCTCGGCGTGGGTCAGCCAGGTCGCTCGCGACGCCCGCATCGACACCGCGCTGCTGGCGACGAGGTCCGACCTCGTCGCAGCGCTGCGCGACGACCCGCAGGCCCGGCTGGTCCACGGCTGGCGGTCCGAGCTGCTCGGTGACGCCATCATCCGCCTGCGCGACGGGCGCAGCGCCCTCACCTTCGACGGTCACGGCTCCCTCCGCCTCGTCGATCTCTGAGTGGCCTCGTTCGCTGCGAAGACTCCGCTGCGCGAATCGTCAGCTTCCGCCAACAACCCTGCGGAGGCGTCGCCACAGGGCGTCGAAGGCCTGGCTGACATCGGCGGAGCGGGCGCCGTAGGAGTGGATCGACCGGCGTTCCCCGAGCGCCTGGTTGACGATCACCCGCTGCGCGACGGACGGCTTCCACACGGCGCTGCGCCCGACGATCCGGGCCAGCTCGGCAACTCGTCGATCGGCTTCGCTCGACACCGCCGGCATGCGGTTGACGACGACGCCGCACAGGTCGAGGGCGGGGTTGTCGCCCTCCCACACGTCGTCGACGGCATCGGCGAGGCTGCCGATGCCGCGCAGCCCAAGCGCCGAAGGGTCGACGACGATCAGCGCGTGCCGTGCCCCGACCAGCGCCGAGCGGGTCGGCCCGCCGAGCGTTGGCGGGCAGTCGAGCAGGATCGCGTCGTAGTGCTCGATCGGTACGGCAGCGAGCGCCGCGCGCAACCGGGTGCCCCCGGCGGCATCCAACTCCTCGCCGTTGCCGGAGACGAGGTCGATCCGCTCGGTCCACTGCGACGGCACCAGGGCGTTCTCAACGGACCCGCCGGTGGCGATCGATGCCACGCCGGCGCCCGGCCCGGCCACGTCGTGGCCGAGGACCCACGTCGCCGACGCCTGTGGGTCGAGGTCCACGACGAGCACCCGCCGCCCGGCGTCGGCGGCGGCCGAGGCCAGCCCCAGCGTGACGGTCGTCTTGCCGACGCCGCCCTTCTGGTTGAGCACGGCCACGGTCCCCGGATGGGGTTGCTGGTCAAGACGCACCCGCACCGGCACCTGCGCATCGTGGCACATCGCGATGCCACGTGGCTGGGGGTGCAACCGGTAGGATGTGGGTCAATGTCAACTCACTAGTCCTGGGAGCCCTGCGTGAAGAAGGGTCGTCATCGCCGCTTCGAAGAGGCGAGGAAGCTGAAGCAATCCGGTCCGGGAGCGTTCGACCTCGGCCTGGGCGATCGCAGCCGTGCTGGTGCGACCGCCACCCGCGATGACACCGATCCGGATGGCGACGACGACGAGTACGCCGCTCTGGCGCAGAAGTACGGCGTCGAGTTCGACGACGAGGACACCGAACCCGAGGAGTAAACCTCCACTCCAGCGGACCAACCCGGCGAAACTGGGCGCAAAACGTTGCCAATCGGGATCTGCGGCCAGAAGGTCCGATGAGACGATTCGCCGCCCAGACCGCGCAGTTCAGTTGCGAGGAGACCCCGTCGCGAGCTTTCCGGCGCGGGCGTGCGGGTGGGGGAGCGGCGTCCAGCCGGGACGCTCCAGCTGCGTCACCAGCAGGTCGTAGATCTCCTGCCCGACGAGCTCGATGATGTCGTCGCGCATCGTCCGGTACGCGGCATCGTCACCGATGAACGCCTCGGGTGACTCCGTGCACCACCAGTGGAAGTCCGCGCCGCCTTCGCCCCAGTCGCGCTGCTTCCACTCCCGCAATCGAGACGTCACGTGGCCGTTCTCGTCCGTCGAGTGCTCGAGACGCAACGGCACCTGCCAGCACACGTCGGGCTTCCAGTCGAGAGGACGTTCACCGGCCTCCACTGCGGCGATGTGCAGCGAGCACCCGACGCCACCGCCGAACCCCGGGCGGTTGAGGAAGATGCAGGCGTCGTCGACGAGCCGCGTCACCGTGACCTCGCCGCCGTCGTCGCCCGGTTCGCCCGGCCGCAGGAACCCTCCGCGCCGGGCCTTGGCGTGGAACTGCATCTGGTCGGGCCGCATCCGCACGAACGCAGCGACGATGTTGGCCACGTCCTCCTCGTCGACGAAGTGGGCGCCGTAGCTGCAACAGCCGAGCGCCAGCTCGGGGGCCGGCGCGTCGAGGATGCCGAGGCACCCGTCGCCGTAGATGCAGCGGTAGTTGGAGCGCAGGAACGTGGCGTCGAAGACCCACGTCCGCTGCTCGTCGCGGTCTTCGAAGCTGATCCACTCGTGGAGGTCGATGGGCTGGGAGGCCGTCACGGGCGGTCAACCTAGACCTGAACGCTTGGCCCCCGAGCACAGCGCGAGCGCGCTCGGTCAGGCCGGCCTTGCCCGGCCCAGCGAGCGGAGCGAGCCACTCGAGCGTCGCCGGTAGCCTCGCCAGGACGTATGAGCTCGCCTCCGTCGACCGCTGACCAGCTGCGCCAGTCGTTCCTCGACTTCTTCGCGGCGCGAGCGCACACCTGCGTCCCGTCCGCCAGCTTGATCCCGCACGACCCGACCGTGCTGTTCAACGTCGCCGGGATGGTCCCGTTCAAGCCGTACTTCGTCGGTGACGAGGCGGCGCCGTTCCGGCGGGCGGTCAGCTCGCAGAAGTGTGTCCGTGCCGGCGGCAAGCACAACGACCTCGACGACGTCGGGCGGACCAAGCGCCACCTCGTGTTCTTCGAGATGATGGGCAACTTCAGCTTCGGGGACTACTTCAAGGAGCTGGCCATCCCGTACAGCTGGGAGCTGGTCACCGAAGACTGGGGGTTCGACGGCGACCGCCTGTGGATCACCGTCCACGAAAGCGACGACGAGGCCGAGCAGATCTGGCACGACGTGGTCGGCGTGCCGATGGAGCGCATCCAGCGCCTCGGCGACAAGGACAACTTCTGGCAGATGGGCGACACCGGGCCGTGCGGCCCGTGCTCCGAACTGCACTACGACCGCGGCCCGGACTTCGGCCCGGGCGGCGGCCCGCTGAACGATCCCGCCGGCGACCGGTTCATGGAGTTCTGGAACCTCGTCTTCATGCAGTACGACCAGGCATCCGACGGGTCCCGGACGGCGCTGCCCACCCCGTCGATCGACACCGGGGCGGGACTGGAGCGGATCCTCTGTCTGCGCCAAGGCGTCGACGCCGTGTGGGAGACCGATCTGATGGCGCCGCTGATCGACGAGGCGTGTGCGGCGACCGGGCGCCCGTACCGTCCCGGCGAATACGCCGACCGGGACAGCTTTGCGGTGCGCGTCCTGGCCGAGCACGCCAGAGCGGCGACGATGCTGGTCGGCGACGGCGTGTTCCCGAGCAACGAGGCACGGGGGTTCGTGCTGCGCCGGATCATCCGCCGCGCCGTCCGTTACGCCTACCTCCTCGACGCCAGGCCACCCACGATGCCGCGCCTAGCCGAGGTCGCCGTCGACGTGATGGGCGGCGCCTACCCCGACGTGGCCCGGCAGCGGGACTTCATCGTCGGTGTGATCGGCCTGGAAGAGGAGCGCTTCCGCCAGACGTTGCGCAACGGTCTCACGCTCCTGGAGCGCGAGCTGGTCGAGGGTGTGGACGCGCTGCCCGGATCGACGGCGTTCGTGCTCCACGACACCTACGGGTTCCCGCTCGAACTGACCCAGGAGATCGCCGCCGAGCGCGGCGTCGGCGTGGACGTGGCCGGGTTCGAGGGCGAGATGGCCGAGCAGCGCCAGCGGGCCAAGGCCGCCCATCGCAGAGGTGGGGACGACGCCAACCTCGACGTCTACCGCGAGATCGTCGGGCAGTTCGGCACGACGGCTTTCGTCGGCGACACGGCCGATGTCGTCGAGGCGCGTCTGGTGGCGATCGTGCCGGCGATCGGTGATGACGGAAACGTCGAGGTCTTCCTCGACGAGACACCGTTCTACGCCGAGAGCGGCGGTCAGATCGGCGACCGCGGCACCATCATCGGGCCGACCGGTCGAGCCGAGGTCCTCGACACCACGTTCGCCCTGCCCAACCTCCGACGCCACATGGCTCGCGTTCTGGAAGGGGAACTGGTGCCCGGTCAGCAGGTCACGGCGGCGATCGACGTCGACCGACGGGCGGCGACCAGGCGCAACCACACCGCCACCCACCTCCTCCACCACGCGTTGCGGGAAGTGCTCGGTGAGCACGTCAAGCAGGCCGGGTCGCTCGTCGGGCCCGAGCGGCTGCGGTTCGACTTCTCGCACTACGCCCCCGTCAGCGCTGAGCAGATCGAGGAGATCGAGCGGTTGGCCAACGCCGAGACCCTGGCCAACACGCCCGTGCGGATCACCGAGACGACCAAGGCCGCAGCCGAGGAGCTCGGGGCGATCGCCTTCTTCGGCGACAAGTACGGGGACATCGTGCGGGTCTTGCAGGCCGGGGCATCGGTCGAGCTGTGCGGCGGCACCCATGTCAGCGCGACCGGTGACATCGGCACGATCAAGGTCGTCAGTGAGGGATCGATCGGGTCCAACCTGCGCCGGGTCGAGGCGATCACCGGCACGGCCAGCGTCGAGCTGCTGCAGCGTGACGAGCGGGCGCTGACCGACCTCGCCAGGCTGGTCGGCGCCACGGGTGACCAGGTGCTCGACGGCGTGCAGCGCAAGCTCGACGAGCTGAAGGCCGTGCAGGACGAGGTCAAGGCGTTGCGCGCCGAGCTGGCGACGGGCCGCGCCGGCGAGCTGGCGGCGACCGCCGTCGACGCGGCGGTGGTCCAGCGGGTCGACGGGCTGGCCACGGGTGATCTGCGCGACCTGGCGCTGGCAGTGCGTCACGAGCTCGGCCCCGACGGCGCCATCGTCGACGTGGTGGTGCTCGCCGGCCAGACGACGGCCGGTGGGGCGAGCCTCGTCGCCGCAGTCCGGCCGGGCCTCGGTATCCAGGCTGCGTCCCTGATCCGTGACGCCGCCAAGGCGATCGGCGGGGGAGGCGGCGGCAAGGGCGACGTGGCAACGGCCGGGGGCAAGGACCCAGGCGGGCTCGACGACGCCCTGGCGATCGCCCACGCCGCAATCCCCGCGGCGCGGGCGGCCGTCTCGGCGTCGTCCTCGTCCTGACCGCACCGGGAGGCCAGTGCGATGAGCGAGCGAGCAAATCAGCAGCACAGTCTCTTGCTCATGGCCAAATAGCCGTTGCGCTCCTT
>JBPCJW010000034.1:0-13310 GCA_051004915.1 Ilumatobacteraceae bacterium
GGAGCAGGACCACTAATCGCTCATCGCGCTGACGGGTCGGCGCGGGGCCGGCGCGAGCGATGAGCGATCTGCGTCACAGGACCACTCATCGCTCATCGCGTGGCTTGGCTCGGCGTCGGTAGGTTTCGACGCGATGGGTGACTACTCGCCGCCGCTGGACGAGATGCGCTTCACGCTGCAGCACGTCACCGACCTGGCCGGACTGGCCGAGCTGCCGGGGTTCGAGCACGCCGACCCGGCGACGGTGGCCGGCATCCTCGACGAGACCGGCCGGTTCTTCGCCGAGCAGTTCGCCCCGCTCAACCGCCCCGGTGACCTCCAGCACAGCCGGCGCAACGACGACAGCTCGGTGACCACCCCCGACGGCTTCCCCAGGGCGTACCGGCGCTACGTCGAGGCCGGATGGCCGGCCGTCCCGTTCCCGCCCGAGTACGGCGGCGGTGGCTTCCCGTGGCTCGTCGGCGTGGCGATGCAGGAGCTGATGACGGCCTCCAACATGGCCTTGTCGCTGTGCCCGCTGCTGACCCAGGGCGCCATCGACATGCTTCTGCACTACGGCAGCGAGGAGCAGCGCGAGGTCTACCTGCCGAAGATGGTCTCCGGCGAGTGGACGGGCAGCATGAACCTCACCGAGTCGCAGGCCGGCTCAGACGTCGGGGCGCTGACCACCAGGGCGGTCCCGGCCGACGACGGCACGTGGCGGATCACCGGGCAGAAGATCTTCATCACCTACGGCGAGCACGACCTGGCGGACAACATCGTCCACCTCGTCCTCGCCCGGGTGCCCGACGCGCCGCCCGGAACCAAGGGCATCTCCTGTTTCATCGTGCCCAAGTCCCTCGTCGCCGACGACGGGTCGCCAGGTGAGCGCAACGCCGTGGAGTGTTTGTCGATCGAGCACAAGATGGGGATCAACGCCAGCCCCACGTGCGTGATGTCCTACGACGGCGCGATCGGATACCTCATCGGCGAGGCCAACGAGGGCATGCGCTACATGTTCAAGATGATGAACACGGCCCGCCTCTCGGTCGGGCTGTCGGGCCTGGCACTCGGCGAGCGGGCCTATCAACAGGCCGTTGCCTACGCCGGTGAGCGGGTGCAGGGACGTGTGGTCGGAGGTCCGCCCGGCGAGCCGATCATCGGCCACCCCGACGTGCGGCGGATGCTGCTCACGATGAAGGCCCACGTCGACGCGCTGCGCGCCCTGGTGTACCTCAACGCCGAGTGCCTCGACCTCGCGAAAGCCCACCCGGACGAGGCGGTGCGCGCCGAGCGCGAGGAGCTGGCCGACCTGCTGACGCCGATCACCAAGGGCTGGGGCACCGACGTCGGCGTCGAACTGACGTCGATCGCGCTGCAGGTGTTCGGCGGGATGGGCTACGTCGAGGAGACCGGCGTCGCGCAGCACTACCGGGACATTCGCATCGCCCCGATCTACGAGGGGACCAACGGCATCCAGGCCATCGACCTCGCCGGCCGCAAGCTCGGCCTGCGCGGCGGCGCAGCGATCGGGGAGTACCTCGACCGGATCGACGCCACGGCAGCCGAGGCCGCGAACGCCGGCGGCGACCTGTCCCCAATCGGCGAGCGGCTGGCCGACGCCGTCGCCGTCGCCAGGTCGACGACAGACTGGCTGGCCGACGCGGGGGCTCGGGACCCGAACGACGTCTTGGCCGGCGCGGCGCCGTACCTGCGGTTGATGGGCGTCCTGACCGGCGCCTGGCTGCTCACCCGCAGCGCCCTCGCCGCCGCTGCGTTGCGTGACGACGGCACTGGTGATTTCGACGCGTCCTTCCTTGCGCAGCGACTCGTCAGCGCCCGCTTCTTCTCCGCCCAGGTGCTGCCCCAGGTGGCCGGCCTCGCCCCGGCCGTCACCGCCGGCATCCACGACCTCGCTTCATACAAACCCTGACGGGTCAGATCAGCTCGTAGGTCGCTGTCACCTGCAGCGTGAGGGTGTCGGTGCCGGCCTCGATCGGGGCGGCCATCATTCGCATCATGCCCTTGGGCATCGGGACGACGCCCCCGCCGCCACCCTCGATGATCGTCACCACGTCGCCGACCGTCGCGCCTTCCGCCGCGGCGAGCGTCGTCGCCTTTGCCCTTGCGTCGGCCAGCGCAAGTTTGCGCAGCGGCGCCAGCGCAGGCGCCGGGTCGGCGACCGAGAACGACACGCCGTTGAGGCTGAACTCATCCCCGGCGGCGGTCGCGGCGACGTCGAGACGCCGGCCCACCTCGTCGACCGGGACGTCGACGGTCAGCGAGTACGAGGCCACGTAGTGGCGCTCCGACTGGTCGTACCACAGGTTGATGCCGGTCGTGCGCAGGTCGTCGTCGCCCGCACCGGCGTCGCGCAGCGCGGCGACGACGGCGCCGGCCCGCTCGTTGGCCACACCCATCGCCCCCTCGGCCGATGATCGCCGGCACTGCACGCCGAGCGAGAGCGAGGCCCGGTCCGGCCGCACGCTCGTGCTCGCTGCGCCCGTCACCGTCACCGTCCGCTGCCCGTCACCGCTCATGATCCGAGTGTGTCACGCCATCGGACACTCAGACGCCCGACACACTTCGGCCGGTGGGATCGCCACGGGGGTGCGGATAGCCTCTCCCGGTTCCCTGTTGCGAAGGTTCTCCCTGCATGCGCACCTACACCCCGAAAGCCAGCGAGATCGAGCGGGCGTGGCACGTCGTCAACGCCGACGGCCTCGTCCTCGGGCGCATGTGCACCGAGATCGCCCGCCTGCTGCGCGGCAAGCACAAGCCGACGTTCGCGCCGCACATCGACACCGGCGACCACGTCGTGGTGACCAACGCCCGCAAGGTCGTGCTCACCTCCGGCAAGGCCGAGCGGGAGCGGGTGTGGCGCCACAGCGGCTACCCCGGCGGCATCAAGTCGCAGACCTACGGCGAGCTGCTCGCCCGCAAGCCGCAGGACGCCATCCGGCGCACGGTTCGCGGCATGCTGCCGAAGGGCCCGCTCGGGCGCCAGATGCTGACCAAGCTCAAGGTGTACGCGGGCCCCGACCACCCGCACGCCGCCCAGACCCCCGAGCCGCTGGACCTGTCCGCGGCTCGCGCCCGTTGACCCGGAGGCATGCATGACCCCGCCGCTGACCCAGACCACGGGCCGCCGCAAGGAAGCCATCGCACGGGCTCGGCTGCGCCCCGGCACCGGCGTCACGATCGTCAACGGCCGGCCGTTCGAGGCCTACTTCACGACGCCGGCGCACCGCATGGAGGCGCTCGAACCGTTGCGAGTCGCCGAGGCCACCGACCGTTACGACGTCGACGCTTCGATCACCGGCGGCGGCGTCAGCGGACAGGCCGGTGCGCTGCGCATGGCGCTCGCCCGCTCGCTCGCCGAGACCGACCCGGACACCCGGGCCACGCTCAAGAAGGCCGGCCTCCTGACGCGCGACTCGCGCAAGAAGGAGAGCAAGAAGTACGGCCTGAAGAAGGCCCGCAAGGCGCCGCAGTTCACCAAGCGCTGAGTGCTGGAGCACGGCGCCGACCGCTTCTGCTGACGGTGATCGTCGGGGGAGCCGCATGAAGTTCGGCACCGACGGGGTGCGCGGCGTCGCCAACACCGACCTCACCGCGTCGTTCGCGCTCGACCTCGGCCGCGCTGCGGCTCGGGTCCTCGGCGGCACCGAGGCCGTCGTCGGTGGCGACACGCGGGTGTCCACGGCGATGCTCGAAGCTGCCTTCGTCGCCGGCTTGGCCAGCGAAGGCGTCGTCGTGCACCGCCTCGGAGTGGTGCCGACCCCAGTGGTCGCCTTCGAGGCCGCTCACCGCGACTGCCTCGGGGCGATGATCTCTGCTTCGCACAACGCCTACCGAGACAACGGCATCAAGCTGTTCGACCGGGGCGGCACGAAACTGTCCGACGCCGTCGAGGAGCGGATCGAAGCCGACGTCGTCGCGCTGCCGCGGCCGGATGCCGAGCCGGCGCAGCTCGTCGACGTCGAGGACAGCCCGGCCTACCGCCGCCACGTGCTCGATGTGCTCGGTGGGCGTTCGCTGAGGGGCCTGCGCATCGTCGTCGATGCCGCCAACGGTGCCGCCAGCCGGGTCGCCGGACCATTGCTGGACTCGACCGGCGCCGACGTGGTCGTCATCCACGCCGAGCCGGACGGGTGCAACATCAACGACGGCTGCGGGGCGACCGACCCCGCCTCGCTGGCGGCCGCCGTCCGCGCCGAGCGGGCGGACCTCGGCCTGGCCCTCGACGGTGACGCCGACCGGCTGCTCGCCGTCGACGCCAGCGGCCGGCTGGTCGACGGTGACCACATCATCGCCATCTGCGCCCGCGACCTCCACCGGCGCGGCAAGCTGCGCGACGACACCGTCGTCGTCACCGTGATGACCAACCTCGGTTTCCGGCTCGCGATGGAGGCTGCCGGCATCCACGTCCTGGAGACGGCGGTCGGGGACCGCTACGTGCTCGAGGCGCTCGACGCCGGGCACCTGTCGCTCGGTGGCGAGCAGAGCGGGCACGTGATCTTCCGGGACCGGGCGACCACCGGCGACGGCTTGATGACCGGGCTTGCGCTCGCCGACGCCGTGAAGCGGTCGCAGCGGCCGCTCGCCGACCTCGCTGCGGCGGCGATGACGCGGTTGCCGCAGATCCTGGTCAACGTGCCAGTCGAGGCACCGATGGCCGACGCTGCCGACCGCATCGCCGACTACATCGGCCGGATCGAGGACGAGCTCGGCGACCACGGCCGGGTCCTCGTGCGACCGAGCGGCACCGAGCCACTGGTCAGGGTGATGGTCGAGGCTCCGACCGAGCCGCAAGCGCAGGCCGCCGCCAACCGACTCGCGGCAGCCGTCCGCGCCGCCAGCTGAGCGCGACGCCGGCGCTTGAATGACCGAGATGGTTCCCGAGCGTTCGTACCGCAGCGCGATTGGACGGTCAGGTCGGCCTTGCCCGACCCAGCCGAGCGAGCGAGCTTCGAGCGAGGCCATTGACGCGGTTCTCGAGCGTTCGTGCCGCAGTGAGCGTGGAACCTCATGTCGAGCGCCAGCGAGACGAGCGAGCGAAGCGAGCCACCAGGATTAGCCTGACCGGCCATGTGCGGCATCGTCGGCGTGTTGAGCCGTTCCCCCACCCGCCCGATCCCGCTGCCCGTCGACATCGTCGCTGGCCTTGACGAGGCGCTCGCAGCGCAGGGTGATCCGCCCGCCGTCACCGCCTCCCTGCGGCGGGTCGACGCCATGCTGCGCGGCACCCCTGGCGTGCTCGCCCTCGCTGACCACCACGAGCTGGTGGTGTCCATCACGTCGCGGCTGGACCAGCTCGACGCCTACGTCGCCGAGATCCAGGCGACGCTGGCTCGCGAGGCCTCCGACGAGCTGGATGCCGACGAGGTCGAGCGGGCCAACGCTGCGGCGATCGATCTGCTCGACGTGCTCTGGGCCCTGCGGCGCGACCGCCTCCGCACCGCCAGCGCCGTCGCCGCGTTGGCCGGTCGAGACGCCGGGCCAGCCGCTCTCGCCGGGTACCTTTCGATCCAGCAGGCCCTCTCGGCGATCGATCGGATGGAGGTGCGCGGGCGCGACTCCGCCGGCCTCCACGTGTTCGTGTGGGACCACGACCTCGACGCCGAGCACCCCGCCGTCACCTCCGCCTTGGCCGAGCGATCGGGCGACCCACTGTTCCAGTCCGGCTCGGCGCGCCTGTCCGGCCCGGCGCTGTCCATCGTGTACAAGGCGGCGGCCGAGATCGGCGAGCTCGGCGACAACACCAGGGCGTTGCGGGCGGAGATCCAGCGCGACGCGCTGCTGCGCCTCGCGCTGCAGGGAGAACGGTCGCACGTCGCCGTCCTCGGGCACACCCGCTGGGCGAGCGTCGGCATCATCTCCGAGCCCAACGCCCACCCCGTGAACAGCGAAGAGGTCGAGCAGCGCGGTGGGGAGGCGTCGCCGTACACGGTGGCCGTCCTCAACGGTGACGTCGACAACCACGCCGACGTCAGGGTGGCCAACGGTCTGCGCATCCCCGGACCGATCACCACGGACGCCAAGGTGATCCCGGCGCTGATGGCCCGCCACGTCACGGCCGAGGCCGCCGACGGTGACGTGTTCGAAGCGTTCCGCCGGACCGTGACCTCGTTCGAAGGTTCGGTCGCCATCGGTGCCGCCGCCGCCGCCCAGCCGAACCAGCTGCTGCTCGCGCTGCAAGGCGGCGGTCAGGGTGTCTACGTCGGGCTCGCCGACGACCGGTACCTCGTAGCCAGCGAGCCGTACGGTGTCGTCGAGGAGACGGATCGGTTCGTCCGCCTCGACGGCGA
This sequence comes from Ilumatobacteraceae bacterium, assembly GCA_051004915.1. Classification (GTDB taxonomy): domain Bacteria; phylum Actinomycetota; class Acidimicrobiia; order Acidimicrobiales; family Ilumatobacteraceae; genus JALZMG01. Next base: position 6,291 of record JBPCJW010000034.1, read on the forward strand.
GCACGGTGGGCAGGTCATCGCGCTCGACGGTCGACTGGCCGGGACGATCGAAGGGCTCGACCGTCGCGGCTACGACGGCTCGGTGCAGCCCGTCAGACCCGCCGACGTCGTCACCGCCGAGGTGACCACGCGCGACATCGATCGAGGCGACGCGCCGCACTTCCTGCTCAAGGAGATCAGCGAGTCGCCCGACAGCTTCGCCAAGACGCTGCGCGGCAAGATCCACGAGCGGGCGAACGACGACGGAATGCGCCTCCGTCACGCCACCGTCGGCGCCCGGGCACTGCCGGCGCCGATCGCCGAGCGCCTCGCCGCCGGCACGATCCGGCGGGTGCGGGTGATCGGGCAGGGCACCGCCGCCGTCGCCGGGCAATCGATGGCCGCCGTCCTCGACGAGCTGTGCGGCGGCACCCTCGACGTCGACGCCATCGCGGCGACGGAGCTGTCGGGCTTCGGCCTGCGCCTCGACATGAGCGACACGCTGGCCGTGGCAGTCAGCCAGAGCGGCACCACGACGGACACCAATCGCACCGTCGACCTCCTCCGGTCGAGGGGGGCGGCCGTCTTGGCGATCGTCAACCGTCGCTCCAGCGACCTGACCGAGAAGGCCGACGGCGTCCTCTACACGTCGGACGGGCGCGACGTGGAGATGAGCGTGGCGTCGACCAAGGCGTTCTACGCCCAGGTCGCAGCAGGAGTGCTGCTGGCCTGCGCGATCAGTGAGGCCGCCGGCTGCGGTGACGACGAGCGCCGCCACCGCCTGCTGACGTCGCTCGAGGCCCTGCCCGATGCGATGCGCACGGTCCTGCAGCGGCGCGAGGTGATCGCCGATGCGGCTCGCCGGTTCGCGCCGGCGAAGCGGTACTGGGCCGTCGTGGGCAGTGGCGCCAACAAGGTCGCCGCCGAAGAGGTGCGGATCAAACTCAGCGAGCTCTGCTACAAGTCGATCGCATGCGACGTCATCGAGGACAAGAAGCACATCGACCTGTCGTCCGAGCCGCTGATCCTGGTGTGCGCGGCCGGACTGGCCGGCAGCACAGCCGACGATGTCGGCAAGGAGGTGGCGATCTTCCGGGCGCACAAGGCCACGCCGATCGTCATCGCCGACGACGGCGACGCCCGCTACCCAGCGGCGGCAGTGATCTGGGTGCCCCCGGTCGACCCGGCCCTCGCGTTCACCCTGTCGGCGATGGCCGGGCACCTGTTCGGCTACGAGGCCGCGCTCGCCATCGACGCGTCGGCGCGGCCGCTGCGGTTGGCCCGGGAGATCATCGAGCACGCCATAGACGGCGAGGTGTCGGCCGACGCCGTGCTGTCGCGAGTGCGGCGGGGGATCGGCACGGCCGCCGAGCAGTACGTCGACGGGTTGCGCAGCCACAACTACGACGGTCACCTCGAGGCGAGCACGGCGGTGCGCTTGGCCGGGTTGCTGCGGGACGTGGCGTCGGACCGTCCCGTCGAGGAGTACCAGGCCGAGTCGGGCAAGGTCGGTTCGCCGGCCGCGCTGGTCGACGACCTGCTCGGCGCGCTGACGCGGGCGATCGACGAGCTGACCAGGCCGATCGACGCCATCAAGCACCAGGCCAAGACCGTCACGGTCGGCATCTCGCGCAGCGACGAGGGTGTGCTCGACCGGCCGCTCGTCCAGGCGGTGCTCCGCGCCGGCGCCGGACGGGACGTGCTCAGCTACCGCACGTTGAAGGTGCTCGCCGCCCTCGACCCTGCCGTCGCCGAGGTCAACGGCTTCACGCGCTACGGCATCCACGGCGACACGATCTCGATCGTCGACCGCGGCGGCATCAGCACGAACATCCCGTCGAGGATCGATCGCGACCCGCAGTTGGTCGGCACGAAGCGGCGGGTGGCCGCCGAGCGCGAGGTGCTCGTCGCGCGTGGACGTCGGGACGGGCGGACCGTCGTCCTCGTCCCGGAGGTCAAGGCAGGCGCAACGACCGGGATCACGCTGCTGCAGATCCGCTTCCGGGACCGCCTCGACGCACCGACGATGCGATCGGTGCTCATCGGCTACGACCGCCGGTACGACCGCCTCGTCGACTGGGTGACGGAGACGGAGGGCGGGTTCGACGATCGCCTGCTCGGCGAGCTGCTTGTCGACGACCTGCTGATCGAGCCGATCTCCGAGACCGCCGACCACTGGCGGACCTGACGGATGAGCGCCAACCTCGCCGGTGGGTGGATGGCCCAGGATCACCGGTGAAGACCCGGCTCGGCACGCCGGAGCCGTCAGGCGTTTCGGCGGCCGCATCGTGAGAGGCGTCGGCGTCGACGTGGTGTCGATCCCACGCTTCCGGGCGGCGCTGGAGCGCACGCCGGGGATGCGCCGGCGGGTGTTCACCACCGACGAGCTGCGGTACGTGGCGGCGAAGGTCGATCCGGTTCCGTCGCTGGCCGCTCGGTTCGCCGCCCGCGAGGCCGTGATGAAGGCGATGGAGTTGGGCCTCGGCGCGTTCGGGTTCCACGACGTCTGGGTGACCGTCGAGCCGTCTGGCGCGCCGCGCCTGCACGTCACGGGCCGGGCGCAGGAGTTGGCCACCGCCCGGGGCATCACGACGTGGTACCTGTCGTTGACCCACGATGATCCTGTCGCCGTCGCCGTCGTTGCTGCTTCCTGAGGTTCCGTTCGCGGCACCGCTGACTCGTATCGTCGCGTCGTGATCCCGATCGTGACGCCGGAGGAGATGGCGGCCATCGACGCCGCTGCACCGGAACCTGTCGAGGAGTTGATCGAGCGGGCCGGCGCGGCGGTCGCGCGGGCTGCGCGGACGATGCTTGGCGGGACCTACGGGCGCGTCGTCAACGTGATCGCCGGCAAGGGGAACAACGGCGCCGACGGGCGAGCCGCGGCCCGACGCCTCGAGGCGGCCGGGGTGCAGGTGCGCACGTTCGACGCCGCCGAGTGCCCGGCCACCCTCCCGTCGGCCGATCTGGTGATCGACGCCGCGTACGGCACCGGCTTCACGGGTGTGTGGAAGGCGCCGGACGTCGGTGATGCAGCGGTGCTCGCCGTCGACCTGCCGAGCGGCGTCGACGGACTGACCGGTGAGGGCGGCGGCCGGCCGCTGGCCGCCGCACGCACCGTCACGTTCGCCGCATTCAAGCCCGGCCTCTTGTTCGCCGACGGCCGAGCCCTCGCCGGAGACGTCGATGTGGCTGACATCGGCCTCGAGACGGCGTCCGCCTCCGCCCACGTCATCGATGGCGACGACGTGGCGTCGTGGTGGTGCCCGCGCCCGCCGGCCGCCCACAAGTGGGTGCGGGGGGTGCGGGTGATCGCCGGGTCGCCTGGCATGTCGGGCGCGGCCCACCTCGCCTCGGGCGCCGCGCAGCGAGCCGGGAGCGGGATGGTCACGCTGTCGTCGCCGGGCACGGATGCCGACGCCCCGGTGGAGGTCGTGCGGCGGGCGCTTCCTTCGTCCGGTTGGTCGGCTGCCGCGCTCGACCAGCTGGGCCGCTTCCATGCCCTCGTCATCGGGCCGGGGTTGGGACGGGAAGACAACACCGTCGAGGCGGTCCGGGCGACGGTCGCCGCCGCCGAACTGCCGGTGCTCGTCGACGGCGACGGCCTGTTCGCTCTCGCCAGCTCCGGTGCGGCGTCGGTGCTGCGCGAGCGGCGGTGCCCGACCGTGCTGACACCGCACGACGGGGAGTTCGCCCAGCTCGCCGGTCATCGACCCGGTGCCGACCGGATCGCGGCGTGTCGCCTGATGGCCGCCGACCTCGGCTGTGTCGTGCTGCTGAAGGGCCCGACCACCGTCGTCGCCGACGCATCCGGTGAGGTCCTCGTGTCGTCGACGGGTGACAGCCGCCTAGCCACCGCAGGGACGGGCGACGTGCTGTCTGGGATCATCGGCGCGCTGCTCGCCAGCGGCGTGCCGGCGTTGCAGGCCGCCGCCGCCGGTGCGTGGATCCACGGTGCGGCAGCTCGGCTCGGACCGCCGGTGGGGCTGGTGGCCAGCGACCTTCTCGACCTGTTGCCGACGGTCGTCGGGTCGCTGGCATGAGCGGGACGGCGCGGTTGGTGCTTCGCGCTCGCTCGCTCGACGACACCCACGCCGTCGCCGCGGCGGTCGCCGCCCTGAGCTGCGAGGGCGACGTGATCGTCCTGGCAGGGGAGATGGGCTCCGGCAAGACCGCCTTCGCCCAGGGCTTCGGACGGGCGCTCGGCGTCACCGAGCCGATCACGTCGCCGACGTTCACCCTCGTGCACACCTACGACACGGGGGGCGTGACGCTGCACCACGCCGACCTGTACCGCCTCGAGCAGCTCTCCGAGGTGGCCGACCTGGCGCTCGCCGAGCTGGCCGAGTTCCATGGGGTGGTGCTCATCGAGTGGGGCGATGTCGTGGCGTCGACGCTCGGTGATCACCTCTGCGTCGAGCTCGAGCCGGTGTTCGGCGAGGTCGCCGAGCGCACGCTGACCGTCGCCGCCACCGGATCGAGCTGGGCGTGGCGTTGGGAAGCGCTGGACCTGGCGACCCAGCCGTGGGCGGCCTGATGTCATGCTGAGTCGTTCATGTTGAGCTGGCCCTGTTGATGCCGTCATGCTGATCTTGGGGATCGAGACGGCGACCGAGCAGGTCAGCGTGGCCCTCGGCGGCCACGAGGGCGTGATCGCGCTGTTCGAGGTGGCCCGCGGTCGGCGCCACGCCGAGACGTTGACGCCGGCCATCGACTTCATCTGCGCGCAGGCCGACATCGGGCTCGACGAGCTCGGCCTGATCGCCGTCGACGTCGGCCCCGGGCTGTTCACCGGCATGCGCGTCGGGTTGGCGGCGGCGAAGGCGCTGGCGTTCGCGCTGCACGTGCCGATGATCGGCATCCCGTCGCTCGACCTGCTGGCGTTCCGCCAGCTACGCACCGATCGCGTCGTCGTCCCGGTGGTCGACGCCCGCAAGGGCGAGGTGTTCTACGCCATGTACCGCCCGGTGCCCGGGGGCGTGCAGCAGGTCGTCCGGCCGCGGGTCGGTCCGATCGGCGATCTTGTCGCCGACCTGTTGGCGCGCAGCCAGGAGTCGCTGTGCGTCGGCGACGGCGCGCTGCGTTACCAGGCCGAGATCCTCGACGGGTACCACTGCGAGGTCTCCGACGTCGCCCACCCGTCGGCCGCCCAGCTCGTCCAGTTGGCCCACGCCAGAGCGCTGCGCGAGGAGTGGGTCAGCCCGGCCGAGATCCAGCCGATGTACCTCCGGCAACCCGACGCCCAGATCAACTGGGCGCGTCGGGCGACCGTGGGTGGGCGCGGAACATGAGCATCCTGGCCCGGTTGCTGGATCGGCCGGCGGCGTCGGTTGTGGTCGAGCCGATGCGCCACCGCCACGTGGCGCCGGCGTTGGTCATCGAGCGGTCGGCGTACCCCAAGCCGTGGAGCGAGCGGGTGTTCCACGCCGAGCTCGATCAGGTGCGCGACCGCGCTCGCCTTTATCTCGTGGCGCGGCGGGGGCGGACGGTGGTCGGCTATGCCGGGTTGATGTTCGTCGCCGACGAGGCGCACGTGACGAACATCGCGGTACACCCGGCGCGGCGCCGCACCGGCGTGGCGACGCAGCTCCTGACGGCGCTCGCCGATGTGGTCGTTCAACGCGGCTGCTCGGCGTGGACGTTGGAGGTGCGCGCCAGCAGCACCGGCGCCCAATCGCTGTACCGGGCGTTCGGGTTCGTGCCGGCCGGTGTGCGGCGGCACTACTACGAGGGTGTGGAGGACGCCATCGTGATGTGGTGCCACGACGTCCAGTCGGCCGAGTACGCCACGCGTTTGGAGGAGCTGCGCCAGTGAGCGAGCGAGTCTTCGAGCGAGCGAACCATCATGACGGTGCTTGCTTCGTCGCCGGCTTTGCGGCGACACGCTCACTGGTGCCCGGTGGCGCGAACGCGGTGTGCCCGTCGCCTTTCGATCACACACCAGTGAGGGAGCGAGTCTTCGAGCGAGTGAACCATCATGGCGGTGCTTGCTTCGTTGCCGGCTTTGCCGCGACCGTTCACTGGTGCCCGGTGGAGGTCACGGTGGTGGAACATCTCGCTGGGGCGATGGTGCGCCAGTGAGCGAGCGAGTCTTCGAGCGAGTGAACCATCATGACGGTGCTTGCTTCGTCGCCGGCTTTGCGGCGACCGTTCACTGGTGCCCGGTGGAGGTCACGGTGGTGGAGCATCTCGCTGGGGTGATGGTGCGCCAGTGAGCGACGACGACGAAGTCGTGGGCGACCTCGTCGTCGGCTCGGACACCGTGGTGCTCGGCATCGAGACGAGCTGCGATGAGACGGCGGCAGCGCTGGTGATGGGCGGCAACGACGTGCTGTCAAGCGTCATCAGCTCGCAGATCGAGTTGCACGCGACGTTCGGCGGTGTGGTGCCGGAGATCGCCAGCCGGGCCCATCTGGAGTTGCTCAACCCGGTCATCGCCAGGGCGATCGTCGAGGCGGGGGTGGAGGATCGCCGCATCGACGCCGTGGCCTGCACCATCGGACCTGGGCTGATCGGTGCCCTGCTGGTCGGTGTCTCTGCGGCCAAGGCGCTGGCGTTGGCGTGGGATGTGCCGTTCGTCGGCGTCAACCACCTCGAAGCCCACCTGTACGCCGCGCTGCTGGAGGATCCGGCGGTCGACCTGCCGATCGTCGTGCTGCTGGTGTCGGGCGGTCACACGATGCTCGTCGAGATGACGGCGCCTGGCGAGTACCGGGTGCTCGGCCAGACGATCGACGACGCCGCCGGCGAGGCCTTCGACAAGGTCGCCCGGTTCCTCGGTCTCGGCTACCCCGGCGGGCCGGCCATCGAGCGGGCTGCGCTGGACGGCGACGGGGCGGCGATCGCCTTTCCCAGGGCGATGCGCGACGAGGGGTTGGACGTCAGCTTCTCCGGCCTCAAGACGTCGGTGATGAACCACGTGCGGTCCAACCCGGATGTCGACACCGCTGACGTCGCAGCTTCGTTCCAGGCTGCCGTGGTCGACGTCCTGGTGCACAAGGCCCGCCGGGCGGCCGCATCGGTGGGGGCCAAGGGGATGGC
>JBPCJW010000035.1:0-9623 GCA_051004915.1 Ilumatobacteraceae bacterium
GACTCGACCACGACTGGCCCTGGACCCACCTCGTCCTCGACGCCATCCACCGAGTCCGCACCGCCTTCCGAGCACTGACCATGACCGAGCCCACCCCAGCTCACGCCGTCCTATGAAAGATCCGGGCTAGCGATCGATGGTCATCACCGTGTCGCCCGACTTCTTCGCCGCCGAAGTGCTCACCCTCGGCGTCGACGAGGTCGTCACCTCGCGCTTCCCCCCGGTGCCGTTCGCCGGTGCTGGACGAGTGAGCCAGTCGAGCCGGCCGGTGAGGACGAAGGCGCGGATCGTCACATTCGGCCTTCTGGGCGCGAATCGTCGCAGATCTGCAACGAGCCGCGCCCAGTTCTCGATTTGCAACGATTCGCGCCCAGTTCGTGGCACGTCGGTGGCCACCTACATCGACGGTTGCTTGGCGATCTCGTTCAGGAACTCGTCGTTGGTGCGGAACGTCTTGAGGCGGTCCATCAGCAGCTCGAGGCCGGGGGCGGCGTTGCCGTCGGCGGCGAGGCCGCTGAGGACTCGGCGCAGTTTCCACACCATCTGCAGCTGCTTGCGGTCGAAGAGCAGCTCCTCGTGGCGGGTGCTCGACGCGTCGACGTCGATCGCCGGGTAGATGCGCCGCTCGGACAGCTTGCGATCGAGCCGCAGCTCCATGTTGCCGGTGCCCTTGAACTCCTCGAAGATCGCTTCGTCCATCCGGCTGTTCGTGTCGACCAGGGCGGTGGCGAGGATCGTCAGCGAGCCGCCCTCCTCGACGTTGCGGGCGGCGCCGAAGAACTTCTTCGGCGGGTACAGCGCGCCGGCGTCGATGCCACCCGAGAGGATGCGACCGCTGGCCGGTGCAGCGAGGTTGTAAGCCCGCGACAAACGGGTGATGCCATCGAGGATGACCACGACGTCCTCGCCCTGTTCGACCAGCCGCTTGGCCTTCTCGATGGCCAGCTCGGCGACGTGCGTGTGCTCGTCACTCGGGCGGTCGAAGGTCGACGAGATGACCTCGCCCTTGACCGTGCGGCGGATGTCGGTGACCTCCTCCGGACGCTCGTCGATGAGCAGCACGATCAGCTTGACCTCGGGGTTGTTGTGCTCGATCGACGTGGCGATGGTCTTCATCACGAACGTCTTGCCAGCCTTCGGCGGCGACACGATGATGCCGCGCTGACCCTTGCCGATCGGCGCCACCAAGTCGATGATCCGCGCCGTCATGTTGGTCGGATCGGCCGGATTCTCGAGGCGCAGCCGCTCGTCCGGGAACAGCGCCGTGAGGTCCTCGAACCGGGGCCGCCGCCTGGCCTCCTCGGGATCGGCACCGTTGACGGTGCGGACGTCGAGCAGTGCCGGGTTCTTCTCGTTGCGCCCGGCCGGCCGGCTCATGCCGACGATCTCGTCGCCCTTGCGCAAGCCGTACTGGCGAGCCAGCTTGACGGGGATGTAGGCGTCGTCCTTGCTCGCCAGGTACCCATTGACGCGCAGGAAGCCGTAGCCCTCGTCGCGCATGTCGAGGTATCCGGAGATCTCGACCGGCTCGTTGCCGAGCGGCTCGGCTCCGGCGGGTTCGATCGTCTCGACCAGCCCGGCGTCGTCACCCTGTGGTCCGTCGACGCCTCGGCCCCCGCCCTTGCGGCGGCGCCGCCGGCGGCGGTTGCGCCCCTCGCCGTCGTCGCCCTGATCTGCGTTGCGGTCGTTCGATCGCACCTCACCCTGGCGGCCGGCTTGGCGGTCGCCACCGCCCTGTTGGCGGCCCTGCTGCCGGTCCTGGCGGTCGGGCCGATCCTGGCGGTCCGTCGTCGCCGCGCCGCTTGCGGTGGGCGTGCTGACGAGGCCATCGTTGGCAGCTTCGGTCACCTCATCGTCAGCCGGTGCAGCGTCGACCGAGCCCGCGGCCTCGACAGCGGCGGGTGCTTCCACCTCGCGCCGCGCCTCGTCGCCTCCGGCGGCCAGCTCCCACTCGGCGGGAGGCTCGTCGAACAGCTCCGGCGCCTGCGATGAGGCAGGCGCGGTGGGCCGGCTGTCGCCGTTGCTGCCAACGGCTTGGCTGACAGGCGCGGCGTCACCGTTGGACGTGGAAGACGTCGACGACTGCGACGACGAGCTCGCCAGCGGAGGTGGCGATGGTGTCGGGGTGGCGACCACGGCCACCGACCCGCCGGTCGACTCCAGGATCTGGCCGATGATGTCGGACTTCTTGGTGCGTGCGCTGGCCTTGACGCCGAGCGCCTTGGCGATCGCCAGCAGTTGGTCTTTGTCCTTCGATTCGAGGACTGACTGTTCGAGTGCCTCTGCGGCCACGAGTACCTCCGGTACGACATCCGGGAGGGCAGAGCGGTTGTGGTCCCCGGCATCGAACCGGCTCCGTCGTTGCGCCCCACGGACAGATGGAATCGCACCCGTGCGGCACGTTCGGGGGAACGTGGAACGGGGCTCCCTGGCGAACCAGGTGCACGGCATGCTACCGCAGCCTCGTCACAGTGCAAACATCCGTGCGATCGACCCGTAATGTCCGGCCCGGTTCGTCGGGAGGGAGCGGATGGCGCAGCAGCACGACGGTCGGCTCCTCGAGAAGGTGGCACTGATCACGGGGGCGGCGGCCGGCCTCGGGCGGGTGGCCGCCGAGCTGTTCGCCGCCGAAGGAGCCAAGGTCGTCGTCGCCGACCTCGCCAACGGCGAGGAGGTGGTCGAGGCGATCGCATCCGCCGGGGGCGAGGCCTCCTACGTGGCCACCGACGTGACCGACGACGACAGCGTTGCCGCCGCCGTCGCCCATGCCGTCGACACGTTCGGCGGCCTTCACGTGCTGTACAACAACGCCGGCATCTCGCCTGCCGACGACGACGGTCCGGAGAACACCACCGACGACACCTGGCGCATCGTGCTCGATGTCAACGTCACCGGTGTTGCCCGCGGGTGCCGCCACGGCATCCCTGAACTGCTGGCTTCGGGCGGCGGCAGCATCGTCAACGTCGCCTCGTTCGTCGCCCACATGGGCGCGGCGACGCCGCAGATCGCGTACACGTCGTCGAAGGGCGCGGTCGTGGCGATGACCCGCGAGATCGCGACGATCTACGCCCGCCAGGGGATCCGGGTGAACGCGCTCTGTCCGGGGCCAGTGCTCACCCCGCTGCTCGCCAAGTTCCTGTCCGACGACGCCCGTCGGCAGCGCCGTCTCGTGCACATCCCGATGGGCCGCTTCGGCGAGCCGATCGAGATCGCTCGCGCCGCACTCTTCCTGGCGTCCGACGAGTCGTCGTTCATGACCGGCCAGTCGCTGATCGTCGACGGTGGGATCACCGCCGCCTACACCACCCCGGAGCAGATGTGAGCGAGCGTTCCAGTCAAACCCGGCGCGACGGGAGCCCCAAGCGAGCGAACAGGTAGCCGCGATGTCACGCAACGTCCACGTGCCCGCCGCCCAACTCGAGGCGGACATCCGTGCCGGCGTGATCGACACCGTCATCGTGGCCTTCGCCGACCACCAGGGCCGGCTGATCGGCAAGCGCACGGACGGCGAGTTCTACCTCGACGTCGTCGTCGAGCAGGGCACCGAGAACTGCGACTACCTCATCGCTTGCGACCTCGACGACACGCCGATCCCCGGCTTCACCTGGGCCGGTTACGAGCAGGGGTATGGCGACATGCGCGGCGTCGTCGATCCATCGACGATCCGGTACCTGCCCTGGCTGGACCGCACCGCGGTGGTCCTGGTCGACCTGCTCGACGTGGACACGGACGCCGCGGTCGAGGTGTCGCCGCGGCGCATCTTGCATCGCCAGGTCGAGCACGCCGCCGAACTGGGCTACGTCCCGATGCTCGGCAGCGAGGTCGAGTTCTTCCTTTTTAAGGAGCCGTACGACGCGGCGCATGCGTCCGGATATCGAGGGCTGACGGCGAACTCGCCGTGGCTCGAGGACTACAACATCCTGCAAACGACGAAGGAGGACGACGTCCTCGGGCCGATCCGGCGCGGCCTGCGCGACGCCGGGTTCCCGGTCGAGTTCTCCAAGGGTGAGGCCGGACGAGGCCAGCACGAGCTGAACCTGACCTACCAGGACGCGCTGGAGATGGCCGACACCAACCTCGTGTTCAAGAACGCGGTCAAGGAGATCGCCGCTGCGCACGGTCGGTCGGCGACGTTCATGGCCAAGCCGCACTTCGGCGACAGCGGGTCGAGCTGCCACATCCACTCCAGCCTGTGGGCGGCCGACGGCTCCGGCAGCCTGATGGCGGACCCAGACGACCAGCACGACGGGCACGGACTGAGCGAGCTGTTCCGCTGGTACCTGGGCGGACTGCTGGCCACCGCACGCGAGCTGTCGCTGCTGTTCGCGCCGAACGTCAACAGCTACAAGCGCTTCCTGCCCGGCAGCTGGGCGCCGACCGGTGTCGGCTGGGACACGGACAACCGCACGCTCGGGTTCCGCGTCGTCGGTCACGGCCAGGGGATGCGCGTCGAGTCGCGCATCCCAGGCGCCGACGCCAACGCCTACCACGCCTTCGCCGCCACGATCGCCGGCGGGCTGCACGGCGTCCGCAACGAGATCGAGCCACCCGACCCTTACCACGGCAACGGCTACACGGCCGAGGACCTGCCGCGCGTCCCGTCCACCTACGTCGAGGCGATCGAGCTGTGGCGCGGCAGCGACCTCGCTCGCGAGCTGTTCGGCGACGACGTCCACCACCACGTCCTGACCCACGCCGAGTTCGAGTGGCGGGCGTTCAACGCCACCGTCACGGACTGGGAGCGTCACCGCTACTTCGAACGCATCTAGCAAGCGTCGGCTCGCTGTGCGACGACCTCCCGCCGTGTGCGTCACCCGACCGTGGCGAGCGCGGCGACGAGGTCCTCGACCACTGCGAGGTCGTTCGGCACGAGCTCGGTCCGCTCCGGCCGTTCCATCAGGTCGGCGAGATGATCGGGCAGCGGCGGCCGAACGCCGGTGGCCAGCTCGACGGCGTCGGGGAACTTGGCCGGGTGGGCCGTGGCCATCGTGACGACCGGGTGCTCGGGGTCGCCCCAGCGACGCGCTGCGGCGGTGCCGGTGGCGGTGTGCGGGTCGATCAACAACCCCGTCGCGCCGTGCACGCGCCGCATCTCGTCGATCGTCTCCGCGTCGTCGACACTGGTAGCGCGAAACGCGCCGTCGATCCAGCGCGCTCGCTGCTCGGCATCGACGTCCAACCGGCCGGTGGCGCGGAAGTGCTGCAACTGCTCTCCGGTCCGTGGCCCGTTGCCGTCGTTCATCACCCACAGCATCCGCTCGAAGTTCGACGACACCTGGATGTCCATGCTCGGGCTGAGCGTCGGCACGACGCGAGCCATCGACATGTCGCCGTCGTTGACGAACCGGGAAAGGATGTCGTTGGCGTTGCTGGCGATGATGAAGTCGGCGATCGGGGCGCCCATCCGCCTGGCCACCCACCCTGCGAAGACGTTGCCGAAGTTGCCCGTCGGGACGCAGGCGGAGATCGGCCCGCGCAGGGCACGCGCCGCGGTGACGTAGTAGACGACCTGCGCCATCACCCGCGCCCAGTTGATCGAGTTGACCGCGGTCAGCCGCCACCGCTGACGAAACGCGACATCGTTGAACATCGCCTTGACGAGGTCCTGGCAGTCGTCGAACGTTCCGGCCACGGCGATCGCTCTGATGTTCGCCGCATCGACGCTCGTCATGAGGCGCCGCTGCACCTCGGTCGTGCACCCGTACGGGTAGAGGATGACGGCGTCGACGTACTGGCAGCCCCGCACGGCCTCGATCGCCGCCGACCCGGTGTCGCCGCTCGTCGCCCCGACGATCATCACCCTGTCGCCACGGGCGCGTAGGACGTGGTCGAACAGTCGCCCGACGAGCTGCAGGGCGAGGTCCTTGAAGGCCAACGTCGGGCCATGGAACAGCTCGGACAGCCATTGCCGTTCGTCGATCTGGACGACCGGCACGACGGCAGGGTGGTCGAACGTGGCGTAGGCATCGCGACACATGCGACGCAGCTCGGCCGGCGCGATCTCGTCACCGATGAAAGGGGTGATGATCCGGTGGGCCGTGTCGGCGTAGCTCGTCGCCGCATCGAGCTCGGTGGGTGGGGGCAGGAGTGGCCATTCGGCTGGCACGTACAGCCCACCGTCACTGGCCAGCCCCGCCAGGAGGACGTCGGCGAACCCGAGCTCGGGCGCCCTGCCCCGCGTCGAGACGTACCGCACGCTACGTCCCGATGACGCGCAGCAAACCGCCGACGCTGCGCACCACGTCGAGTTCGCGCAGGCCGTGCACCGTGGCCTGGACGGCCGCCTCTCGCGCCACGTGCGTGATGAACACGAGGCGGGCGTCGTCGCCGATGCCTTCCTGCTCGGCGGCCCGGATGCTCACGTCGTTGGCAGCGAACACGCCGGTGACCGCGTGCAGCACGCCCGGCCGATCGGCGACCTCCAACCGCAGGAGGTACTCCGCCGACGTCTCGTCGATGGGTCGGATGCGCGCCTTGGCGAACGTCCCGAGCGTGCCGTGCGTTCCCTTGGTGAGGTTGACGGCGGCGTCGATGACGTCGCCGAGCACGGCGCTGGCCGTCGGGCGGCCACCGGCCCCACGCCCATAGAACATCAGCTGGCCGACGGCGTCGCCCTCCACGACGACGGCGTTGAAGCTCTCACGCACGCTGGCCAAGGGGTGGTGCAGGGGCACCATCGCCGGGTGCACGCGCACGGCGATCTCGCCGGAGCCCGCGCCGTCATCAGGGTCCAGCTCGGCGATCGCGAGCAGCTTGACGACGTACCCGAGTCGCGCCGCGATGGCGATGTCCGCCGGCGTGAGGTTGCTGATGCCCTCGTGGTACACGTCGCCGGCGACGACCCGCGCGCCGAAGGCGATCGAGGCGATGATCGCCGCCTTGGCCCCTGCGTCGAAGCCTTCGACGTCGGCCGTCGGGTCACGCTCGGCGAAGCCCAGCCGCTGCGCCTCGGCCAGCGCATCGCCGTACGACGCGTGGTCCTCGGTCATCCGGGTGAGGACGAAGTTCGTGGTGCCGTTGACGATCCCCATGACGCGCCGGATCGGCTCGCCGCGCAGGCTCTCGCGCAGACTGCGCACGACGGGGATGCCGCCGGCGACGGCCGCTTCGAACAGGAGGTCGACACCGTGATCGTCGGCGGCCCCGAACAGCTCGACGCCGACGTTGGCCAGCAGCTCCTTGTTCGCCGTGACGACCGGCTTGCCGCCGGCCAGCGCGGTCGTTATCAGCTCGCGCGCCGGCTCGATGCCGCCGATCACCTCGACGACGAGGTCGATGTCCGGATCAGCGACCACGTCGTGGGCGTCGCGGGTCAGCACGCCGGGCGCGAGCTCAACGCCACGGTCGCGCGAGAGGTTGCGCACGGCGACCCTGGTGACCTCCAGCCGCACACCGGTGCGGGCCTCGATCTCCTTGGCCTGCTCGGCGATCAGCGCGACGAGCGCGGCGCCGACGTTGCCGCATCCGAGCACCCCCACCCGCACATGACGATCGAGCACCCCGGCAGGCTACGGCCCCATCCCCTCCGCTTCTGACGAGGATTCGATATGGAAATCCGTATCGATCGCGCCACGGAACCCGGGCGGTCAGGTCAGACGTCGGTGGGCGCGTTGGGTGGCTCCGTGCCGAGGGGCGTGGCGTCGCCGAAGCTGATGCCCATGTCCCTGGCGGTGAGGATCGTGTCGCAGTCGAGCGGCACGGTCTTCAAGCGGTTGGTCGCCTCGCGCAGCGGCACGTAGTCGACGTCCGGTGGGTTGAGGGCGACCATCACCCCGTCGTGTCCCTCTTCGAGGCCACGCACGGCCGCCGCGCCGAAGCGCAACCCGAGCAGCCGGTCGAACGACGTCGGCGTCCCGCCGCGCAGCAAGTGTCCGAGCACGACGACTCGCGCCTCCTTGCCGGTGAGTCGCTCGAGGCCGTCGGCGACCACGGCACCCATCCCGCCGAGACGCTCGGCCTGACCGACCGTCTTGCCGATGATCGATGCCGCGCCGCCGGCCGGCATCGCCCCTTCGGCGACCACGACGATCGAGAACTTCGCGCCGCGCTCCTCGCGCTGGGCGATCGTCGCCGCAACGGGTTCGAGGGTGAACGGGATCTCGGGGATGAGCACAGCGTGGGCGCCGGAAGCCACTCCGGCGCAGACCGCGATCCACCCCGCGTAGCGACCCATCACCTCGACCACAAGGATCCGCCCGTGCGAGGTGGCGGTGGAGAACAAGCGGTCGATGCAGTCCGATGCGAACGACACGGCCGTATCGAAGCCGAACGTCGAGGTCGTCTTATCGAGGTCGTTGTCGATCGTCTTCGGCACGCCGATGACGCGCAGGCCGGCCTCGTGCAGGCGGGCGCCGATGGTCAGCGAGCCATCACCGCCGATGGTGATCAGCGCGTCGATGCCGTGCGCCCGGAACAGCCCGACCAGCTCGTCGGTGCGATCGATCTCCATCCACGACCCGTCGGGCTGCTGGACCGGGTAGGCCGTCGGGTTGCCGCGGTTCGTCGTGCCGAGGATGGTGCCGCCCTGGTGGACGATGCCGCGCACCGACTCCCTCGACAGCGTGACGACGCCGCCCTGCGGGTAGTTGGCGGGGTGGAGCAGCCCGTTGAACCCGTCGCGGATGCCCACCACGTCCCAACCCCGATTGCGGGCGGCGAGTGTGGCGGCGCGGATGACGGCGTTGAGCCCGGGCGCGTCGCCTCCGCCCGTGCTGATGGCGATGCGGTTCAGCTGGGTCGTCATCTAGGTGGCTCGCTCCGCTCGCTGGGCCGGCTCAGCGCACCACGTCGTGGAGGCGGTCGACGGCCTGGATCACCGTGTCGAAGCGGCGGCGGTTGAGCACGGCTCCCTCTCGGCGCACGTCGTCCGGGTCGATGTCGAGCAAGCGGCCGACCTTGGCGTAGCTCGGCCGCCCGCGCGAGTCCCACGGACCGGTGCCGACCTCGACCGTCTCGAAGCGATCGGACTTCTTGGTCGTCAGCGCGACTCCCGACAGCTCGTCGCGGTGGCGCCCGATGATGACCACCGGACGATCCTTGCCCAGCGTCGGGTCGTCCTCGAACGGCACCCACGTCCACACGACCTCGCCCGGGTCGGGGTCCCCGTCGAGCACCGGCCGGTACTCGATTCGCACCCCGCTCTCGACGGCACGCGTGCGAGGCGCCTCGCGGCGGGTCGTCCGGCCGGAGTTGCCCTCGGCCGAGCGCACCGTCGACGAGACGCGGCGGACGACATCACGCAGCGTGTCGGTGATGCGGCCCATCGAGCCACGATAGACGGGCTTCCTCGCCGGCCATGTCTCTCACAGCGACCGGAGCGAGCCGCTATCCGACGTCGGTGGCGAGCAGGTCGTCGATGGTCTCGCGACGCACGACCAGCCGGGCTCGTCCGTCGGCGACGAAGACCACCGGCGGCCGCGGCACCTTGTTGTAGTTCGACCCCATCGAGTGGCCGTAGGCACCGGTGACCGGGACGGCGAGGAGATCACCGACCCGCAGGTCAGCGGGAAGGCGGGCGTCGAACAGCAGAACGTCGCCCGACTCGCAGTGCTTGCCGACGACCCGCGCCCGCAGCGGCCGCTCGGCGCCGACGGCGCGCGGCAGGAACGCCTCGTAGCCGCTTC
>JBPCJW010000036.1:0-5603 GCA_051004915.1 Ilumatobacteraceae bacterium
CGACGGGCATCGAGCACCCCCACTTCGAGCGCAGGGACCTCGGCCCCGGGGTCGGCGCCGACTGGACGCTGCTGGGCGTGACGATCGAGGCGCTCGTCTCGGCCTTCACCGAGCCGGCTCACTGACCGAACGGATCAGATCGCAGCGGCGACGGCGACGTTGAGCTCGGCGTGGAGGCGCACGTTGGCGGCTCGATCGGTCGGGACGCGCGTCACCGACGGGCCAGGCCGGTCCAACCGGGCGCGGAGCTCCTCCGCCTGCGTGACGGTCGCCGCGTCGAGGTGGTGGGCGCCAGCCAGCGCCGCGACGTCCGTGGCGTGGGGCGTACCGAACAGCTGCTCGAACAGGTCGGCCGCCAGCAGGTCGGCCTGCGGGAGGAACGAGAAGATCCCACCTCCGTCGTTGTCGACGACGACGATGCGCAGATCGGCCGTGCGTCCAGCGAGCGCGGTGAGCGCGCCGGCGTCGTGGACGAAGGCGATGTCGCCGACCAGTGCGACGGTCGGCGAACCGCCGAGGGCAACACCGAGCGCGGTCGACATGACGCCATCGATCCCGTTCGCGCCGCGGTTGGCGTGCGCCCGGGCGGCAGAGCCGCCGAACCACTCCAGATCGCGCACGGGCATCGACGAGGCGACGACGAGCTGATGGCCGGCGGGAAGCCAGCCGGCGATGGTCCTGGCGACGGCCGCCTCTGTCAGCGACTCCTGCGCCAGCAGCATGGCATCGATCGCCGCCTCCGCCCGACCGTCGGCGGCCTGCCACGATGCCCGCCACGCCGCGCCGTGGCCGCCCCGCCAGTCGGCAGGCGAGAGCTCCTCGGCGCGCAGCGAGGCTGCGACCCGGTGGTCGGGGTCGATGACACCAGGCCCGCCGACCTGGACGAGCACGGCGCCGTCATCGACAGCCGCGGCGACCCACTGCGCGAGGACCTTCGATGTGGCCGGTCGCCCGAGGCGGACGATGACATCCGGCCGGTGGTCGGTGGCGAACGCGGCGTCGCGCAGCAGCGCATCGAAGGCGACCACCGCGCCGTCGAGCTGGCGGGCGGCGGACGTCGGGTCGGCGAGGACGGGCCACCCGGTGACTGCAGCCAGCGCGGCGACGGAGTCCGGCGCGACCCCGCTGCGCCCTCCAGCGAGGATCACACCGCGCTCCGTCGGCGGCACGGGCGGCACGGACGGCACGGGCTGCGCAGCGACGGCGCGGTGCGACGACGGCCCGGTCGTCACGACCGGCGCCGGAGCCGGCAACGGCCCGGGCTCGCCGACCAGCGGGTCGCGGAACGGCAGGTTGAGGTGGACGGGACCGTCGGCTGCGGCGTCGACGACCCGCCGTGCCAGCGACCGCCACGTCGACGAGTGGGCCTCGTCGGGCACCCCCGGGTCGTGGAACCAGCGCACCGCTCGCCCGAATAGGTGGGTCTGGTCGATCGTCTGGGGCGCACCAACGTCGCGCAGCTCGGGCGGTCGGTCGGCCGTGACGACGATCATCGAGATGCCCGACAACCCGGCCTCGACGACCGCCGGCAGGAGGTTGGCCGCCGCCGTGCCGCTCGTGCACAGCAGCACCGCCGGCGGGCCGCCGTCCAGCCCATGACCAAGGGCCACAAACCCGGCCACCCGCTCGTCGTGGACGACGTCAACGGGCACGCGCTTCGCGAGCGCGATGGCCATCGGCGTGCTGCGCGACCCCGGCGCGACGACGGCGCGACGGATGCCACGGCGCACCCATTCGTCCACCAGCGTGGCGCAGAACGTCGCCTGCCCATCCACCGCCCGGACGATACGTGTCAGTGGCTCGCTCCGCTCGCTGA
This sequence comes from Ilumatobacteraceae bacterium, assembly GCA_051004915.1. Classification (GTDB taxonomy): domain Bacteria; phylum Actinomycetota; class Acidimicrobiia; order Acidimicrobiales; family Ilumatobacteraceae; genus JALZMG01. The sequence goes on from JBPCJW010000036.1 coordinate 1,817, forward strand.
CCGGACACGGCCGGCCTCACTCACGCCTGCGCTGCGGTCAGGGGCCAAAGCGCGCACGACACGAGTGGCTCGCTCCGCTCGCGTGGCCGGCGCTACTGGCTGGAGAGATCGACGAGGCAGTTGACGCCGCCGAACTCGTTGGGCACGTAGTCGTCGGCGCGATCGTCGTTGAACCACGTCTGGTCGCCGCCCCGATAGCGGAACTGGTAGCTGCGGCCGTGCTCCACCCGCACGCTGGCCTCCAGCAGGTCACCGTGCTGCTCGAGCAGCGTCTGGCTCCAGTCCCATCCGTTGAAATCACCGGCGACCCCGACCGGGCGGGCCGGATGATCGATCGGAAGCAGGAACTTCAGCTCGATCACGCCGTCTCGTCGTTCGATCCGCTCGATCATCGTGGCGCCCACCGCTTCGTCCGGATGACGGCCGCTACCGTCGCTGTTCTGAACGCGTCCGACCTGCGTGCGCTGCTCGCCACACCGCCTCCTGGCTTCGTCGCGGAGCGCAACGCCCTGGTCAAGCGGCTGCGGGTTGTGAAGCAACGGGCGTCGGCGGCGGCGGTGTCATCCATCCGCCGTCCAGCCTGGCCCGAGTGGGCCCTCAATGTCACGTCCCAATCCGATCCAGACGACATCGAGGCCTTCGCCGTCGCCGCAGCAGCCGTCCGGGACGCCCAGGCGGCGGCGATCGAGGGGCGCCCCGCCGACGTCCGCCATGCCCTGGCGCAGCTGCGGGACTGCACGGCCAACGTGACTCGACTGGCCAACGCCGCGCTGCGCGGTGAGGGTCGACCGGAGGGGACCCCGCAGCTGCGTGCGCTGTTGTCGCAGGTGGCCTCCGACCCGGATGTCGTCGAGTTGCTGCGTCGCGGTGTGCTCGGCTCGGCGGAGGAGGCGGCCACCGATCAGTTCGCCGACTTGAACGTGGCGCTGCGGCCACCGCGTGCCGAGCGCCCGTCGCCGTCGACGAGCGGGCGACGGCGTGACGACTCCGCCGAGCCAGCACCTCGGCGAGAGCCGGAGCCGCCCGCGGTCTCGGCGGCCGAGCGGCGCGACCTGATGCGTGCGCTGGCCACCGCCGAACGGGAGCTGCAGCATTCGCAGCGTGCGCTGACCAAGGCCGAGGCGGCCGTCGACGACGCCGCCGACGTCGTCACCCACGCCGAGGAGCGGCTCGTCGCGGCCCGCCAGGTGCGCGACGACGCGTCGGCCGTCGTCACCCGTGACGGGGCGGCGCGCGACGAGGCTGCTGTCGCGCTGGACGCCGCGTCGTGACATCGCAGGGCACTGTGGTACGAACGGTTCGTGCCCACCTTCCAGCCGCACCCGTCCCCGATGCGCTTCGGGATCTTCCTCCCGCCGATGCACAAGACGGGCGTCAACCCGACGCTCGCCCTGCACCGCGACCTCGAGCTGGTCGAGTTGCTCGACCAGCTCGGCTATGCCGAGGCATGGGTCGGTGAGCACCACTCCGCCGGCTCGGAGCTGATCGCCAGTCCGGAGGTGTTCATCGCCGCGGCAGCGGAACGCACGACCCACATCAAGCTCGGCACCGGGGTCAACTCGCTCCCCTACCACCACCCGTTCGTCCTCGCCGATCGAATCGTCATGCTCGACCACCTCACCCGCGGTCGGATGATGTTCGGCGCTGGTCCCGGCCAGCTGACGTCCGACGCGGCGATGCTCGGCATCGACCCGCAGGACCAGCGGCCGCGGATGGAGGAGGCGTTCGACGTGATCATGCGTCTCTTCGCCGGCGAGACGGTGACCGCCAAGACGGACTGGTTCACGTGCGACGAGGCGGTGCTCCAGGTCCGGCCGTACAGCGACTTCGACGTGGCGGTGGCTTCCAGCATCTCGCCGTCCGGCTCGAAGCTGGCTGGGCGGTTCGGCACCGGGCTGTTGTCGATCGCCGCCACCGAGCCGGCCGGGTTCGGGGTGCTCGACTACAACTTCAACGTCTGGACCGAGGAGGCCGGGCGCAACGGCCACAACGCCGACCGGGCGAAGTGGCGGCTGATGGGCCCAATGCACATCGCCGAGACCGTCGAGGAGGCGAAGGCCAACTGCCGGTACGGCCTGCAGTGGGTGTTCAACTACCTCAGCCACATCATCCCGATCGGCGATCCCAACGATCCGCCGCCGCCGGAGGACTACGACGAGTTCGTCGACTTCGCCAACGAGTCGGGGCGGATGGTCATCGGCACGCCGGAGATGGCGATCGCCCAGCTCGAGCGGCTGGTCGAGAAGACGGGCGGGTTCGGCGCCTTCCTGTTCCTCGGCGCCGACCTCGCCGACTGGCCGGCGACGAAGCGCAACTACGAGCTGTTCGCCGAGGCCGTAATGCCGCACTTCACCGGCCAGCTGACGTCGGTCCAGACGAGCTACGACAAGATCATCGGTGCCGGCACGAGGTGGGTCGACGCCACGCTCGGCGCGCAGCTCACGTCGATCGCGGCGTACGAGGAGGAGCGCGCCGCCCGCACGTCGCCGTCGCCGCGCTGTGCCTCGCCTCGGGCTTCTGCGTGAGGACGAACATCGGCCGGCTGACGTCTTCGCTCACGCAGAGGTCGGTGGACAGGCGGTCGTAGGGTGGGTCCGTGCTGGTCCAGGTGTGGTCCGACGTCGTGTGCCCGTGGTGCTACATCGGCAAGCGGCGCTTCGAGAAGGCCGTCGACCAGCTGCGCGCCGACGAGTCGTTCGATGAAGAGATCGAGGTCGTGTTCCGGCCGTTCCAGCTCGACCCGACGGCGCCGCCGGGGACATCGATGCCGGTCGCCGAGGCGTACGCCCGCAAGTTCGGCGGGCCGGAGCGAGCGGCGGCGATCATCGGCCATGTCAGCGAGGTCGCCGCCGGCGAAGGACTCGAGTTCCACCTCGACCGTGCCAAGCGGGCCAACACCCGTGACGCCCACCGTCTGCTCGGGTTCGCCGAGGAGCACGGGCCACCCGGCACGCAGGAGGCAGTGAAGGAACGGCTGCTGGCAGCGTACTTCGTCAACGGCGAGGACATCGGCGATCACGACCTGCTGGTCACCGCGGCCGGCGACGCCGGTCTCGACGTCGAGGCAGCGAGGGCGATGCTCGACAGCGACGCCGGCGTGGTCGAGCTCCGGGCGGCGCTCGAATCGGCGATCGACAAGGGCATCACCGCCGTGCCGACCTACGTCATCGATGGCCGCTGGTCGATCCCCGGCGCCCAGGACCCCGACGTCTTCGTCCAGGTCATCCGCCGCGTGGCCGAGCGGTCCGCGGACCGTGCCGGCTGACCGGCTGGCGGCGACGACCACCGGGGCCGGCGACCGGCTCGTCCTCGTCCACGGGTTCAGCCAGACGGGACACTCATGGCGCCATGTCGCCGCCGCGCTCGGTGACCAGTACGAGATGATCGCCATCGATGCGCCGGGCCACGGCGATTCGGCGGCCGTGTCGGCCGATGTCCCCGGGTCCGCCCGACTGGTGGGTGAGGCCGGCGGGCGAGCGACGTACGTCGGGTACTCGATGGGCGCACGGATCTGCCTGCAGCTGGCGCTCGATCGGCCGGCAGTTGTGGATCGACTCGTCCTGGTCAGCGCCACCGCCGGCATCGACGATGCGGCCGAGCGAAGGGCGCGCCGGGAGCACGACGAGAGGCTGGCCCAATCGCTCGAGCGCGATCGCCTTGACGCGTTCCTGGCGCGCTGGGTGGCCCAACCGCTGTTCGCCGGACTCGCCGACCCGGACCTCGCCGACCGGCGGCGCAACACCGTCGAGGGCTTGGCGAGCAGCCTGCGGTTGGCCGGGACCGGCAC
>JBPCJW010000037.1:0-5047 GCA_051004915.1 Ilumatobacteraceae bacterium
CTGCCGGTGCTGCTCGTGCGGATGAACAACGACCTCGTGATGGGCGACGAGCTGAAGAAGACCGGCAGCGGCAACCTGTTCACCGTCTTCGGCGAACCCGACATCGACCTGCGCGTCGACGGCGACAAGGTGACCGTCGAGATCCTCGGCGTTGACGTCTACGACCCCTCCACGGGCGAGGTGCGCAGCCGCGATACCGACCACATCGCGCTGTGGATGATCGACACCGCCTACAACGAGGAGTCGTTCTTCGTCCGCCACTGCTACTTCACCGGCGGCAACGATCCCTACGCCCGCCTGAAGCGCGACCTGAAGGCCGACATCGACGAGGACGCCTGGGCCACGCTCTACCGCACCGTCAGCACACCGTTCGCCCGCCCCGACACCGGCAAGATCGCCGTCAAGGTGATCAACGACTACGGCGACGAGGTCATGCAGGTCTTCGACGTCTGACGCCGGAGCGAGTTCAGGCGGCGGGGGCGTCGGGGAACCAGATCGACCAGCCGTCGAGCCGTTCTCCGGTTGGGTGTCGGTACGGCTGGTCGGGGGCGGGTGGTGGCCCGGTCGGTTTGGTGGGGTGAGCGGCGGGGTCGATGACCCGACCGTGGGCGTCGGTGAACGTCAGCCCGTCGGGCAGGTCGGCGTTGCCGGTGATGCCGAGCAGCCCGCGGTGGTGCAACCGGTGATCGGCTGGGCAGATCGCGGCCAGGTTGCACGTGTCGGTCGGGCCGCCATCCTCGGCGTGCACGATGTGGTGGACCTGCAACCAGCGGGTCTGGCTACAGCCCGGGACCCGACACTTCTTGTCGCGGTGCAGCACGAGCCGGCGGGTGCGGTCGGGCACCGCGTACTGGGTCCGTCCGACACTCACCGGGCGCGCCCCGTCCGTGAACGTGGGGGCGACGGTGCCGTCACATGACAGGTGCTCGCGCAGCCACCCGGGGACAGCGAGCCCGTCGATCCAGTGCGCCGGGACCGGGGCGCTCGGGTCGATGAACCAGTTGACCCGGAACCGTTCGCGCCGTTCGGCAGGGGCGCCGTCGAGTGAGCGTTGGGCCAGCTCCACGAGGGCGTCGGCCCATGACACGTCGCGCTGACCGGATTGGAACAGGGCGTCACGGGCTTCGGTGAGCGCGGCGTCGACGATCCGCCCGTGATCTGCGTCGAGCTCGCCACGCAGGTGGTAGCGGCCATCGTCATCGAACCACGCGGCCAACGACTCGGGCGGCTCGGCCGGCTCGGCCGGTTGCGCCTCCGGCGCAGCCGCCGGCGGCGGCGAAGCTGGGCGGGCGGCGCGCACCAGGACCCGCAGCTGGGTGACGGTGGCGGTGGTGGCCAACTCGGCGAACCGTTCGTCCAGATACGCCGGGGCTTTGGTGGCGATCGCCGCCTGATCGACCGACACCGCACCCGCCGCGAACATCGACATGACCGCCGGATGCGTGGCCCGGGCCTCGGCCAGACGGACCACCTCCTGCGCACGGCCCGGCGAGATGCCGGCCTGCCACGTCAACCAATGGGCCAACGAGCGGACCCCCCACCCCTGCCACGACCCCGTCTCCAACGCCTCCCCTGCGAGCTCGACGAGCCGGGCGTTGAGCACGTTGAGATGTCCACACACCACACGCAGACGGTCCTCGATCCCGGCTTCCACGGGCGCCGCGAGCTGGAGGTCGACGGCGCCGGTCATGAATCATGTTACATACGTGTGTTGTCACTGTCAACTAAATGTTCGATAGTATCGAACAATATTCGACAGTGTTGGCAGCACGCCGCTGGAACGAGGCAGCCCGGACACCGCGTACGATCGCCGCGGAGGAGTCGTGACGAAATCGGTGGCGAAGACGGTGCATACGCTCAAGATCACGCTGCGCCGCGTGCGACCGCCCGTGTGGCGGCGGATCACGGTGCCGTCGGACCTCAAGCTGGCGGCCCTCGCGCCGGTGCTCGAAGCGGCGATGGGGTGGTACGGCGATCACCTCCACGCCTTCGAGGCGGGCGGTAAGCGCTACGGCGAACCCGACCCCGACTGGGGCGCCGCCGGCCGTCGTGGCGGTGTCCCCGCTGGTCGTTGCGGTGGTCCCGTCGCTTGCGTCGTCGCCCCCGCAGGCGGCGAGGACGGCGGCGACCGCCGCCCCACTCCCCATCGCCAGCACGTAGCGGCGGCTGTACATCGGCCTCGACGGCCGGGCTTGATCATCCACGGATCGGTCCCCCTGTTGGTGTGTGTTGGAACTGCGTCGAACGCGCCGGCTAGACCGCCAACTTGCTCCGCGGCGCGAGATCGCTCACGGTGCGGCGCAAGTGTTCGCCCAGCAACCGCACCGCCTCGGTGGCGTTGCCGCTGAGCGCGGCGTCCACCAACTGGCGGTGCTCGGCGGCGACATCGCGATGGCGACCGGCACCGATCGGGTGCGACCATCGGCGGTACATCTCGGCGGAGTCGCGCAGCGACAGCGCCATGTCGCGCAGTCGCCGGTTCGGACAGGCCGCGAGCAGCGCGGCGTGGAACCGCGAGTGGGCCTGGGTCCACTCCTCGCTCAACAGCGCCGGGTCGTCGCGGCTCTCCATCGGGGTCCGGTCGAGGGCGTGATGGGCGGCGACGATCTCGCTCTCCCAGGCGATGTCGCCGTGCTCGACAGACATCCGCAACACGAGACCTTCCAGTTCGCAGCGGGCGTCGGTGAGGTCGTGGAGGTCGTCCTCGGACAGCGGTGTGACATGGAACCCAGGCTGGGGCTCGGACCGTACGAGACCTTGCGCAGCCAGGCGGCTCAGCCCCTCACGAACGACGCCCGTGCTGCATTCGTAGCGCTCCATCAGGGTCGCGAAGCGAAGTTTCTCGCCCGGCAGCAGCGAACCCCTGAGGATGTCGGCGCGCAGCCGGGCATAAACGTGCTCGGTGAGCGTGCTGGCGGGGCCCGCTGCGTCATGGGGCGCCGAGACGAAGACGAGCGGCTAGAACGGCGCGCGGCAAGCAAGCCGAACGAGGAGGTTGACGATGGCCTTGCACGGGCTCGCCGAGATGACGCTCGGCGTCCGCGACGTCGATGCGACCAGGCAGTTCTACGACCGATTCGGACTGGTCGAGAGCGCTGACGGATCGTTCGGCCCGCCGACGGCGGCGAGCAGCGGCGCATCGTCGAGTCGCCCTACCGCCAGCTGGTCGGGTTCGCCGTTGCCGCCGACGACGCCGCCGACGTCGATCGCATCCGCCACGCGGCCGTCGCCCACGACGTCGTCGTCACCGACCAGGACGATGGCGGCATCGTGATGAGCGAACCGATCGTCGGCATCCGCGCCAGGGTCACCGTTCGGCCGCGCGTCATCCAATCCGATGCGATGAACTCGCCAGGTGACCCGGCGCGCGCCGGAACCCGCGCCCCGGCGATCTTCGCCGCAGGTGCCGCCCGCCCACGCAAGCTCGGCCATGTCCTCTACACGTCGCCCGATTTCGCGGCCAGCCAGCGGTTCCTCGTCGACGTGCTCGGTTTCAAGGTCAGCGACAGCAGTGGGGCGATCGCCTTCCTGCGCTGCAGCACCGACCACCACAACGTGGGAGTGATCAACGCGCCGGTCCCGTTCTTCCACCACTCCTCTTGGCAGGTCAACGATCTCGACGAGATCGGCCAGGGCGCGCAGAACCTGTTGGCCGTCGACCCGCAGTGCAGCGTGTGGGGTCTCGGCCGTCACTTCCTCGGCAGCAACCTGTTCTGGTACTTCCGCGACCCGGCCGGCAACTTCGCCGAGTACTACGCCGATCTCGATCAGATCCCCGAGGACATGGAGTGGGACGTTCGTGAATGGCCGATCGAGAAGTCGCTCTACGCCTGGGGACCGCCCGTGCCGAAGGACTTCGTCGAACCACGCGATCTCGACGAGATCGTCGCCGCGCTGCGAGGAGTTGCATGAAGATCGCCAGGTTCACCGAAGGCGGCCGGACGCGGCTGGGCATCGTCACCACCGACACCGACGAGGTCATCGACGTCGGTTCGGCCGACCGCTCGTTGCCGACCGATCTCGGCCCTTTGTTGACGGGAGGATCGCTCGCCGATGCCGGCCGGGCGGCAGCCGGCGCGAGACGATTGGCGCTCGCTGACGTGAAGTTGGAAGCACCGATCGCCCAGCCACCGACGTTCCTGGCGATCGGGCTGAACTACGCCGATCACGTCACGGAGAGTGGCATGGACAAGCCTGCGGCCCCGGTGGTCTTCAACAAGCAGATCACGTGCGTGATCGGCCCCGGCGACGCGATCGAGGTCCCGCGCGTCGCGCCGGACTGGGTCGACTACGAGGGCGAGCTCGGCGTCGTCATCGGGACCCGCTGTCGCGACGTAGCGGTCGGCGATGCTCCGTCGGTCGTGGCCGGCTACATGGTCGTCAACGACGTCTCGGTGCGCGACTGGCAGCGCGCCACGCCGACGATGACGATGGGCAAGTCGTGGGACACGCATGGCCCCACCGGCCCGTGGCTCGTCAGCGCCGACGAGGTCGGCGACCCGCATGACCTGGGTGTGCGCACCTGGGTCGACGACGACCTCCGCCAGGAGGCGAGTACCGAGCAGATGATCACGAACTGCTGGGAACTGATCGCCCACCTGTCCACGGCGTTCACACTGCTGCCCGGAACGATCATCGCGACGGGCACGCCGGCCGGGGTGGGTTTTGTGATGGACCCGCCCCGTTGCCTGCAGCCCGGTTCGACCGTGCGCATCCAGATCGACAAGCTCGGGACCCTCGAGAACCCCGTCATCCACCAACCCTGAAGGAGCCCTCCCGTGTCGATGACCATCTCCATCACCACCGAGGACGCCGTCGCTCGCACGAGGGAGCTGATCCCCGAACTGCGCGAGCGGGCCGCGCGGACGGCGGCCGATCGGGCGGTTGCCGCAGGCCAACGTCGCGCGATGCGCCGCGCCGGCTCGTTGAAGACGTTGCAGGCGACGCGCAACGGCGGCTACGGCCTCGGGGTCCGCAGCCACCTCGACGTCACGTCGGCGCTCGGGCAGGGCTGCGGTTCCACGGCGTGGGTCGCCGGCGTCGTGCA
>JBPCJW010000038.1:0-5434 GCA_051004915.1 Ilumatobacteraceae bacterium
TGGCTCGTCGCCAACGATCGGCTCAAGGCCCACGGCTGGCGGCCGACGGTGACCAACGAGCAGGCCTACGTCGAGGGCACCGAGTCACGTTGGTGGACGATGATCACGCCGAAGCGACGCCAGGAACTGGCGCTCGCCGGGATGGCGGTCGGGACGCTCGGACTCGGTCGGGTGGCGCTCAGTCTGCTCCATCGCTGGAAGCGTCGGCGGGGCTGAGGGGCACGGTCGTCGGCGGCGCGCCGGGGGCGGTCGAGGCGACGGTCGGTTCCGGAACTGGGTCCGTCGGCGGCGACGTGCTCGGTGGCGACGTGTTCGGTGGTTCCGGCGACACGGTGACGATGGCTGGCGACACGGTCGTCGGCGAGGTCGTTGGCGAGGGGGTCGTCGTCGTCGCAGTCGTCACCGGCGCGGGCTCAATGGGCGCGACGGGAGCGGTGGCCGTCGTGGCGACCGTCGTGGCCACAACGGTCGTCACGGGCTTCGCCGTGGTGCTCGTCGTCGCCAGCGTGGTCGTCGTGGACGGTTCGGCGGGCATCGCGCTGACGGGCACGATCCAGCGAGCGTCCGGTTTGCCCGTGCACAAGCCGACGAGGTGGCCCTCGTCGTCGAACACCGGCGTGGCTTCGGCGACGACGACGTTGGCCAGCTGGCCGACCTCCACGGTGACGAATCCATCGTCGTCGCGTAGCACGACGGAGTCGGTCGGCTCGGGTTGCGACCGTGCCACCTCGAACGACTCGGCATCGGCGTCGCGCGGCAGCGAGACCAGGGTCACGTCATCGGCCGTGCGCACGATCTCGACGTCGACGATCTCGCCGGAGGTCAGTCGCACCTCCACGCGTCGCCCGCCCGAGCCTGTCAGCGCACTGGCCGTGGTGACGCCCCACCCGTCGTCGCCGACGGGCGTGACCAGGGGCAGCGGGAGACCGCCGCTCGTCGTCGGGGTCGTCCCGCGCAGACCGAGCGCCGTCGAGCTGGCGGCGATCGGCGACGCCGAGCGGCGCGGCGTCATCGTCAGGGCGAGCGCGGCGACGAGCAGGAGGCCGAGCGTCGCCGTGGAGGCGATGAGCACGCGCCCGCCCTTCGTCGTCGGCTCGTGGGTCGGGGGTCCGAGCTCGGACGGATGGCGCCATCGACGCTCGTGCGGCGGCAGCGGCCCTCCGTTCTCCACGGCCCGGGAGCGTAGCCATGGCCCCGGTCGGCCGCCGGTCGGGTCGTGCTGCTCGGCCGGGTTCCCAAGCGTTCGTGTCGCGGTGAGCGTGTGAGCCAAGGCCGACCTTGCCCGGTCCAGCGAGCAGAGCGCGCCACCAGCCGTCCTCGACGTTGCTCGCACCAGTCGAGCGGTCGAGACGGCTGGTTGGGGCCCACCGCTACGATGCGGCCCGTGGAGGCTCCGGAGCGCGGCGACGACTGGCTGGCCTTGACCTCCGCCGAGCTGTCGGTCGGGGAGGCGTACACCTGGGCGCAACGGTCGGACTGCGGGGCCGTCGTGGTGTTCGGCGGCACCGTCCGAGATCACGCGGACGGTCGTTGCGGGGTCGACCATCTCGTGTACGAGGCCTACGACCAGGAGGTGGTGCCGCGCCTCGCCGCGATCGCCGCCGAGGTGCGTCGGCGCTGGCCGTCCGTCGGGCGCATCGCCCTGCTCCACCGGGTCGGTCGCCTCGACATCGGCGACTGCTCGGTGCTCAGCGTCGTCTCCGCTCCCCATCGCCCGGCGGCCTTCGAGGCCGCTCGCTACTCGATCGACGCGCTGAAGGCATCGGTGCCGATCTGGAAGCACGAGACATGGCGCGATGGCAGCGCATGGGGTACGGGCGCAACACCGATCCGCGCCGCTGGGACGGTGTCGTGACCGTCATCGTCGCTGCGATCGTTGCGGTCGTTGTCGTGCTGGCTGTCATCGTGGCGGTCGTCACCCGTCGCCGCCATGGTCCAGATGGCGTCGCCGAGTTCCAGCGCCACATCGGCGCGCTCTCGTCGGAGGCTCGCCGCCCGATCGTCGATCGGGTGCAACGGCTGGATGGCGGCCGCGACGACACGCCGAACCGCGTGCGCGAGCAAGGACGCGATGGCTGAACCTGGCAGTTCACGTGGCGCGTGATCTGGCGATCGATCTCGGGACGGCCAACACCCTCGTCTACATGAAGGGTCGCGGCATCGTCCTCAACGAGCCGTCGGTCATCGCCCTCAACCGTCAGACCGGCGAGGTCTTGGCGACCGGTCGAGAGGCGTGGGCGATGATCGGCCGCACGCCGGGGTACATCGTCGCCGTGCGGCCGCTGCGCGGCGGCGCGATCACCGACTTCGAGATCACTGAGCGGATGATCCGGCTGCTGTTGCAGCGTGTCGGGGTCAGCCGCTTCACCCGCCCGAAGGTCGTGATCTGCGTGCCGTCGGCGATCACCGAGGTCGAGCGCCGCGCTGTCACCGACGCGGCACGTCGGGCAGGGGCCGCCGACGCCAACCTCATCGAGCAGCCGATGGCCGCCGCGATCGGCGCCGACCTGCCGATCGACGAACCCGTCGGCAACATGGTCATCGACATCGGCGGTGGCACGAGCGAGACCGCTGTCATCAGCCTCGGCGGGATCGTCGCCCTGGAGGCGGTGCGGGTCGGCTCGTTCGACATCGACGCGGCGATCCAGAACTACGTGCGGCGCGAGCATGGCATCGCCATCGGTGAGCGCACGGCGGAGGAGATCAAGGTCGCCATCGGCTCGGCAGAGCCCTCCGAGGAGGAGACGCAGGCCGAGGTACGTGGGCGCGACCTCATGACCGGCCTGCCGAAGACGGTGCTGCTGTCGCCGGATGAGGTGCGCTTCGCCATCGAGGACGTCGTCTCGTCGATCATCGCCTCGGTGATCAGGTGCCTGGCCAAGGCACCGCCCGAGTTGTCGCAGGACTTCCTGGTGCGCGGCATGTACCTCGTCGGTGGAGGGGGTCTGCTGCGCAACCTTGCGGCCCGCATCCAGCGCGAGACCAAGGTGCCCGTGAAGATGTCGAACGTGCCGTTGGAAGCGGTCGTGTTGGGCGCCGGCCACGTCATGGAGCACTACGAGGCGCTGCGTGGCATGTTCATGGGTGCCCGCCGTTGACGCCACTGGGATGAACCGTCTGTGATCGTCCGACCGGCATGAGCGAGCGCGCCCTGCTCGACGACGGCATCCGGCGCATCCGCACCGAGCTCGGGCTGCCCAGCGGCTTTCCGCCTGAGGCCGCGCTGGCCGCCGTCGTCGCCGCCCGCCGCCCGCCGGCGAAGGAACGGGTCGACCGGACGGACTGGCCGTTCATCACGCTCGACCCGGCCGATGCCATCGACCTTGATCAGGCGTTCAGCATCGAGCGGTCTGGAGGCGACCTGCTGTTGCACTACGCCATTGCCGACGTCGGGGCGTTCGTCGACCACCACGACCCCGTCGACGAGGAGGCGTGGCGGCGCGGGGTCACCGTGTACCTGCCCGAGCACAAGGCGCGGCTGTACCCCGCGGCCCTGTCGGAAGGTGCGGCCAGCCTCCTTCCCGACGGGCCGCGTCCGGCCGTCGTGTTCACCGTGCGCGTGGACGACGCCGGGGATGTCCGCCTCGAGGGCGCCGAGCGGTCCGTCGTGCGCAGCCGCGCCAAGCTCTCCTACGACACGGTGCGGCCCGACGAGCTGCCGGACGGGTTCGCCGAGTTGGCCGCGCGCATCGAGGCGGCCGAGGATCGCCGCGGCGCGCCGCGCGTGGAGTTCCCCGATCAGGAATTGGACCACGTCAACGGCGCGTGGGTGCTGCGCATCTCATCGCGCCTGCCCACCGAGGACCAGAACGCAGCGATGTCGTTGGCCACCAACCTGGCCGTCGCCGACCTCCTCCATGCGGCAGGCACCGGACTGTTCCGCGTAATGGACGAGCCGGGGACGCATTCGATCGAGCGGCTGCGCCACACCGCCCAAGCGTTCGGGCTGCACTGGCCGGGCGGCCAGTCGCTGGCCGACTTCCGCCGGACGCTCGACCGGACAGACCCGCGGGGCAACGCCTTCCTGCTCGCCGTGCGTCGCGCCGGCGGCGGGGCCAGCTACAAGGCGCTCGACGCCAGCGCTCTCGGTGACGGTGCGCGGCCGTGGCACTCGGCGATGGCTGCGACCTACACCCATGCGACGGCGCCGCTGCGTCGGCTGGCCGATCGGTACGTCGTCGACGCAGCCGTCGCCGTGGCCGCCGGTCAGCCTGTCGACGAGCGCGTCGCGGATGCGTTCGATGCGCTGCCCAAGGTGATGGCGCGCGCCGAGGCCGTCGCCAACCGGGCCGACCGGGCGGTCATCGAGCTGGCCGAGGCCGTGATCCTCGCCGGTCGAGAGCACGAGCTGTTCGACGCCGTCGTCGTCGACGAGGATCGCCACGGCACCGTGATCCAGCTCGTCGATCCTGCCGTCCTCGCCACGGTGCATGCCCACCACGTCGACCCCGGCGACCGTCTCCGGGTGCGCCTCGTCAATGTCGATGTCCCGGCTCGGACGATCGAGTTCCGCCGCGTCGAGTGAGCAGCGGTTTGGAAGCGCCTTCACGGCCACATCTGGCGCCAAAACCCACGGAGAACCGAGCAACCGGGATCAGGCGGGGTCGAGGCGGAGGATCGGTCCGCCCCCGGAGAGCACGAAGACCTCGCCACTCGGGCCCTGGACGACGGCGGTCGGGTTCTGCGCCTGGCCGAGCTCGAGGGTCCGCCCGGCGCGCAGGTCGGCGCCCTCGCCGAGCACCTCGGTGGCCCACACGTCGCCCGAGCAGTAGTCGGCGTAGACCAGCCAACCGTCGAGCGACGAGCCGTTGCGCACGCGGATCCCGCCGCTGATCGAACAGCCGCCGGTCTCGTCGTGGGTGTAGGTGATGAACGGTGGCACGTGACCGTCGGCGGGCACGTCGTCGTTGAACGGTTCGTTGCCCTCGAAGGCGCTCCACCCGAAGCTCCTGCCCTTCCCCGCGTCGAGGCCGTCGGTGGCCGGTGCGACGTCCATCTCCTCGATCGCGTTCTGGCCGACGTCGCCGATCCACAGGTCGCCGGTGAGTCGGTCGAACGACAGGCGCCACGGATTGCGCAGACCGAGCGACCAGATGCGCGGGTCGGCGCTGTCCTGCCCCACGAAGGGGTTGTCCGCCGGCACGGTGTACGGCTCGGTGTCGGACGGCGTCGGGTCGATGCGCAGGATCTTGCCGAGCGGTGTGCTGAGGTCGAGCGCCCGCCGTTCCGGATCGCCGCCGGACCCACCGTCGCCCATCCCGATGTACAACAGCCCGTCCGGGCCGAACAGCAGGTCGCCGCCGTTGTGGTTTGAGTACGGCTGCTCGATGGTGAACAGCACGCGGGCGTTGTCGCCGTCGAGGAACGTGCCGTCCGGCTGCACCGGGTACTCGCTGATCGTCGTGGTGCCCTCGAGGTCGGTGTAGTTGACGTA
>JBPCJW010000039.1:0-27049 GCA_051004915.1 Ilumatobacteraceae bacterium
TCAGGTCGTGCACCATGTCGGCGGCGAAGGCGCAGGCGATCGACGCCTCGCTTTCACCTTTCGCCCCGTAGTCGAGCAGCGCCCGCGCCGTGGCTGCGGCGGAGGCGGCGTGCGCGAGGTCGTAGGCCAGGACCTGCTGAGCGTCGGGACCGCCAGATTCGGCAAGGTGGCGTACCGCGGCGCCGATCACACCGTCGGCCAGGTCCACCACATCGGCGGCTGCGGACAGGTCGGGAGCAGCCACCTCGACGATGTCGGTCATGTCCCCGGACGCTACCGAGAACCGGTTCTGACGAGGATTCGTACTGGTTTTCCAGCACGATCCCGCCACGAAATCTGCGGCGGCACGTTCCGTGGCGCGATCGATACGGGAATCCGTAGCGAAGTTTCGTCAGAACCCGCGGGCTAGTGCAGGGCTTGGTTGAGGCCGCCCCAGGTGCCTTGGCGTTGGCGGGCTTCGACGGCGCCGGTCTGGCTGTGGCGGATGAACATCATGCCGCTGATGCCCGACAGCTCCCTGGCCTTGACGACGTCGCCGTCGGGCAGTCGGACGAGCGTGCCGGCGGTGACGTAGAGGCCCGCTTCCACGACGCAGTCGTCGCCGAGGCTGATGCCGATGCCGGCGTTGGCGCCGATGAGGCAGCGCTCGCCGACCGTCACCTGCTCGGTACCGCCGCCCGAGAGCGTGCCCAAGATCGAGGCGCCGCCGCCGATGTCGGATCCGGCCCCGACGACCACACCCTGGCTGATGCGGCCCTCGACCATCGACTGGCCGAGCGTGCCGGCATTGAAGTTGCAGAACCCCTCGTGCATCACGACCGTGCCGTCGGCCAGGTGCGCGCCGAGGCGCACGCGGGCGGGGTCGGCGATGCGGACGCCGCTCGGGATGACGTAGTCGGTCATCGGCGGGAACTTGTCGAGCGCCCGCACGACGACGACGCGGTCCTCGGATCGCAACGCCAAACGCACGTCGTCGAGGTCGGTCGGCGACACCGGGCCGAGATCCGTCCAGGCCACCGTGTTGAGCTGGCCGAAGATCCCGTCCAGGTTGAGGCTGCGTGGCGGGGCGAGGCGATGGGACAGGAGGTGCAGGCGGAGGAAGGCGTCAGCCGGCGAGGTCGGCGCCTCGTCGACGTCGATGGTCAGGCGGATGGGTCGGACCGTCACCCGCCGAGTCTCGACGCGCCGCTCGCCGCCTGCCAGCGCGGTGTCGACTTCGTCCGGCGCCTGCTCCCCCAACTCGCCCCAGCCGAGCCAGCGGAACCAGGCGTCGAGGGTCGTGCCGTCAACCGCCTCCGTGGCGAACCCGGCACCCCATGCGACGCGGCTCATGTCCGAGATTCCGGTCGCATCGCAGGAAAGAGGATCACGTCGCGGATCGTGCCGACCCCGGCGAGCAACATGATGAGCCGGTCCATGCCGACCCCCAGCCCGCCCGTCGGCGGCATCCCGTACTCCAAAGCGCGCAGGTAGTCCTCGTCGATCGTGCCCGCCTCGAGGTCGCCGGCGGCGCGCGCCCGCTCCTCCACGGCGAAGCGCTGGCGCTGCTCGACCGGGTCGTTCAGCTCGCTGTAGCCGTTGGCGATCTCGCGAGCGTCGATGAACAGCTCGAACCGATCGGTCAGCAGCGGGTCGGTGCGGTCGACGCGGGCGAGTGGCGAGATCTCGACCGGGTGGCCGGTGACGAACAGCGGCGCCACGATGCCCGGCTCGACCACCGCGCCGAACAGTTCCTCGACCAGCCTGCCGGGTCCCCACGTCGGCTCCGGATGAGCACCGTGCTCGATGGCGAGAGCGCGCAGCTTGTCGACGGGCTGCGACGGATGGACCTCGAGGCCGATGGCGTCACTGACGAGGTCGACCATCCGGCGCCGCGGCCACGGTTCGGCGAGGTCGACGGCCTGGCCGCGCAGCTCGATGGTGGTCCGGCCGAGGGCGTCGACGGAGGCCGAGCGGATCAGCGCCTCGGTCAGCTCCATCACATCGGTCACGTCGGCGAACGCCTCGTAGGACTCGAACATCGTGAACTCGGTGTTGTGGCGCGGCGAGAGCCCTTCGTTGCGGAACACGCGACCGATCTCGAAGACCCGGTCCATGCCACCGACGATGAGGCGCTTGAGGTGTAGCTCAAGGGCGATGCGCAGGTACATCGGCTGGTCGAGCGTGTGGTGGTGCGTGGCGAACGGCCGGGCATGAGCACCGCCAGCTTCGGCGTGTAGGACGGGCGTCTCCACCTCGACGAAGTGTCTCGACTGCATCGTGCGCCGGAAGCTGGCGATGACGGCGTGGCGGACATCGAACACGCGCCGCGCATCCGCGCTGACGACGAGGTCGGCGTAGCGCTGGCGGTATCGGGTGTCGGGATCGGACAGGCCGTGCCACTTGTCGGGCAGCGGTCGCAGGGCCTTGGCCAACAGCTCGAGCCGGTCGACCTTGACGGAAAGCTCTCCGGCCCTTGTCGCCATCACGACGCCGTGGGCGCCGACCCAGTCGCCGAGGTCGAGCGCTTTGACGTCGGCGAAACCGTCGTCGCCGATGACGGCGCGGGAGACGAAAAGCTGGAGGTCGACGCCGCGGTCGGCGATGGTCAGGAACACGAGCTTGCCGGTGTCGCGCTTGAGTAGCACCCGTCCGGCGATCGCGACTTCGTCGCTGGTCTCCGTGCCCGGCGCCTGGTCGGGCCAGCCGGCACGCACCTCGGCCAGCGTCTTGGTGCGGTCGAACCGGTACGGGTACGGCTCGCCGCCGGCCGCCCGGATGTCGTCCACCCGGCGCTGGCGACGAGCTCGCTCGGCCGCCAGGCCGCTCCCCGTCAGCGCTGGTGCGGTGTCGGTCGCGCTACCCGGGTCACCCGGGTCAGCCGCGTCACCTGCGTCGCCGACGTCGGGCGGGCCGGCGCGATGAGCGATCTGCGGCCCTGGACCACTCATCGCTCATCGCCCACGAGCTCGCTCATCGCGCTCACGGTACTGAGCCGAGCACGGCCAGGGCGTAGGCCTTCGTCGTGGCTGCCTGGCGGTCGAGCAGCGGGCCGACGCGCTGGGCCAACGACGCCGGGAACGTCGCGCCGGGTGGCCATGCGCCGGCGTAGGTGTCGAGCGTCGCCGCCGCCTCGACGCGCATCGGCTCGACGTCGATCTCGTCGGCGATGACCCCGCCGACCCCCTTTGCCCGGCACATGGCGAAGGCCAAGCGGGCCTCGCTGACGGTGCCGATGCAGTCCGTCGGCTTGAAGCTCTCGAGCCCGAGCATCTTGCGCAGCATGGTCCGGTTCTCGACGACCTCGAACAGGTTCGTGTCGAAGCAGCGGGCGATCGTCTCGGTCGGCAGCCACGCGACGTAGTGCATCCAGACGTAGATGCACTTCGCGCATCGGCAGCACCACGGCTTGCGCTTGGCGCACGAGTGGGTGCTCGGTACGTCATCGAGCGCATCCTGCAGCAGCGAGAACACGTTGAGGTCGTAGATCGGGCGGAGCAGGTGGAACATCGACAGGTCGGCCACGAGGTGCCGGCGCACGTAGTCGTGGAGCAACCGTTCGGCCTCGCTGCTCATGCCCCACAGGTAGTTGATCCGCTCGCCGGTCGCCGGCCACACGAGGTTGTGCTCGTCGGTGCTGCGGGTGACGCCGAGTGCGACCTGGCGGGATCCGTGCTGCAGGGCAACGGGCAGCGCCGTCCAGTACGAGCTGACGGTCTCGGCGGCGACGACCCGCTCGATGCCCAGCTCCGGGTACGTCCGGGCGATCGGCGCATCCATCGCGTCGTCGACCACCCAGCCGCGACACTCGGCGCGCGGCCGGCGGCGGGAGACGAGGCGGTTGATCAGCTCGTGCTGGTGATCGGCCGGGCCGTACACAGAGTGTGAGTAGACGAACGTGTCGTAGTCGACGCCCGCCCCCTCGAGGAGCTGCATGCACGCCAGGCTGTCCTTGCCGCCACCGCACAGCAGCAGCAATCGGTCCGGATCGCCGCCCAGCTCGATCGGCCGAAAGGCCCGGGCGTCCACTGCGGCCGGGCGCGGCAGGCGGTAGTCGGGCAGAACGTTGGCGTACCGCCACACGCCCCAGACGTGGTGGAACATCGTCTCCCACAGCTCCCAGAACTCGTCGGTGAACAGGTCCCCGTAGGGCCCCGGGTCGATCGCGGTGGGCGCCAAGCTGGCCGCCTTGTTCGCCTCGAAGGCGAGGAGGTGGAAGTCGAGGCGGCGCAGGAACTCGACACCGAAGCGGTCGGCCAGCTCGGCGAAGTCCACGTCGTCGTACCAATACGTCGTGGTGAAGCGCAGGTCGTCGACGCCGTAGCGCAGCACGATGTGCCGGCGCCCACGGGTCACCGGCTCGAGCCACAGTGTCGACGTACGACGAGCTCGACTCATTGGCAACTCGGGCGGTTGTCCGAAAGCGTGATGGGCAGGCGCGTGGCGACAAGTTAGGGCGCGCGGGCCTACTCTCCGGCCGACGGCAGCGACCGAGGAGGCCCATCGATGGCGGCGAAGGCGGTGGTCGGCACCGTGGCCGATCGGCCGTACGACGACCGGCCGACCTACTGGACGGAGCAGTACGACCTCACGGTGAACGCGTGCGGTCCTACCGAGCTGGCCGACGAGGTGCAGGTGCGGGGCGACCTCGAGGGTGCTGACTTCGTCGCCTACCTGCGCGGTGGGCGCCTCGTCGCCGGCCTGGCCTGCGGACAGCATCGGGAGTACGGGTCGCTGCGCCGACTCCTCCTGCGTGGGGTCCCGGTCACGTCAACCGACGTCGCCGACCCTGCCGTCACCTTCGCCGAGCTGGCCGCCGAACACCCACCACCCACCCCGACCCGGTGAGCTCCACTCCGCGTTTGTGCGCTGACGCACGCCCGGTCGACCGTGGTCGAACAAACGCGGTTCGACCCGGCTGAGCTGGGAGAACGCGTTGTGCACGGACGCGCGCCGGAGCGACCGTGGTCGCACAAACGCGGTTCGGCCGGGCGGAGCGCCGCGTTTGTACACGGACGCGCGCCGGAGTGACCGTGGTCGCACAAACGCAGTCCCGACCTGGCTGAGCTGGGGGTACGCGTTTGTGCGCGGACGCGCGCCGGGGCGGCGGCGAGTGCACAAACGCGGTGTGGTGCCCTGCCGGGGGTGTCAGGCGAGGGTGACTCGGACGGGGAGCTCGGCGATGAAGGCGAACAGGTGGTTGCCCGTGTGGGGGACCTCGATCCCGTCCGCCACCGGGGCAAACGTAGTCTGGCTCCGTGGCGACTCGCTTCTTGATCATCGGCGGTGGACCGGCCGGGAACACGGCGGCCACCTACGCCGCTCGCTTCGGCGCAGAGGTCACGATCATCGAGCGCGACGTCATCGGCGGCGCCGCCCACCTGTGGGACTGCATCCCCTCCAAGACGATGATCGCAACGGGTGGCGCGATGTCGTTCCTCCGCCGATCGACCGGGATGGGCCTCGAGCAAGCCGACCCCGAGGTCGACACCGAGCTGCTGTCGGCCCGCATCGAGACGATCAAGGACCACCTCCGCCAGAGCACGACGCAACTGCTGACCAGCCAGCAGGTCCGGCTCGTGCGGGGCAGCGCCCGGTTCACCGGCGCCAACCAGGTGGAGGTGACCGGTGTCGACGGCACCGAGCGCATCGACTTCGACAACGCGCTGATCTCGACTGGCTCGCGGCCACGGATCCCGGAGTGGTGCACACCGGACGGCGATCGCATCCTGACCACCCGTGACTGCTACCCGCCGAAGGTCTTCCCGGCCTCCGTCACCGTCATCGGGTCCGGTGTCACCGGCGTCGAGTTCGTCCACATGTTCTCCTCGTTCGGTGCGCAGGTGACGCTCGTCGTCTCCCGCCAGCAGGTGCTGCCCGGCAAGGACCCGGAGGTCGCCGCCGTGCTGGAAGACGACTTCCTGCGCAGGGGCGTCAAGCTCCTGAAGGGGGCGCGGGCGACGGAGATCGAGCGGTCCTCAGATGGCGATGTCGGCGGCGTGGTGGTGCACTGCGACGACGGCCGGGTGGTCCGGTCCTCGCACGCCGTGCTGGCGATCGGCTCCGTCCCCAACAGCGACGGACTGGACCTTGACGCAGCAGGCGTGGAGATCGACGCCGGTGGCTACGTGTCGATCGACCACAACTGCGTGACCAACGTGCCCCACATCTACGCCGCCGGCGATGTCAGCGGCAAGCTTCCGCTGTCATCGGTCGCCGCCATGCAGGGCCGCAAAGTGGCCGAGCGGCTGATGGGGCTGCACGGGCGAGACCACCGCCACCTCGACTACGACAAGGCCGCCTCGGCCATCTTCACCGAACCCGAGATCGCCGACGTCGGCCTCGCCGAGGCGGAGGCGTTCGCCTCGGGGCGCAAGATCCGGGTGACCAAGGTGCCGTTCTCGGCGAGCGCCAAGGCCCTGATCAACGACGACCCCCGAGGCTTCGTCAAGATCATCTCGGACCCCGCCACGGGGGTGGTCCTCGGGGGCTCGATCGTCGGACGGCACGCCGCCGAGTTGATCTCCGTGATCGCTCTCGCCGTCACCGCCAACCTGCGGGTCACCGACATCGTCGAAAGCCTCCTCGCCCATCCCGCGCTGTCCGAAGCCCTCGCCGACGCCAGCGAGTAGCGCGTGCCCAGCGAGCGGAGCGAGCCTCTTACTCGATGACAGCCACGACGTCGCCGCCCCCGACGGTGTCGCCGGGGGAGACCTTGATCTCCTTCACCACGCCGGCCTTCTCGGCGGCGATCCGGTTCTCCATCTTCATCGCCTCGAGGACAACGACGCCCTGGCCGATCTCCACCTGCTGACCGATCTCGACGAGCACCTTCACGATCGTGCCCTGCATCGGCACCGTGACGTCGCCACTGCCTGCTGCGCCACCCGCCGACCCGCTCGACCGCTCACGCCTCCGGGCCTTCGGCGCCCCCGCCCCCTGCGTCGCCTGGGCGACCGCCGACTCGGGCACCCACACCGTGACGTCGAAGCGCTTGGCGTTGACCTCCACCGTCGTGCGGCGGGGGACGAGCGGCTCGGCCGCCTCGTCGTCCGGCACCACGTCCGCCGCAGGCGCGCTTGGCGCACTGCTGACGCCCGACAGGTCGAGCGTCTCCTCGACCCATTTCGTCGAGTGCTCGACTGCTGCAAAGTCGGGGTGGAGGAGGATGGCCAGGTCGGCCGGGATGGTCGTGGCGATGCCCTCGACGCGCATCTCCTCCAGCGCCCGGATGGTACGGGCGATCGCCGTCGGGCGGTCCTTGCCCCACGCGATCACCTTGCCGACGAGGTTGTCGTAGTACTGGCTCACCTCGTCGCCCTCGGCGTAGCCGCTGTCGAACCGGACACCGAACCCGTCCGGCGCGACGAGCTTGGTGATCCTGCCGGGCGACGGGAGGAAGGCACCGCCCGCCGGGTCCTCGGCGTTGATCCGCACCTCGATGCCGTGACCTCGCTGCAGGGCGCGCACCTCGTCCTGCGTCATGGGCAAGGCCTCCCCGGAAGCGACCCGGATCTGCCACTCGACCAGATCGATGCCTGTGATCACCTCCGTTACCGGATGCTCGACCTGCAGGCGCGTGTTCATCTCCAGGAAGAAGAACTCGCCGTCCTGGTAGATGAACTCGACGGTGCCGGCGTTGAAGTAGCCGACCGCCTTCGCCGCCTTCACGGCAGCCGCGCCCATCGCGTCCTCGACGCCGTCGGGCAGTCCGGGCGCAGGCGCCTCCTCGATCAGCTTCTGGTGGCGGCGCTGCGCCGAGCAGTCGCGAGTCGACACCCATACGACGTCGCCGTGCTGATCACCGACGATCTGCACCTCGACGTGCCGCGGCCACGTGAGGTATCGCTCGACGTAGACCTCGTCGCGCCCGAAGAAGTTCTTCGCCTCGCGCTGCGCGCCGGCCATCGCCTCGTCCACGTCGGCGGCCGACTGCACGACCTTCATCCCTCGGCCGCCGCCGCCGAACGCCGCCTTGATCGCCACAGGCCAGCCCTGCTCCTCGCCGAAGGCGCGGATCTCGTCGGCCGACTGAGCGAACTCCGTCGTCCCGGGCACGATGGGCGCGCCGCCGCGCAGCGCGGCCTTGCGACTGGACACCTTGTCGCCCATCTCCTCGATCGCCGACGGCGGCGGGCCGATGAACGTGACCCCGAGCTCGGTGATCGCCCTGGCGAACTCGGCGTTCTCGCTGAAGAACCCGTAGCCGGGGTGCACCCCGTCGGCGCCGCTGCGGGTCACGGCGTCGAGGATCGCGGCAGTGTTGAGGTAGCTCTCGGCGGCCGACTGCCCGCCGAGGGCGAACGCTTCGTCGGCCAGCCGGACGTGCAATGCGTCTCGATCCAGCTCCGAGTACACAGCCACCGTGGAGATGCCGAGCTCGCGAGCAGCTCGGATCACCCGGACGGCGATCTCGCCCCGGTTGGCGATCAGGATCTTCTTCAGCACGGCTGACAATGTACGGTCCGTGCCCGAGTCGGACGCCACCTCGACGGCATCGCGGTGTTGGCCGCCAGGGTGGACCATCGAGCACGTCGCCTCGACGGGGAGCACGAACGCCGATCTGCTGGCTGTCTCAGCCGCCAGACCGGACCGCAGCGTCCTCGTCGCCGACCACCAGACCGCCGGGCGCGGCCGGCTCAACCGCAGCTGGGATGCGCCGCCTGGGACCAACCTGCTGGCGTCGCTGCTGTTCCACGTCGTGCCCGCACCAGCGTCCGAGCTGACCCGGCGTGTCGGGCTGGCAGCCATCGCCGCGGCGGAGGAGGTCGCCGGCGTACGTGCCGGGCTGAAGTGGCCGAACGACGTGATGGTCGGCGACGCCAAACTGGCGGGCATCCTCGCCCAACGCTCGGCAGCCGGCCCCGTCGTCGTCGGTATCGGACTGAACGTGCGCTGGGCGCCAGCCGGTGCAGCCCGCCTCGGCACCGGCATCGACGTGCCCGCCGTCCTGGCAGCACTGCTCGCCGCCTACGACGCGCTCCCTGCGGACATCGATGAGGAGTACCGCCGGCATCTCAGCACGCTCGGCCGGCACGTCCGAGTCGAGCTCCCGGGCGCATCACTGGAGGGCACCGCCGTCGATGTCGATCCCGACGGCCGCCTGGTCGTCGTCGACAGCTGCACGATCACCCACCGACTCGACGTCGGCGACGTCGTTCACGTGCGGGCCAGGTTGCCACCACTGAACTGATCGCCGACGTTAGCGTGGCACGTCATGCCTGGGAGCCGGTTGCGACGCCCGCCCGCCGCGCTGGCGCTCGGTTTGGCCGTGCTCGTCGGCGCGATCGGCAGCGCCGGAGTGCTCGTCGCCGCCCGCGAGCGATCGGGAGACGTCCGGACCGTCGACGGCTTGTCCGAGGTGCTCCAGGAGCAACCCAACGACGCGCCGGCGGAGAACTTCCTGCTCGTCGGCTCGGACACCCGCGAGAACATCGATCCTGACGACCCCAACGCCGAGGCCATCGGTACCAGTGCCGACGTCGTCGGCCGGCGCAGCGACACGATGATGATCCTGCGGAGGGAGCAGGGCGGCGGTGCCGCGTTGCTCAGCCTTCCTCGCGACCTGTGGGTTCCGATCGCCGGTCGGGGCGAGTCGAGCCGTCTCAACTCGGCCTACAACGATGGCCCGGCAGTGCTCGCCGAAACCATCACCGACGCCCTCGGCATCCCGATCCAGCACTACGTGGAAGTCGATTTCGTCGGGTTCCAGCGGCTCGTCGACGCCATCGGCGGGGTGGAGATCTGCTCGTTCTACGCCGCCCAGGACGGCAACTCAGGGCTCCGGTTGAACCCCGGGTGCCAGAACCTGAAGGGCTCGCAGGCACTGGCGTTCGCCCGTGCCCGCCACTACGAGGAGTTCGTCGACGGTGATTGGCGGACCGACCAGACCGGTGACATCGGGCGGATGGCGCGCCAGCAGCAGTTCCTCCGCAACGCAGTGGAGCAGCTGCTCGACGAGGTGCAGCGCGACCCGTTCTCGCTCAACCGAGTGCTCACCGCAGCGACCAGTTCGATGCGCACCGACGGCTCCCTCGATCTCATCGACGCTGCCGGCGCGCTGCGCGAGGCCGCGGTCGTCGGTCTGTCGACCTATTCGCTGCCGGTCGTCGGCCGCGAGATCGACGACAAGTCCGTGGTCGAGCTGGGCGACGGCGCCGAGCAGATCCTCGACTACTTCCGTGGCATCGGTGCCGCGCCAGCGACCACGACGACGTCGGCGGTCGTGCCCGACTGAGCGGGCGATCACCTAGCCTCACGCCCTGATGAAGGCGTTGCTCCTCGCCGGTGGGGCGGGGACCCGGCTGCGGCCGATCACTCACACGCGCGCCAAGCAGCTCGTCCCCGTCGCCAACACCCCGATCCTCTTCTACGGCATCGAGGCGATGGCCGAAGCGGGGATCAAGGAGATCGGCGTGATCGTCGGCGACACGAGCGACGAGGTGCGCGCCGCGCTGGGCGACGGATCACAGTTCGGGGTCTCCTTCGCGTTCCTCCCTCAGGATCAGCCGCTCGGCCTCGCCCATTGCGTCCTGATCGCGAGGGAATTCCTCGCCGACGACGATTTCGTCATGTACCTCGGCGACAACCTGCTCGAGCAGGACCTCGCGGCCTTCGTCGCGACGTTCGAGGCGGCCCGTTCGACCGCCGACGCACCGGTCGCCCAGATTCTGCTCAAGCAGGTGCCCGACCCGCACCGCTTCGGGATCGCCACGCTGGACGCCAGCGGGCACGTGCTACGGCTCGTCGAGAAGCCGGAGGATCCGCCATCGGACCTCGCGCTGGTCGGTGTGTACCTCTTCGATCCGACGATCCACGAAGCGGTGCGGGCGATCGAGCCGTCGGCCCGCAACGAGCTGGAGATCACCGATGCGATCCAGTGGCTGATCGACGCCGGCCACCGCGTCCGCGCCGAGCTGCTCAGCGGGTGGTGGATCGACACGGGCAAGCTGACGCCACTGCTCGAGGCCAACCGGCTGCTGCTGGAACGCATCGAGAGCAGGATCGACGGGACCGTCGACGCGGCGTCGGCCGTCGACGGCCGGGTCGTCGTCGAGGTCGGCGCACGGATCGTCAACTCGACGATCCGCGGGCCTGTCGCGATCGGCCGCGACACGCTCGTCGAGGACAGCTTCATCGGCCCGTTCTCGGCGATCGGCGCCGACTGTCGCGTCCGCAACAGCGAGATCGAGCACTCGGTCGTGATGGAGGGCTCGCAGATCACGAACATCCAACGACTCGAGGATTCCTTGATCGGCCGCGAAGCCGTCGTCGCCCGTTCGCAGCGGCGGCCACGCGCCCTGCGCCTGATGGTCGGCGACCACTGTCAGATCGACGTCGAGTAGCGCAGTCTCGGATGCGGTTGTTCGTGACCGGCGCCGCCGGGTTCATCGGGTCGAACTACGTGCGGCACGTGCTCGCCACGACCGATGACGAGGTGACGATCTTTGACGCCCTGACGTACGCCGGCAACCGCGCCAACATCGCCGATGTTGTCGACGACCGACGGTGCCGCTTCGTGCACGCCGACATCTGCGACCAGGACGCCGTGGTCGCCCATCTCGCTGAACATGACGCGGTGGTGCACTTCGCCGCCGAGTCGCACGTCGATCGGTCGATCAAGGACCCGTACGCCTTCGTGCGTACGAACTGCCACGGGACCAATGTGCTGTGCGACGTGGCCACGCAAGTCGGCGTGGAGCGCTTCGTCCACGTGTCGACCGACGAGGTCTACGGCACGATCGCCGAGGGCTCGTTCGCCGAGACCGACCCGTTGACCCCCCGTTCGCCGTACTCGGCGGCGAAGGCGGGGTCGGACCTCATTGCCTTGTCCTATTGGACGACGCACGGGCTGCCGGTCGTGGTGACGCGATCGAGCAACCAGTTCGGGCCGTACCAGTTCCCGGAGAAGGTGATCCCGCTGTTCGTGACGAACCTCCTCGACGGCAAGGCGGTCCCGCTGTACGGCGACGGGCTCAACGTGCGCGACTGGCTGTTCGTGGAGGACAACGTGCGGGCGATCGACCTCGTGCTGCGCAACGGGGAGCCGGGGGAGATCTACAACGTCGGCGCGCACAACGAGCTGCCCAACATCGTGCTGACGCGCAAGCTGTTGGCGTTGTGCGGGCGGGACGAGAGCTTCATCGAACCGGTCGCCGACCGGCTGGGTCACGATCGCCGGTACTCGATCACCACCGACAAGATCGCTGCTTTGGGATGGCACACCGAGCACGAGCTCGACGACGCCCTGGCGCGCACCGTCGGGTGGTATCGAGACAACCGCGCGTGGTGGGCACCGTTGCCGGCGCGCGCCGCCTTCTGATGGGCGCACGGTGGGGCGGATGAGACTCGTCGTCACGGGCGCCGGCGGTCAGCTCGGGTCGGACGTCGTCGCCGCCGCTCGCTCCGCCGGCGATGAGGTCGTCGGGCTCGAGCGAGGTGCGCTGGACGTCACCGATCGAGACGCCGTGCTCGGAGCGATCACCACACTGCGCCCGCAGGCGGTGATCAACGCAGCGGCCTGGACGGCCGTCGACGCCTGCGAGGGTGACCGCGACCGAGCGTTCACGGCCAACGCGCTGGCGGTCCGGTGGCTGGCCGAGGGCTGCTACCGAACAGGAGCTCACCTCGTGCATCTCTCCACGGACTACGTGTTCGACGGCGCCCTCGACCGGGCGTACCACGAGTGGGACCCGACGTCGCCACGATCGGTGTACGGCGAGTCGAAGCTTGGCGGCGAGCACGAAGCGCTCGAGCTGGGTCCGGCGGCGGCAGTCGTGCGGACGTCGTGGCTGTGCGGGCAGCACGGCTCGAACATGGTGACGTTGGTGCGAGGGCTGGCCGCCGAACATGTCGGGCAGGCTGGGGCGCTGGCCTTCGTCGACGACCAGCGCGGCTGCCCGACGTTCACCGCCGACCTGGCTCCTGTGCTGCGCCGATTGGCCCTCGACCGCCGAGCTGGGGTTCACCACGTCACCAACCAGGGCGCCGTGTCGTGGTACGAGTTCGTCGTCGAGGTCCTGCGCGAGGCGGGCCACGACCCGGCGCTGGTGCGCCCCATCAGCACCGCCGAACTGGACCCGCCGCGCCCGGCCCCGCGCCCTGCGAACAGCGTCCTCGACAACGCCGTCCTGCGTGCCGCCGGGCTCCCCCTCCTCCGCGACTTCCGCGACGGCCCCCTCCACGAACTGCTCACCAACCTCCCCTGATCCGAGGCTTTCAGCGCACCCGAGGGTCTGCTGCACCCCGTCCGGCACGGAAACCCTCGGACCAGCGGGACGCCCTGCGTGTGCAGCACCCGCTCCTTAGCCTCAGGCGCGGTGGGCTTCACACGCGCCGAACTTGACTCGTTTCGGGACGCCACGGTGCCCGACCTCGTCGGGCCGGGCTTGCGGCTGCTGTTCGTCGGCATCAACCCCGGCCTGTGGACGGCAGCGACCCAGACGCATTTCGCCCATCCGGGCAACCGCTTCTACCCCGCGTTGCGCCGCCGCGGCGTCATCGACCGAGACATCGACCGCCGAACCGGCTTCACCGACGACGACCGGAACTACCTCATCGAGCGGGGCATCGGGATCACCAACCTGGTCGCGCGTGCCACGCCGCGGGCAGCGGAGCTGTCGGACGCCGAACTCGTCGCAGGAGGAAAGCGGCTGGTTCGCTTCATCCGGCAGCACGCACCGCGTGTTGTCGCTGTCGCCGGTGTCACCGCGTACCGCCACGCCTTCGGGCTGCCCAATGCGCAGCTCGGGCGGCAGCCTGATGCGTTGGCCAGCGCTGCGCTCTGGGTAGTTCCCAACCCCAGCGGACTGAACGCCCACGAGACGATCGACACGCTGGCCGCTGCTTATCGGGCCCCAGCGCTCGCCGCCGGCATCGTCATCGAGCCGGACTGATCCGAGGGTTTGCGTACCAGGCGGGGTACGGGAAACTCTCGGGTGCAGCAAACCCTCGGATGGGAGGGGGGTCAGGCGTCGGGGGGGCGTTCGGCGTCGGCTCGGTTGGCGAGGTACCACTCGATGGTGTTGCGCAGGCCGCTCTCGAACGGGGTACCGGCTCGCCAGCCGAGCACCCGCTCCGCCCGTGACGGGTCGACGCGGCGGCGCGGTTGGCCGTCGGGCTTCGTCGGATCCCAGCGCAGCTCGCCGTCGAACCCGACGAGGCGGGCGATCGTCTCGACGGTCTCGCGGATCGTGACTTCGCGATCCGTGCCAAGGTTGATCGGCTCGACGACGCCCGTTGACGGGTCGTCCTGCTCGGCGGCCAACACGATCGCCTCCGCCGCGTCGTCGACGTACAGGTACTCCCGGCTGGCGGTGCCCGTGCCCCACACGTCGACCTTCGACTCGCCGGCCTCGACCGCCTCGACGCACTTCTTGATCAGCGCCGGGATGACGTGCGACACGCCAGGGTGGAACTTGTCGCCGGGCCCGAAGAGGTTGGTCGGGATGAGGTAGGCGAAGCGCTGCCCGTACTGCGCGGCGTTGACCTGGGCGTGTACCAGGTGGGCCTTCTTGGCCAACCCGTACGGCGCGTTGGTCTCCTCGGGGTAGCCGTCCCACAGGCTCTCCTCCCGGAACGGCACCGGCGTCAGCTTGGGATACGAGCAGACGGTCCCCAGCAGCACCGTCCGCTCGACGCTCGGCGTGTGGCGGGCGGCCTCGATGAGGTGCGTCCCCATCAGCAGGTTCTCGAGGTACAGCGGCGCCGGCTCGGCCTGGTTGTAACCGATCCCCCCGACTCGCGCCGCCAGGTGGATGACCACCGACGGCTGCTCGTCGGCGAGCAGCTGCTCCGCTGCGCCGGGCGCCGCGAGGTCGTAACCGGCCTTGCGGGCGACGACGACGTCGGCTCCGCACCGGCCGAGTCGATCGACGACTCGCCGCCCGAGGAAGCCGGCGCCACCGGTCACGACGACGCGTCGATCGGCCAGCGGAGCTCCAGGCATGGCCGGCAGGTTAGGTGTGTGCTTGCCATCATGGATGGCATGCGCGTCGCCTTCACCTTGGAGCAGCTGTGGCACCACGCGCCCGGCGGCACGGCCGTCGCCGCCCTCGAGATCGCCCGCCGGTTGGCGCCCCTCCCGGATGTGACGCTGCTCGGTGTGGCCGGCCGCCACCGTCGCCCGCCCGGGCCGGCGTGGCGCTCGCCGATCCCGATCGCCCAGCTGCCGCTGCCCCGACCGCTGCTGTACGAGTCGTGGCTGCGCCTGCGCCGTCCAGGCGTCGAGCGCGTCACCGGCGCCGTCGACCTCGCCCACGCCACCGGCCTCGTCCCATGTCCGACGCGGGCGCCGCTCGTCGTGACCATGCACGACCTCGCCTTCGTCCACGATCCGCACCGGTTCACCCGCCAGGGCTTACGCGTGATGCGCCGCAGCCTGGCGGTGACACGCGACCACGCCGACCTCGTGCTGACGAGCAGTCGCGCCAGCTTCGACGACCTCGTCGCCGCAGGCATCGAGGCATCCCGCATCCGCATCGTGCTGCTCGGCGTGGACAACTACCCGGCTCCCGAGGTCGAGGTGCGCAACGTCCGCCATCGCTACGACCTGCCGGAGCGCTTCGCCCTGTTCGTCGGCACCCTCGAACCCCGCAAGAACCTGCGCCGCCTCGCGATCGCCGGGCCGCTGGCGGCCGATCCGATGCCCCTGGTCGTCGCCGGCCAGGACGGCTGGGGCGACGGCGGCGGGGTCCTCGACGGTGACGTCCGCTTCCTCGGCTTCGTCCCACCGGATGATCTCCCCGCGCTGTACGCCGCAGCGACCGTGTTCGCCTACCCGAGCGAGCGCGAAGGTTTCGGCTTGCCGATCGCCGAGGCCATGGCCCAGGGGACACCTGTGGTGACGAGCGCCGGGTCCTCGACGGAGGAGGTTGCCGGCGGCGCCGCCGTGCTCGTCGACCCGCTCGACGTGGAAGCGATCGCCGCAGGGCTCGGCGACGCCGAGGAACGGGCGCCCGAGCTGGCGACCGCCGGTCTGGTCCGCGCCGCCGAGCTGACATGGGAGGCCAGTGCGGCGGCGACGCTGGCGGCATACCACGAGGTGATCGGCGAACCGGATGCCTGATCGGGCGCCTGGTCGAGTGCCTGATCGCGTGCCTG
This sequence comes from Ilumatobacteraceae bacterium, assembly GCA_051004915.1. Taxonomy (GTDB): domain Bacteria; phylum Actinomycetota; class Acidimicrobiia; order Acidimicrobiales; family Ilumatobacteraceae; genus JALZMG01. Next base: position 16,081 of record JBPCJW010000039.1, read on the forward strand.
ACCGAGTGGACGACGCGACCGGTCGTCTCACCGTCGGCGTCAACCTGCTGTGGTGCCTCCCCGGCGCGGTCGGCGGCTCCGAGGAGTACCTGGTCCGCCAGTTGACCGGGCTGCGCGAGGCGGCGCCGGACATCCGCGCCAAGCTCTTCGTCCTGCCGGGGTTCGCTGCCGCCCACCGCACCCTCGCCGCCGACCACGAGCTGGTCATCGCCTCGCTCGACGCCCGCCGTCGCAGCCGGAGGGTGCTGACCGAGTCGTCGTGGCTGCCGTCACGGCTGGCCGGGGTCGACGTCGTGCACCACGGTGGCGGGACCGTGCCGCTGCGCTCGCCGCGACCGATCGTGTTGACGATCCACGACCTGCAGTACCGCACGCACCCGCAGTACCTCACGTTGGTCAAGCGGCGGTACCTGGCGGCGGTACTGCCCCGGTCCGTCGGCCGGGCCGATGTCGTCGCCGTCCCGAGCGGCTACGTGCGGACCACGGTGATCGAGGCGTTCGGGGTGGCGCCCGAGCGAGTCGTCGTCGTCCCCCACGGCGTCGACCCGCCGGCGACCTGGACCGCCGAGGCGACGCTGCGCCGCCGCCACCACCTGGGGCAGCGGAGGTTCGTCGTGTACCCGGCGGTGACCCACCCGCACAAGAACCATCGCCTGCTGCTCGAGCTGTTGGCCGGCCCGTGGGCCGACCCCAACCTCCTGCTCGTGCTGCTCGGCGCCACCGGCCTGGCCGACGACGACGTGACGGCGACGATCCGCGCACTGGATGTTGGCGCCAGGGTGATCCGCCCGGGGCGGGTCTCCGCCGAGGATCGCGACGGTTTCATCGCCGCCGCCGACGCCCTCGTCTTCCCGTCCGAGTACGAGGGGTTCGGCGCCCCGGTGCTGGAGGCGATGGTCCTCGGCACGCCCGTGGTGTGCAGTGATCGGGCGGCGCTGCCGGAGGTCGCCGGCGACGCCGCGGTGGTCCGCCCGCTGCAGCTCGCGGCGTGGGCGGACGCGCTCGGCGAGGTGTCCGCCCGTCGCGCCGAGCTGGTAGCGGCCGGCAAGCGGCGGGCGGCGTGGTTCACGACGGCCGGTTCCGGCGTGCGCCTCGCCGAGGCGTACCGCCTGGCCACGGCCTGAGATCAGGCTTGCCCATGCGCCTGATCGTGATCGGACCGCACTTTGCGCCGGACACCGCCCCGACCGGTCGCGTGCTGACGCGCATCGTCGACGAGCTGGTCGCCCGCGGCCACGAGGTCCACGTCGTCGCCGCGCTGCCCTGGTATCGCACCCACGCCATCGAGACCGGCTGGACCGGGCGGCTGGTCCGGCGACAGCGTTCGGCGTGGGGAACGGTCCAGCGCATCCAGCCGTTCCCGGGCACCGATCGGCGCAACCTGGCCCGCCGAGCCGCCGGGTTCGCCGGCTTCTCGATGCTCGCAACGTGGTGCGGACTGCGCGCCGGCGGCGGGCTGCGCAAGGTCGACGCCGTCATCGCCATGTCGCCACCGCTGACGATGGGGCTGACGGGGCGCCTCGTCGCCTGGTCGCACCGCGCGCCCTTCGTCTTCAACATCCAGGACGTCTTCCCGGACGCCGCCGTCGAGACCGGAGCGATCACGGACCGCCGGATCATCGCCGTGGCGTCGTGGCTCGAACGACTGAGCTATCGCCTCGCCGATGCCGTGACCGTGCTGTCGGACGACCTGCGGGCCAACGTCGTCGCCAAGTTGCCGGAAGGCGCCGGCGATCGGGTGCACACCATCCCCAACTTCGTCGACACGGCGCGGATCGTGCCAGCCGATCGTCAGACCGCGTACCGACGCGAGCTCGGCATCGGGACCGAACCGGTGTTGCTGTACGCCGGCAACGTCGGGTACTCGCATTCGCTCGAGCTGCTCATCCACGCGGCACGCCGGCGGCCCGATGTGACCGTGCTGATCAACGGCGACGGGTCCGCACGCGCCCACCTCGCGGCGCGCGCCGCCAACCTGCCCAACATCCGCTTCGCCGGCTACGTGCCCGAGGACCGACTCGTCGAGCTGCTGGCGACGGGCGACGTCCACGCCGTGCCGCTGCGGCGCGGACTCGGTCGGGTCAGCGTGCCGTCCAAGACGTACTCCATCCTCGCCGCCGGGCGTCCGGTCGTCGCGGCCATCGATGCCGACACGGAGGTGCCGCGCATCCTTGCCGCGTCGGGTGCCGGGATCGCCGTCGCGCCCGACGACGCCGACGCCTTCGCCGACGCTGTCGACGCCCTGATCGACGACCCGCAGCAGGCCAGAGAGATGGGGGAGCGGGGGCGTCGCTGGGTCCTTGGCGCGGTGTCGCCCGGCGCTGTCGCCGACGCGTACGAGCACCTGATCAGCCGGTTGCGCTGACGGCCCCACCAAGGTGACCACCGGTAGGCTCTCGCCCTCGTGGTCTCCTCGTCGTCGACCAGGCGCGCCGCTCGGCTGGCGCAGAAGGGCAAGGGCAAACGCGTTCGCTTCCAGGGCGGAACGCTGTTCCCGCTGATCGTCATGGGCATCCTCGTGCTCGGCCTCGGCACGATCGTCTACGCCCGCCAGTCGCAACCTGCGCTCGACGCCACACCGCCGACGACCAACGACCACTGGCACGCCGCCTACGGGTTCACGCTGTGCGATCAGCCGGAGTTCGTCGAGCTCACGGGCGCCAAAGAGGAGGTCGACGCCAGCGGGCAGTTCACCAGCACGGCTTTCCTCGCCACCGGCGTCCACTCCCACAACGACAGCGTCATCCACTGGCACCCGTACGGCTCGAGGGCCGTCGGCAAACGGGCCAAGCTCGGCGTGTTCCTCGACGTCTACGGCATCGAGCTGGACGACGAGTCGCTGCGCTTCCCAGACGACCAGGGCGGCAAGGAGTACGTCGAGGGTGAGACGACGTGCAACGGCGAACCGGGTGAGCTGAAGGTCGTGGTGTGGGACAGTGCCGCTGACACTGGTGCGGGCACGACGTACGTGTCGAACTTCGGCGACATCCCTTTCGCCAGCGACGGGCTGATCTTCTCGATCTCCTACCAGCCGCAAGGGTTCGAGGTGTCGATGCCGCCGGCGGCGCCGAACCTCGAGCGGCTCGGCGCGGTCGATTCCGGCGATCCCGAGCCCGACGGGTCCGTGCCGACCGAGGGCAGCGTGCCGACGGACGACTCCACCGTCACGACGGTCGCCACCGACAGCACGGGGAGCTCGGGCATCACGGCCACGCCGACCACGGCCGAGGCGTCGGCAGCCACGACGACGCCGACCACCGCCGAGGTGTCCGCACCGACGACGGCCGCGCCCACGACGGCCGCGCCGTCGACGACGAGCTGATGCCGGCTACCACGGGCTGATGCAGGCGGTCGTCCTCGTCGGCGGCTTCGGGACCCGCCTGCGACCGTTGACCAACACGATCCCGAAATCGATGCTGCCGATCGGCCACGTGCCGCTGATCGTTCGATTGATCCGGCGGTTGCAACGCGGCGGGGTCGACGCCGTCACGCTGTCGCTCGGCTTCCTCCCCGACCCGTTCGTCAGCGCCTTTCCGGACGGCACGTGCGGCGGCGTCGAGCTGCGCTACGCGATCGAGCCCGCGCCGCTCGACACAGGCGGTGCGATCCGCTTCGCGGCCGAGCACAGCGGCATCGACGACACCTTCGTCGTGGCCAATGGCGATGTGCTCACCGACCTCGACGTCGAGGCACTCGTCGCCCACCACGTGGCTGCGGCAGCAGAGGCCACCATCCACCTGATCGGCGTCGACGATCCGTCATCGTTCGGGGTCGTCGAGCGCGACAGCCATGGTCGCATCCTGCGGTTCGTCGAGAAGCCGGCACCAGGCAGCGAACCGAGCAACCTGATCAACGCCGGAACGTACGTCTTCGAGCCGAGCGTCGTCGCTCGCATCCCGGGCGGTCGGCGGGTGTCCATCGAGCGCGACACGTTCCCGCTCGTGGCCGCCGCCGGGCGCTTCCACGGCCTCGTCACCGACGACTACTGGCTCGACGCTGGGCGCCCCGACCAGTACCTCCAGGCGAATCTGGATCTGATCGGCGGGGTGCGACGAGACGAGTCGGACGTCGGCGTCGCGCCGGGGGCAGAGGTCGCGCCCTCGGCGACGGTCGAGCAGAGCGTGATCGGTGACCGCGCCCACGTCGGTGAGAGAGCGTGCGTTCGCCGATCGGTCGTCTTGCCTGGCGCCGACGTCGCCGCCGGTGCGACGCTCGAGGAGAGCATCGTGGCCGGGTCCGTCGGCGCCGACGCGCGGCTCGTTCGCGCCATCGTGGGCGCCGACGCCAAGATTGCCGATGGTGAGCAGCTCCTCGACGTCCGGGTCCCCGCCGACTGACGCTCGCCCCGGTGCCGAAGAGGATCAGCCCGAGCACGAACCGGAGCCCGGGACGGAACACGAAACTGGCACCGGGGGCGTCCTCGTCATCGGGGGAGCCGGGTTCATCGGATCGCACCTGGTCGACCGCCTGATCGCAGAGGGGGAGTTGGTGGATGTCATCGACGACCTCTCGACCGGTTCGCTGGGGAACCTGGCCGAAGCGCGGACCGCCGTCGCGGCGGGAGTGTCCAGCCAGCTGCATATCAACACCCTCGACGGCGGTACCGACAACCTGGCGGACATCGTCGCGTTGCGTCGGCCACGCGAGATCTACCATCTCGCCCTGCTCCCACGTTCGGCCTCCCCGACGGAGCTCGGCCGATCGTTCACGTCGATGCTCGGCGTGCTGGAAGCAGCGCGCCGCCACGGCGTCACCAAGGTGATCGTCACGTTGCCGGCCACCGCCATGTACGGTCATCCGCCGGCTCGTGACCTGCCGGCGAAGGAGGGCTCCTTCGTCCCGCGCGGCGTGCGTGGGGTCGTCGCCAACGCCATCGTCGACCTGCTCGGCAACTATCGCCAGAGCGAGCGCATCGAGTTCACCGCGCTCGCGACGTCGACCGTGTACGGGCCGCGACAGCGGCCCCACGGTGGAGTGGTCGCGGCACTTGTCGACGCGGCTCGGCGCGGTCGACCGCCGGTGCTGACGGGCGAGGGACGCCAGACGAGGGACTTCGTGTTCGTCGACGATGTGGTCGATGCACTGGTGCGCTCGCGGCGGCGAGGCAGCGGCCTCGTCGTCAACGTGGGGACAGGCGTGCAGACCGCGGTGCGCGACCTGTGGACGTCGATCGCACCCGGCGGCGCCCCTCCGACGTCCGAGCCCGCCCGGCCCGACGAGCTGATGCGCTTCGCCGTGTCCCCGGTGCGTGCCCGGATCCACCTGGCCTGGGCACCGTGGACATCCCTGGAAGACGGTCTCAGCGCCCTCCCATCGGTTTCTGACGAGGATGGGTATCGCTGAGCGCGACCGGTTCACCTGAGATGTTCAGGGACCGCCGCTCCAGCTCGCAACGGCCGCGATCGTGGCCCGGGCCAGCTCGCCCGCCCGTTGCTCGTCGGTCATGACGGACGCCACGACCACCGGGCGGATGCCGGCATCGGCGACGGCCGGGGCGAGTGCGGCGTCGACGGGGTCGATGACGAGCACCGAGGCGACCGGGGCGTACAGCCGGGCGACACCAACGACGGAGGGCTCGTGACCGAGCTCGGTCAGCATGCGGTCGGCTGGGCCCTTGAGGGCGAGGCCGCCGACGATCGGTGACACGGCGACGACCGACTCGCGTCGGGCGGCGAGCACGTCGTCGACGCCCGCCAGCGCTCGGATCGGGCCGATCGACACGAGCGGGTTGGACGGCGCGATGACCACCACGTCGGCGGACTCGAGCACCTCGAGCACCTCGGCGGTCGGCGCGCCTGCGCCCCGGATGTGGACGGCAGCCACGGGCACGCCGTGCCCGAGGCGCACGAAGTAGTCCTGGAACCCGACGATCTCGCCGTCGACCAGCTCGACCTCCGTGGCAACTCGTTCATCGGTCATCGGCATGATGCGGATCGGGACGCCCCACGCCCGTCGGATCTCGTCGGCGACCTCTGTCGGTCGACCACCCTCGGCCAGCCGGGCGGTGCGATACAGGTGCGTCGCGAGGTCCCGGTCGCCGAGGTTGAACCAGGTCGTGGCGGCGCGCGACCCGACCGGTCGCACCGACGCGTAGCGAGCGAGACCCTCCATCGCCTGCCAGGACTCGCCGGCGAGTCCCCAGCCGCGACCAGGGTCGATCGTCCCGGCCAGGGTGTAGGTGACGGTGTCGAGGTCGGGGGAGATCGCCAGGCCGTGCAGCACCACGTCGTCGCCCGTGTTGACGACGGCGGTGATCGCGGTCGGATCGACTATTCGGATCAGCCCGCGCAGGAAGCGGGCGGCGCCGACGCCGCCGGCAAGGACGGCGACCGTCGGTCCGGCCTGCGTCATGGCGGCGCCGTCACGAGTGCGGTCGGGGGGTGCCGGTGCTCGCGACGCCGGCGCGGGATGCCGCCGATGCCGCGCACCACGGCCCGCAACTGCGCCCGGCTCGGATGCCGGGCTAGCCGCGCCGTCGAGAGCAGGAGACCGCGCGCGACCGACGACGCCGGCGCGTGGCGGGCCAGGCACCACAGGCGGTTGCGCTCCTGCCAATACCGACTCTGTGCCGGGCGCGTCGTCGTGGTCGCACCGCGCCGGTGCCAGACCACGGAGGCCGGTTCGCAGAGGTAGCGCCAGCCGAGCTCGCGCCCGCGCAGGCCGAGGTCGATGTCCTCGTAGTAGAGGAAGTACCGATCGTCGAAGCCCCCGGTCGTCTCAATCAGCTCACGTCGCAGGAGGACCGCCCCGCCGGTGAACAGCTCGATCGGCCGCACATGGTCGTACTGCCCGCGATCGATCTCGTCGCAGCCGATGTCGATGCCCGCACCGTCGGCCCGCCAGCGGACACCGACGCTGTTGATCCGCTGCGGGGCGGGACCGGGGAAGAGCAACTTCGGCTGGACGGCACCGATGTCGTCGCCGTCGCCCAATCGGGCCGCCAACGTGGCCAGCCATCCGGGTGCGACGACCGTGTCGTCGTTCAGCAGGGCGACCGAGGTCGCGCCGAGGTCGATGGCGTGGCGCATCCCGAGGTTCATGCCGCCAGCGAAGCCGAGGTTCTCGCCCGGACGCAGGACGGAGACGCGACCAGCGGCGGCCGCCTCGACCTGCTCGACGCCGGCGTCGCCGCCGTTGTCGACGACGACGATGGCGTCCGCACTCGCCGATCGAGCGACCGAGGCGATGCAGTCGTGGAGCAGGTCCACGGGCGGGCGGTAGGTCAACACCACCACTGCGATCACCAGCGGCGATTGTAGGAGAAGGCGGTCGACGCGCTGGTGGCTCGCTCCGCTCGCTGGGCCGGACAAGGCCGGCATGACCAGTGCACGCTCGCGGCGGTGGGGGCCAAAGCGGTCACGTCGCGCTGGTGGCTCGCTCCGCTCGCTGGGCCGGACAAGGCCGGCATGACCAGTGCACGCTCGCGGCGGTGGGGGCCAAAGCGGTCACGTCGTAGACTCACCTCCCCGCTTCGCCATCCTCCGGGAGTCTGCACCGATGCCGCGCGCCTTCATCACTGGGATCACTGGTCAGGACGGACATCACCTGGCCGAGTTCCTCCACGGCCAGGGCTACGACGTGTACGGGATGGTGAAGGGGCAGAGCAACCCGAAGGCCGCCGCGCTGATCGACCAGATGCCGTACGTCGAGCTGGTGCCGGGCGACCTCGCCGACCTGCCATCGCTGGTCGCCGCGCTGCAGATCTCCCAGCCCGACGAGGTGTACAACCTCGGAGCGATCTCGTTCGTCGCCCTGTCGTTCTCGCAAGCCGAGCTGACCGCCAACACGACCGGGTTGGGGGTGCTGCGGATGCTCGAGGCGATCCGCATGGTCGGGGGCACGCAATCCAACCCGATCCGCTTTTACCAGGCGTCGAGCTCGGAGATGTTCGGCAAGGTGCGCGAGACGCCGCAGAACGAGATGACGCCGTTCCACCCGCGTTCGCCGTACGGATGCGCCAAGGTCTTCGGGCACGACATCACGGTGAACTATCGCGAGTCGTACGGGCTGTTCGCCTGCTCGGGGATCCTGTTCAACCACGAGGGCCCGCGCCGAGGCATCGAGTTCGTGTCGCGCAAGGTGACCAACGCGGCGGCCCGGATCAAGCTCGGGTTGCAGCACGAGCTGGTGATGGGCACCTTGGACACCAAGCGTGACTGGGGCTACGCCGGGGACTACGTGCGAGCGATGTGGCTGATGCTGCAGCAGGACGAGCCGGAGGATTTCGTGGTCGCTACCGGCGAGACGCACTCGGTGCAGGAGCTGGTGCAGCGATCGTTCGCCGAGGCCGGCATCGACGACTGGGAGCGGTACGTCCGCCAGGACCAGAAGTTCTATCGACCGGCGGAGGTCGACCTCCTGATCGGTGACGCCGTGAAGGCTCGCACCAAGCTCGGCTGGCGTCCCGAGGTGGACTTCCCCGGCTTGGTCAAGATGATGGTCGACCACGATCTCCGCCACGAGGCCAAGAAAGCCGGCCTGAGCTAGCGATCTCGCTGCGCCTGGCGGCGCCGGGCTTCGGCCCTCCGCTCGATCTGACCATCCACGCCCGCGGCGGCACGAACGCTCGGGGACTTCCTCGGCCATCACCTGCTGGCGGAGTCCACCACCCCGAATCGGGCCGTTCGTGACGATGCGGACCGTTCTCATGTCTCCAACGGCATGTCGGTGATCGCTTCCCTCACCGAATCCTCGTCCGGCTTCGCGCCGAGGCGCAGCCGGTGGCGCAGGGCGAATCCGAAGGCGACGACCGAAGCGATCGAGGACGCCAGGAGCCCGATCTCGACGCGCCGGAACAAGTCGTCGCTGGAGAGCCAGGTGGCGAGGAGGAAGGCGACCATGCCGACCGCCCAGCCGAGCGCGACCAGGGCGTGGCCCTTGAGTGCGATGACCGCTTGCGCCAGTACGAGGGCGACCATGTAGAGCGCGCTCCCCAACGCCAGCATGGCGAGGGTCCGGCCAGTCAGGTCGTCCGCTCCGTAAACCAGGTCGATCGCCCACGGGCCGAGGACGAGGGCGCCGAGCGTGCCGACCACGCCGACGGCGGCGACGATGACCATCAGCCGGCGCAGTCCGCCGAGGAACTCGTTGAGTTCGCCGCGCGCGGCGAGCCGGCTGAGGCGCGGGAGGAGCGCCGCTTGGACCGCCTGGAACATGAACAGCGGGATGCGGGCGAGCAGCACGCCATAGGCGAACTGGGTGACACGGGCATCTTCGCTTCGTTCGGCGAGCAGCGTGGTGGCGATCGGACCGGCGTTGAGCAGTGTCGCGGCGAAGATCGAACCGAGCAGCAGCCACCCCAGGTTGGGGGTCACCTCACCCCAGGTGGCCTCGGGGCCCGGCTCGGTGCGCAGCCCGTTGCGCGAGAACACGTACCCGACGCCGACCAGCGGCGCGAGAGCAACGGCGAACCCGTATGGTCCGATCGCGTCGACGCCGACCACCGCCAACGTGACGCACAGCACGATGCGCACGACGCCGTCGGTGCCCATCACGATGGCGTAGTTGTGGAAGCGGCCCGTGCCCGAACAGATCCCTCGCGCCAGGTGGGCGGGGGCATAGGCGGCGAACGCACAGATCAGCGCGACGACCATCAGGGAGTTCCCGCTGAAGTAGTTGCTCGCGATCAGCGGGCTGGCGGCGAGGATGCCCACCACGACGACGGCGACGAGGACGAGGCTCAGTCGCACGACCTTCTCGACGACCGGGCGACCGCCCTCTCCGACTGCCCGGCGGTGGGCGAGGGCACGTCCCAGCTCTTGCTCGAGGGGGAGGAAGAACCCGGGAGCGAGGGCGAACGTGGCGAACCACAGCGACGAGATGGGTTTGAAGCTCTCTGCGCCACCGACCGCCCACGTGCCGACCTTGAAGAAGGCGTACGTGGCGACGCCGGCGATCAGGAGCGCGGCGCCGACAGGGATCGTGCCTTCGGGCAGCGGGGTGCGAGTTGTCGCCGTCTGGGACACGAGGACGCAACGCTACCCGGCACTCCTGAGCCGGACGCGGCACGCACCTGCGGGCCGGTCGAGATGAACGTGCGCGTCAGATGCGGCTTGGGAACGACCGCCACAGGTGAGCGATGAGCGCCGGAGCGCCGCTCGTCGCGCACCGCGACAGGCCGCAATGTGGCTGGGTCCTCAGACGGCGGTGCGCACCTTGCCGACCGCGCTGGCCAACTGGGCCTTGAGCATCTCGGTGAGCTGGGCCTGCAGCGCCTGCAGCCGCTCGGCCGTGAGGACGGCCGAGCCGACGCCGATGTACGCCGCATCGCGGGCGTAACCAGTGAGCTCATCGACGCTCGGCAGCTCGACGCCCGGCAGGTCGATCTTCGGCAGGTCGAACTGCGGGAAGTTGGTGAGGTCGAACGTGGGCAGGTCGACGGTGGGGAAGCGGGGGAAGCTGAACATGCGTACATCGTATCCCGTAGTGCTAACTATTGCAAGCAGACAACGGTCACATCTGCCGCCGAGCCCCGCCTGCCAGATTCGGATTGTCAGCACCGTTTCGGTGCGTCCAGCGCCCGAAACGGTGCTGACAATCGGTTGGGACCTTTACAACTTGATGACGAAATGTGCGCCAAGCGCACCGGTAACCTCGATCCACCGTGGAACCAGACGCCCCGCTCGCGCCGCCGGTCGTCGCCGTCGTTGTGGTTCACGCCCCTGGCCCGTGGTTCGAGGAAACCCTCGATTCGCTCGTCGACCAGGACTATCCCAATCTCAACACGCTGTTCCTGCTGACGGGCGGACCGCTCGACGCCGACGGCGGCGACCTCGAGGCGCGCATCCTGGCGCGGCTGCCGGAGGCGTTCGTTCGCGACCTCGGCGACAATCCGGGGTTCGGCCCGGCGGCCAACGAAGTGCTCCGGCTCGTCGAGGGTGACGCCGGCTTCTTCTGCTTCTGCCACGACGACATCGCCCTCGAGCCCGACGCCATCCGCCTGCTGCTCGAGGAGCTGTACCGCTCCAAC
>JBPCJW010000040.1:0-27690 GCA_051004915.1 Ilumatobacteraceae bacterium
TGGCGGACGATCGCCTCGTTGACCATCGAACCGTCGTCGACCAGGTAGATGTAGGCGAGCAGGCGCCCGTAGTCGTCACGACCGACGACGTCGCGCTCCAGTCGCACCGCCGTCCCCTCCGGGAGCAATTGCTTGGTGAAAGCGCTGGCCTCCGGCCCGAAGCACTCGGCGACGCCACCTTCGTCGACGTACACCTCCGGCGTGTCGATCCCGAGCAAGCGCACCCGCTCGCGCCGTCCCCCGATCTCGATGTCCACCGTGTCCCCGTCCACCACCCGGAACACCTCCCCGACATCACTCGGCTGACGGTCGTCACAGCCGGCGCACGCGAGGATCCCAACCGTCAGCGCGCCGAGGGTGAGCAACCGCATCGCCCGGAAGTGAACCGGACAGGACGGGTCAGATCCTCTCGATGATCGTGCCCGTGCCGAGGCCGCCGCCGCAGCACATCGAGATCAGGGCGTAGCGGCCATCGATGCGCTCCAGCTCGTTGAGCGCCTTGGTCATCAGGAACGCGCCGGTCGCGCCGAGGGGATGGCCGAGGGCGATGGCGCCGCCGTTGGGGTTGGTCTTCTCCAGATCGGCGCCGGTCTCCTTGGCCCACGCCAGCACGACCGACGCGAAGGCTTCGTTGATCTCGAACGTGTCGATGTCGTCGATCGACAGGCCGGTCCGGGCGAGCAGGCGCTCGGTGGCGTCGATCGGGCCGGTCAGCATCAGGATCGGATCGACGCCGACGAGGCAGGTGTCGACGACCCGGGCCCTTGGTGTCAATCCGAGCTCGGAGGCCCGCGCTTGTGTTGCCAGCAGCACGGCGGCCGCCCCGTCGGAGATCTGCGAGGAGTTGCCGGCCGTGTGCACGCCGTCCTCCCTCGCCACCGGCTTGAGGGTGGCGAGCTTCTCGAGAGACGTCTCGCGCAGCCCTTCGTCGCGTTCGACGGTGTGCGTCGAGCCCGTCGGCTTGCCGTCCTCGTCGACGTCGGGCGCCACGACGGGTACCCACTGGCCGTCATATCGTCCTTCCGCCCAGGCCTTCGCCGCCCGTTCCTGCGAGGCCAAGCCGAAGCGGTCCGTGTCGTCACGAGTGATCGACCACTTCGCGGCGATCCGCTCGGCACCTTCGAACTGCGAGGTCATCTCGTAGCGCTCGAAGTACGTCTTCGGGATGGGACCGCCGAGGCCGAGCTGCTTGGAGGAGTTGCTGCCGATCGGGATGCGGCTCATCACTTCGACCCCGCACGCCATGGCCACGTCGATGACCCCGGCGGCGACCACCGACGATGCCAGATTGATGGCCTGCTGGCTGGAGCCGCACTGGGTGTCGAGCGTGGTCGCCGCTGTCGACTGCGGCATCCCGGCTGCGAGCCAGGCGGTACGGGTGATGTTGAAGCTCTGCTCGCCGACCTGGCTGACGCACCCACCGACGACCTGGCCGACGTCGGCCGGATCGATGCCGGTGCGCTCGACGATGGCCGACTGCGCGACGCCGAGTAGCTCGGCGGGGTGGACACTGGACAGACCGCCGCCGCGGCGGCCGATCGGTGTGCGGACGGCATCGACGATGACGACATCGTGGGAAGGCATGCGGGCGAGCCTAGGGAGCAGCGTGGGCAGCGGCCCAGGCGCGGTAGCCGCCGACGAGGTCGGTCGCGTCGGCCAGTCCGAGCTCCTGCAGCGTGACCGCCGACAGGCTGGAGGCGTAGCTGTCGTTGCACATCAGGATCACCCGGCGCCCGTCACGCGCCTCGGGCAGGCTGTGCTCGCTCGTCGGGTCCAGGCGCCACTCGAGGACGATGCGGTCGACGACGACGGCGCCAGGCATGGCACCCTCGTCGCGGCGGTCGCTCTCGGGACGGATGTCGACGAGGAGGGCGCCGGCGGCCAACTCGGCGTCGAGGTCGTCGACCTCGATGCGGTGGAGCCGGCGGCGGGCGGCGTGGAGCAGCTGATCGATGCGCGAGGACGTCACGCTGCGTGCTCACCGCCCCCGGACAGGTGATCCCAGATCGCTCGGATGGTGATCCCTTGCATCTCCACCCGATCCTCCAGCGCGCCGAGGCGGGTGTGCAGTGCCGCGACGCGGTTCTCGACGTCCGAGATGTGGTTGCTGACAGCGCCGAACTGCTGCGTCATCTCGAAGCCAGCACCTCCAACGAGCACGCCAGCTCGCCAAGCGACCGCTGCACATCGGTCACCGCCCGCAGGATCTCGGCGTTGGTCGGCTCGGCCACGGATTCAGCGTACGCGGCGGGTGCGCGCCCTTCTGCTACGAACGCTGCCGTGAGCACCGGCTGGTCACCGACCTCGCTCGTGCCGGATGGCGTCACGGGGTCGCGCTACGTCCACGTCGTCGGCACGTCGGTGTGGATGGCCGAGGCGCCGGCCGAGGAGGCGTGGCGCCAGCACGTCGTCGGCGTCCTGGACGGTGTCGCCTGGCACGCCGTCGAGGTGCCGGACGGCGTCGACCCGAGCGACGGCGCAGCGCTCGACCTGTACGCCTACCACGGACGGGCCGGGGAGGACGCCTGGCTGGCTGCAGGGCGGGCGGTGCAACTCGTCGAGTGGGGGCGCACCCACCGTTTCTGCGGACGCTGCGCGACACCGACGGAAGCGGCGGCCGGCGAGCGGGCGATGCGCTGCCCGTCGTGCGGACTGGTCGCCTTCCCCCGCCTCGCGCCGGCGATGATCACTCTCGTCACGCGCGGTGACGACGGTGCGGACCAGGAGGCGCTGCTCGCCCGTGGCGTGCAGTGGCGGATCCCGATGTACTCCTGCCTCGCCGGGTTCGTCGAGCCCGGTGAGTCACTGGAGGGTGCCGTCGTGCGCGAGGTGTGCGAGGAGGTCGGCCTCACCGTCGGCGACGTGCAGTACCAGGGCAGCCAGCCGTGGCCGTTCCCGCACAGCCTGATGATCGGCTTTCGAGCCCGCTACGTCTCAGGCGACCTCGTACTCGACGAGTCGGAGATCCGCGACGCCGGCTGGTACCGCCGCGACGCCCTCCCGCAGATCCCGCCCGGCATCTCGATCGCCCGCAAGCTGATCGACCAGTGGGTCAGCGAGGCTTGAGTGGACCTGCGGGGATTGGTTCGCCGTCTGCTGGGCGCGAAACGTTGCACGACCGCGCCCAGAACCGTCGATGACACGATCTGCGCCGAGCTCGAGAGGGCTACCCCGCCAGATCGCGTCGCACGGCTCCGCACGTCCTGAGCTGGTGTTTTCGCGTTTGTTCTTTGGCCGTCGCCGATCGACGGCCAACGAACAAACGCGTTGGTCAGCGGCGGCGGGTTGGGGCGAGGTGCTCGGTGAACCAGTCGAGGATGATCTCGGCGCGCATCCGGCGGTGCAGCGGCGAGCCGCTCCGTGACAGCTCATGGCCCTCGTCGGGGAAGCGGTAGAACGTGACGTCCTTGCCGAGCAGGCGGAGGGCGACGAACAGCTCCTCGGCCTGACCGATCGGGCAGCGCAGGTCGTTCTCCGAGTGGATCAGGAGCATCGGGACGTCGATGTCGCGCACGTGGCGGACGGGTGAGATGCGGGCGTACTCGTCAGGATCGTCGAGGTAGCTCGGTCCGTGCTCGACCCGGAAGATCGTCCCGATGTCGCTGCTCCACTCCTCGGAGATCATGTTGTTGACCGCCCGCTCGCTGCAGATGGCCCGGAACCGGTCGCCGTGGCGACCCGCGAGCAACGTCGCCATGTACCCGCCGTAGCTGCCACCGAGCATGCCGACCCGTTTCGCGTCGCAGAACCGATATCGCTCCAACGTGGCGTCGAGCACGGCGAGGACATCGTCGACGTCGACCGACCCCCATCCCGTCCCGGGCGCCACCGGGTGCTTCGGCCCGAGGATCGACTGCCCCCACGCCGTGTCCCGCCCGCTGCCCCCTCGCGGGTTGCTCATCACCACGACGAACCCAGCGGCGGCCTGCATCTGCGCTTCGTCGAAGAAGGACTCGCCGTACTGCGTGAACGGACCGCCGTGCACGTTGACCAACACGGGGTACCGTCGCCGGCGCTGGAAGCCCTCCGGGCGCATGATCCACGCGTCGATCTCGCCGGTGCCATCACTGGTCGGCACCGTGAACCGCTCCCAGCCGAGGAAGCCTCGCGTCAGCGAGGTCACCGGCCCGTCGAGGGTCACGATCTCGGCGGGGTGCTCGACCGTCGACTGGGCCATGGCGATGCGCCCGCCGGCGGCATCGAACGAGTGGACGGTGATCGGCCCGCTGGTCAGCGGCTCCGGATCTGCCGACCCTTCGGCGCGCAGCCGGTAGAGATGGGTCTCGCCGCGATCTTCGGCCGTTGCCAGCAGCACGTCGTCGTCGAGCCACAACGGTGCTCGGCTGCCGGCGGTCGTCTCGAACGTGCGGTCGAGGCCAGCCGACACCCAGCGATGCTCGCCGCCATCGATCGAGATCACGCCCACCTTCGTGTTCTGCGGGTACGTGGACGAGTCGTCGGCACCGAGGAAGGCGACACGACTC
Source organism: Ilumatobacteraceae bacterium (assembly GCA_051004915.1). Lineage (GTDB taxonomy): Bacteria > Actinomycetota > Acidimicrobiia > Acidimicrobiales > Ilumatobacteraceae > JALZMG01. The sequence continues at coordinate 4,485 of JBPCJW010000040.1, forward strand.
CCGTCGGGTGACACGGCCGGGGCTCGATGGTTCCCTGTCTGCTTGGTCAGTGGCCGAACGTCGCCGTCGACGGGCACGACGTACAGGTCCTCGCAGAAGTCGAGGTCCCAGGTGTCGTGGCGCTGGGCCGCGGTGACGACACCGGACGAGTCGGCCAGCCACGACACGCCGCCGTGCTGGAACGGTCCCGGGGTGAGGTTGCGCGGCTGCCCCGTCCCGTCGACGGCCACGACGTAGACGTGCTGCGGCCGATCGACCACCCAGCCCGCGTTGTCCAGCCGGCTGAAGAACCGTTCGATGCGTCGAGGTGGCTGCCACTTCTCGGTCTTCGCCTCGTAGCGCGAGTCGCGCGTCCGGCTGGTGAACGCCAGCCAGCGACCATCGGGCGACCACGCCAGATCGCCGGCGCCATCTGGCATTGTCGCCACGGTGCGCACCTCGCCCGGCCCGTCGACGGGCAGCACGTGGACCGTCGACTCGTGGTCCTCGTCGCCACGCCGCGAGGTGAAGGCCAGCCATCGCCCGTCGGGTGACCAGCGCGGGTTGCGGTCACGCGGGCCATTGGTGATCGCCGTCGCTCCGCCTCGATTGCTCAGCCAGATCCGGCTCGTCGTCTCGTTGCGGTCGAGGTCGATCGTGTCGACGACGAACGCGATGCGCTCGCCGTCCGGGCTGACGACGGGAGCGGACGCCGCACTGCGCCCGTCGAGCAGCCTCGTCGCGATCTCGTGATGGGGGGACTCAGATGGCTCGGACACGTCGGCGACGGTACCTCCAGAAGGTATCGGGCGCCTGCGTCGTCAGATCCCGAGGATGCGCGCCTGCAGCTTGCGCATGCCGGCCAGCCAGCGGTCCGGGTCGTCGGCCTTGCGCCGCACGAACTCGTGGACCTCGGGGTGGGGGAGGATGAGGAACCGCTCGTCGCGGATCGCCTGGGCGACGACGTCGGCCACCTGTTCCGGTTCCAGCACCACACCGGACACGCGGACCACCTGCGTCCCCCCGCCGCCGAGCGCCGGGTCGTCGCCGGCGCGCAGCATCTCGGTGTTCACTCCCTGCGGGCACAGGCAGCTGACCTTCAGGCCCCGTGCGCCGTACGTGATGGCCAGCCACTCGGCGAACGCCACCGCGGCGCGCTTGGTCAACGTGTACGGGGCGGAGCCGATCTGCGCCAGCAGTCCAGCTGCGGACGCAGTCGAGCAGAAGTAGCCCTCACCGCGCGCCAGCCACCCGTCGATCAGGTGCTTGACCGCCCACCGGTGGGCGTTGACGTTGACGTCGAACGCCAGCTGCCACGACTCCTCGGGCGTGGTCAGGTCCGTCCCGCCACCGATGCCGGCGTTGGCGAAGAACAGGTCGATCGGGCCGAACCGCTCCTCGGCCGCCGCGATCAGGTCGACGTTGCCCTGCTCGCTGGACACGTCGGCGTGCACACCGAGCGCCTGCGGGAGCTCGTCGGCAACCGCCGCGACGTCGCCGACGTCGGCCACCACAACGCGGGCCCCGTCGGCGGCGAACCGCCTCGCCAGCGCGGCGCCGATCCCGCGGGCAGCTCCGGTGACGACGACATGACGATCGGCGAGATCCATCGCCGCAAACTATGGCCGTTCGCACGCCCCTCCGGTATTCCCGGTCCGGCCGTGACATCGGCCTCCGGCAGGATGGCGAGCAAGCCCCGAACGGGTCAGCTACCGTGTTCGGGGATGACCGATCAGCTCCCGTCGACGGCCGAACTGCACGACGCGGTCATCGCTGACGCCGTCGCGGTCATCGACCAGGCGCTGGGCCGGATGATGGCCAGGGAACTGGTGTCGTCGAACGAGGTCGCCGACCTCCTGCTCGACGTGCGCACGCTGCTCACGGCAGTGCCTGCCGAACCGGTGTAGCCGGCGTCTCACCCGCCGCCGAGGCGGGCGACCCAGTCGAGCTTCTCGTCGAACCAGCCGAGCAGCGAGACGATCGACGTGATCGCCGTCGGTGGCTGCGAGTTGAGGGTATCCAGTTGGAGGACGCGATCGAAGTCGACGTCAACCTCTCCGGGTGGTCGCGGGGTGCCGTCGGGGCGGCGGAAGATCACACCGGCGTGGCGGTCCATGATCCTGATCACCTCGCGCGCCACGACACCCGACGCGATCGTCGTCGGGTGCACCCCGTCGAGCGAGAAGATGCCGCCCTGATCGCGTCCGTTGGGACCTGAACGGAAGAACCGGGTGTCCGGCTTCGGCACCAGATCGGCCAGCCGCGGCGGGAGCTCGTAGGGCACCCACCATGTCGGCTGAGCGGCAGGGTCCATGAGGTAGCGCCTGACGGCCATGCTGTCGAGCAGGCCAGCGAGGTCGAAGACGTACCAGTCGCGTGGATCGGTGGGGTCCTCGCGCGCTGCCCGCACCGACGAGATGATCGTCTCGTTGAAGGCATCGATCGCCGAGTCGATGCCACGCGCCTGGTCCTCATCGATCCACGGATCGCGGTCCTCGTCGAAGTCGTCGTCGTTGATCCACGGACGCGTGTAGTACGGGAAGTAGCGGCTGCCGTGGTGGACCTTGCCGCGGACACCGCGGGCGATCGGCGCGATGGTCACCTGGGGCACCGTCGCGAAGATGACGTGGCGGGCCTTGATGGTGCGCACCTCGGCGACCAGCCGGGCCCACTCCTCGGCGAAGTGCGCCGGTTGCCAGATGTTGCACTTCGCCTTGACCGCCAGACGGTCCTCCAGCTTTCCCTTTAGGTAGTTGTCGGGTGTCCACCGCGGCTCGAGGTGCAGGACGGTCCCCAGCGCGTTGTTCGACCCGACCATCACGACGAGCGTCTCGATGCCGTGCGGTCCGTCTCCCTCCTCACCCATCGAACGCGCGCCGTCGAGCACGGTCGAGGTCTTCGGCTTGCAGCTGTCGAGCACCACTCGCCAGGCGCGGTCGTTGTCGCCTTCCACGAGCTGGGCGAAGAAGTGGTCGCGTGGCTCAAGCTTCTTCAGGCGATCGTCGATGATCGTGCTGGTGAGGAGCTGCACGTCGAGGACGTCGGCGCCGTACACGGCGAGGTTGTGGTACGGGCGTTTGGTCGGCTTGAGCTGGAACCCGCCGTTGCCGGGGCGCTCCCAGAAGTCCTCGATGCCGTCCATGTGTGTGCGCAACCACCGACCGGCCTTGACCAGCTCGTGCCAGTCGAGCTCTTCGCCGACGACGCGGCCGAGGCCGCGCACCGCCCGCTCCAGGTCGAGCGGGAGGCCGCCGGGACCACTGGGCGGCTCGTAGAGCGGATAGCAGAAGTCGTGGTGCAGCCGCATGCCGAGCTCGTGGGCGACGATCGCCGGCCACGAGCGATCGGTGTGGAACACCGCCAGGCTCATGAAGCCCTGCGTGATCGAGTCGCCGATCGTCACCAGCCGGTTCGGTGGTTGGCCGCTGCGATCCACGTCGACGGTGATGCCGAGCGTCGCGTCGCGCACGTGCTGGCGCGGCTCGAAGTTGACGGTGACGCTTTTCGGCGTCTGCTGGTCCTGCCTGCGTCCCACGACCTCGCCTCCCTGAGTCCCTCGACGACTTCGCCGCAGCCGAGTCGGTGGCTCTGGCCGATGTCGAGGCGGCGCCGCCAACGTACCCCTCGGGTTGGGTCGTCCTCGCCGTCACGGCATCGGGTCGGTCAGGCCGTGAGCAGCTCCCGGAACGACTTCTCGATGAGCACGCCAAGGCGAGCCGGTTGGGCGACCGCCGCCGCGTCGACGTTCATCCCCATGTCGAGGCTGCCGTCGTAGGACAGTAGCGTCAGGTTGAACGCGACGCCGGCGAGCGGGCCGATCGGGTAGTTGTGCAGCAGCTTGGCGCCGCAGATGTACATCGGCACCGACGAGCCACGCACGTTGGACGTGGCGAAGTCGACGGTCTGCGCCTGCTGGCGAGCGAGGCGGGTGACCAACGTGGTCGGCAGCGCAGCGGCGACGGTGGCCAACGTCTCCAGCGCCGCGCCACCACCGCCGCCGCGTGCGGTATCGGCCAGTTCCTGGATCAGCTTGAACCGCTCGGTGATTGGCATCTCGCCGGCTGGAACGAGCATGCGGGCCAGCGAGAAGGCGTTGCCGCCGGAGTCGTCGGTGCGGGTGCTGATCGCCATTGATGCACGTAGCGCTTCGACTGGTGCGCCGAGCTCGACGTGGTAGCGGGAGGCGGCCTCGGTCGCCGCTGTGAGGAACGCCGTGTTGAGGGTGCCGCCGAGGCGCTTGGCGACGTCCTTGGTGGCCCGGAACGGCGCCGTCGCGACGACCAGGTGACGCTTCAGGCTGCGCTGCGTCCAAAGCGGTGAGTGCGCCTGCTCGGTGTCGGACAACTGGGTGACGACACCGCGGACGGCGTCGATCGCCGCCGTGCTGGCGGTCGGGATCGACGCCGGATCGGCGAGCATGTCGCGCACCTGCTTGGCGACACCGAGCGGCAAGCGGAGACCGCCGACGACGAGGTCGCGCACCGACTCGGCCGCCGACGGTGACGGAGGCGCGCCGATCGGACCTTCGTCGGTCCGCTCGACCGGGATGGGATCGGGTGCGTCACGTTGGAAGTCGAGGTACTGCAGCGACATCTGCACGCCGCCCTCGCCGTCGGTGATCGTGTGGTGCATCTTCTGGACGAGGGCGGCCTTGCCACCGCGCAGCCCCTCGACAACGGTGAACTGCCACAGCGGGCGGGTCCGATCGAACGGGTCGAGGGTGATCAGCGTGGCGAGGTCGAGCAGTTGGCGGAGGTCACCCGGTTTGGCCAGGGCGATCCGACGCACGTGGTAGTCGATCTCGAAGTCGGGATCGTCGACCCACAGGGGAGCCGACAGGTTGGCCGGCGCCGGCTGGACCCGCCAGCCGAGCCTGGGGACGGCGGCGACAGCCCGCTCCATGCGCGCCCGCAGCCGATCGAAGTCGGGCCGCCGGTCGAGGATCGTCACGTTGCCGAACGTCGAGGACAGGTGGGGGTCCTTCTCCAACCGCCACATCAGCCCTTCGGCGTCGCTCATCCGTCGGTCGGTCACATCGGCCACCGATCGAGCATCGCACACTCGACGTATCAGGGCGGCCAGCGGTGGCTCTCCAGGTGCACCGAACCCCAATCGCACCAATCCCCAATCGCACCAAGAAGGAGACCGCCATGGACATCAACCCGCTGCTCAACTCCGCTGTCCGCCTCGACTACCAGCTGCAGGCCGCCGACGCCGAGCTGGCGGCGCAGGTTCGTGACGCCCGCGGCCGCCTCGTCGGCCGTCGCCGCCCACGCCGTCGCCTCCTGTCAGCCCCGGCTCCGACTGGCCGTCTCACCGAGCCGTCGCCCGCCGTCGCCTGACCTCTTCGCTCTCCAGCGAGCGAAGCGAGCCACTGACGCGTCAACGCGGGATGGACGTGTGCTTGAGCTCGTTGAGGATCGGCCAGTCGATCTGATCGAGGATCCGCTCGATCGTCCTGATCGCGAGGTCGCCGTCACCCTCCGGGCGATCGAGCAGCCGCACGAACACGGCGGCGTCGCCGACGACGAACGTCGGCACGCCCCACACGTTGTGTGACTGCACGAATGACGCGTGCTCCTTCTCCGCCGTGGCCAACGGCCGCCCGGCATCGACCTCGGCCCAGGCCGCATCGACATCGGCACCGGCACGGGCGAGGACCGTGGAGAGCGCGGCACGATCTCTGAGGTCTCCTGCGGCCGCGTGGCGATGCTCGAACAACGCCCCGTGCACATCGCGGAATCGCTCGGGCTGGGTGTCACGGACGGCTAACGCCAGCTGCAGCGCGAGGAGCCCGGAGTCGCTGTCGGGCTGCTCCCAGACGGGAGCCCCGCCACCTTCTTCGACGTGCGCCTGACCCAGTGAGAACGGCAGGAACGTGACGTCCCAGTTGGCGCCGGCGCGCAGCCCTGCCAGCACATGGTCGTGGGCGACTCTGGCGTACGGGCAGCGGTAGTCGAAGGTCAGGCCGAAGGATCGGGTCATGGGCGTGACAACGACCGCCGGAGTCAACGAATTCCCACTCGGCGCATCGCGGCGACCGCGCCGACCCCGAAGGCCGTGCCGACGGCCATGCCGGCCACGACATCGGATGGGTGGTGGATGCGGACGAAGGCCCGGCTGGTGGCCACGGTGGCGGCGATGGTCCACCACACCGCGGCCGAGCGCCGGCCGTCCCACGCGGTGAGGACGGTGGCCGTGAACGCTGCCGCGCTGGCGTGCCCGGACGGGAACGCTGAGGTCAACGGCCGCCGCACGGGGTAGCGGGGATCGCCTTCCACGGTGGGGCGGGGGCGGCGGAAGATCCGCTTCAGGCCTTGGTTGACGAGCAGGCTCTCCACCCCGAGCGCAGCGGCGAGCGCCGGCACCTGGTTGGTGCGACGTTCGCTGGTCAGGCCGCGCGACACGTTGGCGAGGTGCCAGACGAGGCTGAAATCGCCGAGGCGCGACGCCGACACGAACACCGCGTCGGCGAATCGGTTGCCGCGCAGTCGTTCGAGGGCGGAGTCGACCGACCGGTCGAAGGCCGCGATCGTCGGCCCGAGCGAGCGCCGCCCGGGCGCCGTGGCGGGCGAGGGGAGGGGAGGTTGATCAGCCGGGGCGGCCGGTGTGGTCACGCGCCGACTGCGCCGACGAGTGCGCCGTCGCCGAGCAACGCGGCGTCGTACAGGAGCGGCGCTTCGATCGCCGCCTGCTGGGGATCGCCGCCGAAGCTCGGACACCACGCCTGGAAGCCGCACGACGCGCAGCGGGCGCTCGGGCGAGGCTTGAAGTCACCGGTCACGCAGGCTCGCTCGACGGCCTGCCAGACGGCGCGGGTGCGGGTGGTGATGAAGCGCACGGACTGCGTGGAGGGCACGGCCTCGATGGTCTCGCCGCTGCTCAGGTACATCAGCCGGATGACGGCAGGACGGCGCCCGAACACCGCTTCGCAGAGGAAGGAGTAGAAGTGCACGCCGGCGAGGCTCTTGTGCTCCCAGTTCAGCGACGGCGCCCTGCCGGTCTTGTAGTCGGTGACGACCAGCTCGCCATCGCGCAGCTCAAGACGGTCGATGATGCCGCGCAGCGACAGGGTGCCGACGTCGGCGCTGAGGCGCAGCTCGAGTCCGATCGGGCGGACGGCACACGGGTCCTCCATCGTGAGGTAGGTCTCGACGAGGGCACGGCACTCGTCGTCGAACACCTCAACGGCGTCGTCGTCGAGGTGCAGCGCGACGAAGTCTGGGTCGTGGCGGAACTCGTCCCTGGCTTGGTCGAGGCAGCGCCGGAAGCGGTCGGGCGTGCGCTCGGCCGGCGCGGCGGCGTAGGCCAGCTCGAGCGCCCGGTGGACGAGCGAGCCACGCGTGGCGTGGATGGACGGCGCCTCGGGGAGGCGTTGGATGCTGGAGAAGCGGAAGGCGAGCGGGCATGACGTGAACGCCTCGACCCTGCTGGGCGACAGTCCTGTCGGCAACTCGAACACGCCGCCCATCGTAGGGCGGGGGTGTCACCGCTTCCGGGACGGTCAGCCGGGCGGGTCGGCGGGAACATGGGCATCGTCGACGGCGGCGAGGACGAGCTGGGCGATGTCCGCCGGGTCGACGAACGGGCCGAAGTGATCGAGTTGCGGCGCGAGCACGAATCGACCGTTGGGCAGCTCGTCGGCGACGGCCTCGGCGATCCGCGATGGTTGGTGCTCCTCGATCCGTCCGGCGATCACGACGGTTGGGACCTCGATGTCGCCGAGCAGCTCCCACGTGCGGTGCAGCGCCCCCTGCTCGAACGTTCTCGCCTCGTGCTCCGGCTCGCACTTCAACCGCACAGCGCTGCCGTCACGGTCGTCGCCGTCAATGGTGGGTGCGAACCCGTAGCGGACGTAGGCGTCGAGGGCGGCCGGGTCGAAGGCGTCGAGCGGTGGCTTGGCGGCGTAGTTGGCGATCGCCGCGTCGATCGATGGGAACGAGGCCCTGCGCCGGCGTGCACCGGCGACCAGCTGGTTCGGCCCCTCGGGGCGGTCGCTGTCGGGCGGGTAGACGATCGGTTCGAACAGCACGAGCAGGCGGAAACGATCGGGTCGTCGGCTGGCGGCCATCAGCAGCCCGGCGCCACCCATCGAGTGCCCGAAGCCGACCAGCCCGTCACCGAGCTCGGCGACGGCGTCGGCGACGGCCAGCGCGTCGTCGCCGTAGCGGCCCCAGTCGACCTGCCAGTCGTCAGGCCGCGGGGTGTCGCCGTGACCGCGGAAGTCCATCCCGAACACGTGGAACGGCGGCGCCAGACGGGTGGCCAGGGGGAGGTAGGCGTGGGCGTGGAACCCGCTGGCGTGGGCGATGAGCAGGACCTGCCGCTCGGTTGTGCCGTCGCCGGCCAGCTCGTGCACGGCGACGGAGACGCCGTCGGACGAAGGGACGCGCAACACGTGGGGACGGGGCGGCGTCAGCGGTCGTGTTCGTGGCGCCGACGACGACGCCACCACACCGACAGCAGGCGATCGAGCAGCACGCCGATGGCGATGGCGATGGCGATCGCCACCCAGACGGGGGTGCTGCGTTCGACGAACAGGAACTTGATCTCCGCCTTCACGCCGTTCTGAACGACGAAGATGACGGCCAGCACGACGATGATGGCGAACGCGATCAGCGCGGGTGAGATGCCGCTGCGCGTCGTGCGGAACCCCCGCTCGTCATCGTCGCGGCGGTCGGGTCCCTCGTACACGTGGCCCAGCTTGTCAGATGCGACCGCCAGCACGCGGACGAGCCGCTACCTGCCGCTGGGCTGGCAGGTAACTGACGCCTCAGCCGCAGCGTGCGGCCGAGGTGCGGTGATCAGCGAAAGAAGGGGAGGAACAGGGCCGTCTCCTCACCGAGGTTCATCGGGACGTGGTAGCCGTCGCGATCGGTGATCGTCGACCAGTGCTCGGCGACTCCCTCGGCCGTGAGGGGGCGGGCGAAGTAGCCGTTGGTCTCGCCGATGAACACCTCGGCGACGCGGCCGCCGCCGACGGAGAACACCCGACCCGTCGCCTCGCAGGACTGGTGGGCGAGGTACGTGACGACGGGGGTCACATGGGCCGGGTCGAGGTGTTCGGCCATGGAGCCGAGGATGTCCTCCGTCATGCGGGTGTTGGCCAGTGGTGCGATGGCGTTGGCCTGGATGCCGTAGCGGGCGCCTTCGACGGCGAGCACACGGGTCAGGCCGACGAGGCCCATCTTCGCCGCCCCGTAGTTGGTCTGCCCGAAGTTGCCGAAGATGCCGGCGGCGGAGGAGGTCGAGATGACCCGGCCGTAGCGCTGCTCGCGGAGGTGGACCCAGGCCGGCTTGGTCACGTTGAACGCGCCCTTCAGGTGGACGTCGAGCACGGGTTCGAGGAGGTCCGGCGTCATGTTGTGGAAGGTCTTGTCGCGCAGGATGCCGGCGTTGTTGATGACGATGTCGATGCGCCCGAACGCGTCGATGGCGGTCTGGACGATCGCCTCCCCGCCTTGCGGTGTGGCGACCGAGTTGGTGTCGGCGACGGCCTCGCCGCCGGCCGCCGTGATCTCGTCGACGACGAGTTGGGCTGCGCCGGCGTCGCTGCCGGACCCGTCGACCGCCCCGCCGAGGTCGTTGACGACGACCAGCGCTCCGAGTGACGCGAACGCCAACGCGTGCTGACGCCCAAGCCCGCCACCGGCGCCCGTGATGATCGCCACCCTGCCGTCGAAGCCCAGCTCAGCCATGGCCGGCGACGGTACCGGCGATTGCCCGCACGCTTCCAAACCCGTCGTGCGTCCGCACCTTCCGCGTCGGTGCCGGTGACCTGAGAGCTCGGCGACCGACCACAGGGTGACGGAACCCAGTCGATGGGCACGCCTACCGTGGCCGCCGTGCGACGCGTCGTGGTGGTGGTGGTGGGCGCAGTGCTGCCGTTCGCAGTTGGCTGCGCGGCGGCTCGCGACGAGGGTGCGCCGCCGCCGCTGGTCGTCGTCACGACGGATGCACCCGACACGACGGCGCCTACGACCAGCGAGCCGACTCCGTCCCGGCGGTCGACTACTACGACGTCGCGACCGACGACCACGACGACCACCGTGCGGCCGACGACCACCGTGCGGCCGACGACCACGTCACCGGTGACGACGACGACCGTGGCGGAGACGACGACGACAGTGGCGGAGACGACGACGACGACGGTGGCGGAGACGACGACCACGGCGGTGCCGTCCACCACCAGCCCGCCGGTCCCACCGCCTCCACCGCCTCCACCGCCTCCACCGCCTCCACCGCCTCCACCGCCTCCACCGCCCCCGCCGCCGCCGCCGCTGGCCTTCGCCAGCGGGGTCGAGGCGCAGCAGCAAAAGTTGAACGAGTTGTTCGCGCCGCTCGGTTTCCCTGCCCTCGACGTCGACGGCGACTCCGGGCGCTACACGCGCCAGTTGCTGTGTGCCGCCCGCGCCTCGCTCAGCCTGCCCGTGAGTCGCGACGACATGGCGCCGGGGAGCGCAGAGGAACAGGCACTGATGTCTGCGCAGTCGGTGGCGATCCCCGCCGGGGCGCCGACACAGTCGTGGCGATGGGTGCTCGTCGACCGCACGTGCCAGGTGCTCTACGCCGGCGAGGGCGACGGCCGGCTGGTGTTCGTCTATCCGACCTCCACCGGGGAGCCCGGATTTCCCACGCGCGACCAGAGCTACTCAGCGGTGTTCCGCTACGACCCGGCGGCGGACAACGGCGGCTGGCACAACAGCAGCACGTTCCCCGTCGCCGCCGACAACCCGCTGAACGGCAACATGTACAAGCCGCTCTACTTCGACGCCGGCCAGGCGATCCACGGTGCCGGCAACGTGCCGCCCGACCCTCGTAGCAAGGGCTGCGCTCGACTCCAGGTCGCCCACCAGGATTCCCTCCTCGGGTGGCTGGGACTGGGTGGTGTCGGTTCGGCGATCTGGGACGCCGACGACATTGGTCTGGTCGTCAGCGTTCACGGCCAGTGGTGAGGGCCCGCCCGCGTCGGCCCCCGCCCAGAGCACGCGTGCGTGGTGAGGCCGGCCGTGCCCGGCGCAGCGAGCGGAGCGAGCCACTCTGCGACGGTTGTGCGCGCTTTGGCCCCCGACCGCAGCGCGCGTGCATGGTGAGGCCGGCCGTGCCCGGCGCAGCGAGCGGAGCGAGCCACTATGACGTCGCGACGGCCTTGAGGGCTCGGTAGTCGAGCTTGCCGTTGGCGGCGCGGCCGATCGACTCGATCCGCAGCACCCGCTTGGGCGCCTTGTAGCCGGCGAGGTGCTCCTTGACGTGGGCGATCAGCACGGCCTCGTCGACGACGTCGCCGGCATGCGGTTCGACGAGCGCGGTGATCGCCTCGCCGAAGCGCTCGTCGGGCACGCCGACCACCGCCGCGTCGGCCACGGTCGGGTGCAGCTTGAGCACCTCCTCCACCTCCTCCGGGTAGACCTTCTCGCCGCCGGTGTTGATGCACTGGCTGCCGCGCCCGAGGAGGCGCACGGTGCCGTCGGCGTGGACCGTGGCGAAGTCACCCGGGATTGAGTACCGCTGCCCCTCGATGACCCGGAACGTGGCGGCCGACTTGTCCGGGTCCTTGTAGTACCCGATTGGGGTGTAGCCGCGCATCGCCACCAGCCCCCGCTGGCCAGAGCCGGGAATCACGTCGCGTCCGTCCTCGGCGACGACCCGAGTCGACGCTCCGAGCTGGAACGACGCGGTCGCCGCCGCGCCCTGCGTGCTGACCGTGCTCGACGCCATGCCGATCGCCTCGCTCGATCCCAGCGAGTCGACCATGATCAAGCGGTCGTTGTGGCGCAGCAGTCCCGCCTTCGACTCGGCCGACCAGATCACGCCACTGGACACGATGACCCGCAGCGACGAGATGTCCCATCGTCTGGGATCGGCGTCGAGGACGCGCAGGATCGGCTTGGCGAAGGCGTCGCCGACGATCGACATCGAGTTGATGCGCTCGTGCTGGACGGTGGCGAGCAGCTCGACGGGATCGAACCGCCGACCCTCCATCGTGATCACACTGCCGCCGACCATCAGGTTGCTCAGTGCGTTGAACAACCCCGTGCCGTGCATCAGCGGTGCCGCCGGCAGGTTGCGCGGGCCGGGCTTGACGACGCGTTCCGCCGCCGCATCGAGGTCCTGCTCCGGCGGCAGCCGCTTCTTGTTGGCCGTGTCCAATGCGCCGAACAGGTCACCCTGGCGCCACATGACGCCCTTCGGCGTGCCGGTCGTGCCACCGGTGTACAGCAGCAGGAGGTGGTCGGCGGATCGGCCCCACGGCGCGACGACCCGATCGGCTGGCGGCGCGGCCGCAGCCGACTCGTAGTCGACCGCCCACTCAGGACACGGCCCGCTGCCGTCGTCGACCCACAGCCACGTGCGGATGCCCGGCAGGCGGGCGCGCAGCTCGTCGACCGTCCGGGTGAATGTGGCGTCGAACACCACGGCCACGACGTCGGCGTTGTCCCACAGGTGCGTCAGCTCGTCGGCGGTGTATCGGTAGTTGGTGTTGACGGTCGCCAGTCCCGCCTTGAAGGCGCCGAGCGTTGACTCCAGGTAGGGCGGCGAGTTGTACAGGTACTGCGCGACCTTGTCCTGCTCGACGACGCCGGCTGCGAGGAGTGCGGCGGCCACGCCGTCGGCTCGACGATCGAACTCCGCCCAGGTCGTGGACCGCCCGCCGGAGCGCTGCGCCAGTGCATCAGGCTGGCGGTCGGCGAGGGCCTCGAAGACGTCGGCGAAGTTCCAGCCGCTCTGGTGGCTCGCTCCGCTCGCCTGCCTCGCTGGCGCTCGGCCTGACCCGCCACGCTCGCGGCGGTCGGGGGCCGAAGCGGTCACGCCCGCGACGCTAACCGTGCCGGCCTTGGGCGCGATGAGGGATGTGCGCCCTATGGCCACTCATCGCTCATCGCGCTTGGCCTGTCCGGCACGCGATGAGCGATGTGCGTCGTCTGGCCACTCATCGCTCATCGCGCCCCCACGGCCTAGCGTTCGGGCATGGACTTCGAGTTGCCGGCGGGGGACGACGCACGCCGGGTGGCCGTGCGCGACTGGCTGGCGGAGCACCCCGACCCGACGGGCGACGAGCTGGCCCGCGCCGGCTACGTCGTGCCGCACTGGCCGCCACCGTGGGGGATCGGCGCCGACCCGATCCACCAGGTTCTGATCGACGACGAGCTGACGGCCGCCGGCGCCCGCCGCCCGGTCAACCCGATCGGCATCGGCTGGGCCGGACCGACGATCCTCTTCGCCGGCAGCAAGGAGCAGAAGGACCGCTACCTCTGGCCGATCCTCTCCGGCGCCGAGTTCTGGTGCCAATTGTTCTCCGAACCCGACAGCGGCAGCGACCTCGCCAACCTCGCCACCCGCGCGGTGCTCGACGGCGACGAGTTCGTCCTCAACGGCCAGAAGATCTGGACCAGCGGCGCCCAGTACGCCAAGTACGGCATCCTCATCGCCCGCACCGATCCGGACCTTCCCAAGCACAAGGGCATCTCGTACTTCGTGTGCCCGATGGACCTGCCCGGCATCGAGATCCGCCCGATCACCGAGATGACCGGCGGACACACGTTCAACGAGGTCTTCTTCACGGATGTGCGCCTGTCTGCCGCCAACCTCGTCGGTGACCTCAACGAGGGCTGGCGGCTGGCCAAGGTCACGCTGGGCAACGAGCGCATCTCGCTGTCGACCGGAGGCGTGCTGTGGGGCAGCGGGCCGACGGCGCTTGACCTCGTCGAGGCGGTGAAGGCGGCCGGTCCCCTGACCGATCCGACGCTGCGCCAGCGGGTCGCCCGCGTCTACATCGAGCACACGGTCCTGGAGCTGATCCGCAAGCGCACGCTCAGCGCCCGGTTGAAGGGCGAGCAGCCAGGCCCCGAGGCGAGCATCCGCAAGCTGCTCGGCGACGAGCATGGCCAACACGTGATGGAGCTGGCTCGTGACCTGATCGGTCCCGACGCGATGCTCACGGGTGGCGATGGCACGACCCGCTCGCCCGGCGCCCAGTTCGACGAGTCGTCCTTTACGCCCGGCACCGACACCAGGAACCTCGGCCCCGCCAGGCCGCCGCGCACCCTCGACCACCCGGGTTGGTATGACGGGTACCTGTTCTCGCAGGCGCTGACGATCGGAGGTGGGACGGGTCAGGTGCAGCGCAACATCGTCGCCGAGCGCGTGCTCGGCCTGCCCCACGACATCGACGTGCAGCAGGGCCTGAGCTGGGCGGAGGCGCAACGTGCCCGGGTCTGAACGGGTGGACCTCGTCGCCGCAGCGGAGGCGGTCGCGCCCCTGCTGACCAAACTGGCCGACGACGCCGAGCAGGACCGTCGACTACCGACCCAGACCGTCGAGGCACTGGTCGCCGCCGACCTCATGCGGATGGGGTTGGCCGAGGCGTACGGCGGCCCGGAGGCCGACCCCCTCACGATCCTGACGGCGATCGAAGTGCTGGCTGCAGCCGATGGCGCCGCCGGCTGGTGCGCCATGATCGCCTCGACCACATCGACACAGGCGTTCTTCCTCGAACCACCGGCGGCGCGCGAGATCTTCGGCGAACCCGACACGGTCACCGGTGGCGCGTTCGCGCCGACCGGCCGCGGCGTCGTCGACGGCGACAACATCACCGTGACCGGCCGGTGGCAATGGGGGAGCGGGACGCAGCACTGCCGATGGATCCTCGGCGGCACCGTCTGCGACGACGGGGTGTTCCGGCTGTGCTGGTTCCGCGCCGAGCAGGTGACGTTCCACGACACGTGGCACAGCTCAGGCCTGCGCGGTTCAGGTTCACTCGACTACTCCGTCGACGGCGTGGTCGTCCCGCTGTACCGCACGATGCGGCCGCTGCAGACACCGGCGGTGGTCCGCACGCCACTGTCCACCTTCCCCAACTTCACCCTGCTGTCGGCCTGCGTGGCTGCGGTCAGCCTGGGCATCGGGCGACGGGCGCTCGACGAGCTGGTCGCTCTGGCCGAGGGCAAGCGGCCGCTGTTCTCGGCCAAGACGCTGGCCGAGAGTCCCTTCACCCACATCGAGCTGGCCCGCGCCGAGGCCGACCTGCGGGCGGCGCGGGCGTTCCTCCACGACGAGGTCGGCCGGACGTGGCAGCTCGCCGTCGACGGTGAGCGGCCCGACATCCCGGATCGGCTCGGCGTGCGGATGGCGGCGACCAACGCCGCGGTCAGGGCGGCCGAGGTCGCCGACCGCATGTACACGCTGGCCGGCGGGTCGAGCGTCTACGCCACGAACGTCCTGCAGCGGTGCCTGCGCGACGCCCACGTCCCGACCCAGCACCTGCAGGTCGCCCCCAAGCTGCACGAGACGTTCGGCCGCCTCCTGCTCGGCCAGGAGACCGACACCAGCCTTCTGTAGCTGGTGGGCGGCTTCGCCGCCGTGTCGGCCTGGCGCCGACCTGACCATTCGCCCTCACTTCGGCACGAGCGCTCGGGGACCCCGCGTGAACGAACGTGCAGTCAGCAAACCCTCGGGTTGGCTGGCGCGAGGGTCTCGAGCGTGCGCCGGCCGGTGGCGAGGTCGAGCGGCGGGACGACGAGACCGATCTCGGTCACGGCGGCGGCGGCGTACTCATCGATGCGCGCCCGAATCGCCGCTTCGGAGCCGACGAGGGCGACGGCGTCCAGCAGGTCGGCGGGCAGGCGTGCCGCCAGCTCCTTCACATGCGGCCGGGTGCGGGCGAACGCGACCAGCTCGCCGAAGCCGGCCTCCTCGAACATCTCGGCATAGCCCGGCGCGCCGAGGTAACCGACGTAGCCGAGTGCCATCCAGCGCCGTTCGTCCGGCGTGGGGTCGACGGCAGCGGCGAGCCAGACCGCCGTGTTCGGGTGCTGCGGGGCGAGTCGCTTCGTTGCGGCGACGGTCACCATGTTGAGCACCATCCGGTCGGCCGACGCGGCGACCTCGACGGCGCGCGCCCCGAAGGCGGCGACGGTGACCGTCGACCCGTCCGGCGGCTGGCGCAACCGGAACCCGTCGACGCGCTCACCGGCGAGCAACGCCCGCACGTCGTGCGTCGCGGTGGCCAGACGGTCAGCCGCGCCGGCGCGGCTGCGCCCGTGCCAGCGGGCGACCGCACCGCTCGACGTGCCGAGGGCGACATGGGTCCGCCGTCCCGTCGCGGCGACGGTCGCCGCGGCCAGTGCGATCTGCGCCGGTGACCGGACCGTCACCGCCAGCGGGCCGAGGCACGGCTCGATCTGCTCCGTCCGAGCCACGATCGCCGCCGCCGTCGCCGGCGCGTCGAGCTTGGCCATCTCGCCGATCCACACCTCGCCGTAGCCCAGGCGATCGGCGGCGAGAGCGACGTCGAGGTCGGCCTGGATCGGGCGGTCCAGCCACTCGCCGAGGACGACCGTCAGCCGCACGCCGGGACCGTACCGCTACGGTCCGTGCCCAGTGGAGACGATCCGCCTCGACCGCGACGGCGACGTGCTGGTCGCCACGATCGATCACCCCGACTCGCCGGTCAACGCCGTCGACGGTCGCCTGCACCACGACCTCGGCGAGCTGTTCCGCACGTTGAAGACGGAGGGCGAGGCGCGGGCCGTCGTGCTCACCGGCGCGGGACGCGCCTTCTCCGCGGGTGGCGACATGGAGTGGTTTCCGACGCTGCGCACGCTCGACGTGGCCCACGGGTTGCGGCGTGAGGCCAAGCAGCTGATCTGGGACCTGCTCGATGTCGAGGTGCCGATCGTGTGCGGGCTCAATGGCTCGGCGGCCGGTCTCGCCGCGTCCGTTGCCCTGCTGTGCGACATCGTCGTCATGTCCGACGCCGCAGTGATCGTCGACCCGCACGTCAAGGTCGGCCTCGTCGCCGGGGACGGCGGGGCCGCCGTGTGGCGCTCCTGCTCGGACCGCTGGCCGCCAAGCGCCACCTGTTGCTCGGCGAGCCGCTCGGCGCGGAGGACGCACTGCGTCTGGGCGTGGCGGCCGAGGTCTGCCCGGGGGCCGAGGTGGCGCAGCGGGCGATGGCGTGGGCGCAGCGCCTGGCCGCCGGCGCGCCGATCGCCGTGCAGGGAACGAAGCAGGCGATCAACGCCCAGCTCAAGCAGGCCCTGCTGACCAGCTTCGACCTCTCGACGGCGCTCGAGATCCCGTGCATCATGTCCGCCGACCACGCCGAAGCCGTCGACGCCTTCGTTGCCGGCCGACCACCTGTCTTCGAGGGCCGATGAGCGAGCGGGTCTTCGAGCGAGTGGATGATCGTCACGGTGCTTCTTCGTCGCCGGCTTTGCGGCGACGCGGTCATCGGTGCCCGGGAGTGGCGAAGGTCCCGCACACGTCGCATCGCGGACGGGGGGACCGATGAGCGAGCGCGACGAGACGCTCCAGTCGATCATGACGACGCGGGCGATCCGCCGGTTCACGACGGACCCCGTGACCGACGACGAGCTGCGCACGTGCCTGCGCGCTGCGCAGCAGGCGCCGAGCGGGGGCAACGTCCAGCCCCAGCAGTACCTGGTCGTCACGGACCCGACCGGCAAGGCGTCCGTCGGCGGGTGGTACCGCAGTTCGTTCGACCGCTACGAGGCGTCGCTACCGGACCCCACCGAGTTCCGCGACGAGGCGCAGGCCGCCTCGTGGCGTCGGACGCGGGACGCCAGTCGGCACCTCGCCGACCACCTCGCAGACGCTCCGGCGCTCGTGCTGTTCCTGCAACCGCTGATCCCCTGGACCCCGCGCGACGCGGCTGGGGAGATGGACATCGGCCGCCTGGACGCCAGCGTCTACCCGGCGGTGCAGAACTTCTGCCTCGCCGCTCGCGCCATCGGCCTCGGCACGGCGCTGACGACCGTGATCCGCATCCACACCACCGAGGTGCTGGCGGATCTTGGCGTCCCGGAAGGTCGGTTCGAGATCGCGGCGCTGGTGCCGGTCGGTCGCCCGCAGGGCAGCTTCGGTGTTGCGCCGCGCAAGCCGGCGGATGCCGTGACGCACTGGGACCGCTGGGGCGACCGCCGCTACCGCTGACTCGATTGACTTCGTAGGTCGGCGCTGACACTGACCCGGTCGGCTGGGACGAGGGAAGGTCGATGGACGCGCACGTGCTTGTGCTGCTGGCCACCTTCGCGCTGTTCGTCTCCTCGATCGCCGGGTACGGCGGCAGCCTGATCCTCGTGCCGGCACTCGGCGCACTGCTCGGGATCAAGGAGGGGGTCGCGTTGGCCGCCCTGCCGCCGTGGAACAACGTGTTCAAGTCGTCGCCTACCGCCACACGTTGGCGCTGCGGCGCGGTTGGCCACTGCTCGTCGTGACGGCGATCGGCGTGTGGTTCGGGGCCACGCTGCTCATCGCCGCGCCCGACGAGGTGGTGATCTGGGCCGTCGTTGCGGCGACGGTCCTCAGCCTCGTAGCTGAGCTGCTGCGCGTCGATCGCGTGCAGAAGGCGCAGAACTCCTCGCCGTGCCGACGATGCTGGCGTCGGGCGTGCTGTCGGGCGTGTCGGGCACGTCCGGTCCGCTGAAGGGCATCGCCGTGCGCAGCCTGCACCTGCCGCGGCTGGAGCACGTCGGGCTGGCGTCGTGCGTCTCGCTCGTCGCCGACGCGCTGAAGGTCGAGCTGTTCGCCATCGCCGGCATCTTCGAGTCGATCGACCTGAGCGTCGTCCTGCTCGCCATGCCCGTGGCCGCGTGGATCGGCCGGGCGGTCAACCGGCGCATCGACGAAGCTGCGTTCCGCTGGATCTTCTGGACCGTCGTCGGCGGCTACACGCTGCGCATGGTCGGCGTCTGGTTCTGACCGCGGTCAGAGGCCTGGGCACGAGCAGGGCGGCCGGTTGCGTCGGCGCGTGGCTGACGCCGGGGATCTCGACGACGCGACGTTGGCCTTCGCCCACCGCATTTTCGACCTCGCCCGCGGCGGCGAGACCTCCGTCCTGGCCGAGCACGTCGACGCCGGCCTCCCCGCCAACCTGACCAATGACAGCGGGGACACGCTGCTCATTCTCGCCGCGTACTACGACAACTCCGAGACCGTGGTCGCCCTGCTCGCCCGCGGTGCCGACCCGGCACGGGAGAACGATCGCGGGCAGACGGCCCTCGCCGCCGCCACGTTCCGCCGGTCGGCGCCGAGCGTGCTGGCGCTGCTCGATGCCGGTGCCGACCCGGCCGCCGGCGGTCCGTCGGCCATCGACACCGCCCGCTTCTTCGACTACCCCGAGATGGTCGAGCTGCTCCAACGTTGACCCGGATGTCGCAGTGTGACCTGCGCACTAACGTCCGGCGGCATGGCGATCAACAACGTGGCGGAGATCCTCCGGACGCATGCTGGCGAGCGGGGCGACGAGGTCGCCCTCGTGCTCGGCGAGCGCACACTCACGTGGGCCGAGCTGTACGACCGCGCCAGCTGCGTCGCAGCCGGACTGGCTGCGGCAGGGGTCGGCAACCAGGATCGAGTGGCGTTCCTCGACAAGAACGGCATCGAGCACTTCGAGGTGTTCTACGGCGCAGCGCTGGCCAACGCCGTGTGCGTCGACGTCAACTGGCGTCTCGCCGCGCCGGAGATCGAGTACATCGTCAACGACGCCGACGCCAAGGTGCTCGTGGTCGGCCCGGACTTCGTGCCGATCCTCGACGCCATCGCCGATCGCTTGACCACGGCGACGACCATCCTGGTCATCGCCGGCCCTGGGTCACGTCACGACAAGCACCAGGACTACGACGAATGGGTCGCCTCCCACGAGGCGAACGACCCGCACACGCCGAGCGCACCCGACGACGTCGCCTTCCAGCTGTACTCCAGCGGCACGACCGGCCGCCCCAAGGGCGTGATGCTGTCGAACGACAACTTCTTCGCCCTGCTGCCGCTGGCCAAGGACATGTGGGAGCTCTCTCCCGACGGCGTCAACCTCGTCGCCATGCCGCTCTTCCACATCGGTGGCGGTGGATGGGCCGTCGCCGGTCAGTACGAGGGCATGAAGAGCATCATCCTGCGCGACCTCGATCCGGCGGCGTTGACCAGGCTCATCCCCGAACACGGCATCACCCACGCCTTCGTCGTTCCGGCCGTGCTGCAGTTCCTCCTCATGGTGCCGGGCGCCGCCGAGGCCGACTTCTCGTCGCTGCGCGTCGTCGTCTACGGCGCCTCGCCGATCAGCGAGGAGGTGCTGGCGCGCAGCGTCGACCTGCTCGGCTGCAAGTTCTGGCAGGCCTACGGATTGACCGAGACGACCGGGGCGATCGTCAACCTCTCGCCGGAGGACCACGACCCGACGGGCCCGAAGCGGCACCTGCTGCGCTCGTGCGGGCTGCCCGGCCCCGGCGTCGAGCTGCGCATGGTCGACCCCGACACGGGGACCGACGTGGCGACGGGCGAGGTCGGAGAGATCTGGGTGCGCGGCCCACAGGTGATGAAGGGCTACTGGCACAACGACGAGGCGACCCGCGAGGCGATCGACGACGACGGCTGGTTCCGCTCCGGCGACGCCGGCTACGTCGACGCCGAGGGTTACGTGTACATCCACGATCGGGTCAAGGACATGATCGTCTCCGGCGGCGAGAACGTGTACCCGGCCGAGGTGGAGAACGTGCTGATGGGCCACGCCGGCATCGCCGACGTCGCCGTGATCGGCGTGCCCCACGACCGGTGGGGCGAGACGGCCAAGGCCGTCGTGGTGCGCGCTGCGGGAACCGAAGCGACGCCGGAGGAGATCATCGCCTACAGCCAGGAGCGGCTGGCCAAGTTCAAGTGCCCGACGAGCGTCGACTTCGTCGAGGCGCTGCCGCGCAACCCGAGTGGGAAGGTGCTCAAGAAGGACCTGCGCGAGCCGTACTGGGCCGGGCGGGATCGCCGCGTGTCGTAGACGCGACCGCAGGGAGACGACCCGTGGCGGCCGAGACGCTCACGCCGATCAGCGACGACGAGCTCGGTGAGCTGTTGGCCGCGCCCGGGCCGATCGGCGACGCGTTGGCCCCGTTCAGTCTGACCGTGGTGCAGGCGCTGCGCGTCGCCGAGCACGAGCGGGGTGCGTTCACCGTCGGGCGGATCGACAGACCGTCTGACGCCGGGCCACCCTTCTTCGACCCACTCGACATGGCCAAGCCTCCGGACATCGTGTTGCGCCGGATCATCGTCGACCGCGACGAGCGCTTCCGGCTGGTCCACCGCATCGGCTACCCGGACCGGGACCGAGGGGTGTTCATCGTCCCTGCTGACGTGGCCAACTTCGAGACCGACCTCACGTCGGTCCCAGCGATGTTCGCCTGGCTCGTCCCGCAGACCGGCCTCCACCTCCCGGCGGCGCTGGTCCATGACGCGATGACGCCCGATCGGGGCGAGGTCGCCAGGAAGTACATCGGGCCCGAGGTCGACCGAGTGGTCGCCGATCGGATCTTCCGCAGGGGCATGCGCGATCTCGGCACGAGCATCGTGCGCAGCTGGATCGTGTGGGCGGCCGTCGCGATCGCCAGCGCGTGGGCCGATCCGCGACCACGTCACCGGTTCTGGTGGCAGTTCGTCGTCGCCTTCAGCGGGCTCACCATCGTGACCCTCGGCGGCTTGGCCACTGTCGATCTGTTCGACTGTCGCGCCGACCTGCCGTGGATGGGCGAACGACCGCTCTGGCAGGAGCTGTTGTTCGGCGCCGGGGTGGCGATCCTTGTGCCGGCGATCCTCTCCGTGCTGTGGGGAAAGCGCTGGGGCGCCGGGCTGATCGGCGGCGTCGCCCTGGCGCTGGTGCTGCACGTCACGCTGGTCATCGTCGTTCTGCTCAGCGCGTACACCCTCGCCGAGAACATCGTGCGCCCGCGTCGCGCCCGGGAGATCCTCCTCGGGCTGGCCGGCCTCGTCCTCGCCGGCGGTGGGCCGGTCGTCTTCCTGCTGTGGGCCTGCCGCTGAGCAACGCGGTTGCCAGCCGGCACGCCGCTCCCCCATGCTCCGGCAAATGGCATGCTCCGGCGAATGGCATGCTCCGGAGATGGTCGACCCATCACGTCCGGGACCGGCGTCCGAGCGGGTGCGGGTGCGGCGCGGCGCGATCCGCGCCGAGTACGACCACGCGACGATCCTCGCCGTGCTCGACGCCGGCATGATCGCCCACGTCGGAGTGTCCACCGCTGACGGCCCGATCGTGCTGCCGATGGCATACGGCCACGACGGCGAGCAGCTGTTCCTCCACGGCGCCGTGGCCAACGCCGCGCTGCAGGAGGCGGTCGGCAACGACGTGTGCGTCACGATCACGATCGTCGACGGCCTCGTCGTCGGGAGGTGTCCGTTCCACAACTCGATGAACTACCGAGGTGTGATCGTGCGCGGGACGGCCCGTCACGTGGTCGACGACGCCGAGCGGCTGGTCGCCCTGCGCACGATCAGCGACCACATCGTGGCGACGTGGGCGACGGGACGAGCGCCGTCTGCGACGGAGTTGCGCCGGACGACGGTCGTCTCCGTCCCGCTGCGCGAAGCGTCGGCCAAGTTGCGCGTCGGCGATCCGATCGACGAGCCGGAGGACCTCGATGGCCCGCACTGGGCGGGCCACGTCCCGGTCCGCTCGACGTGGGAGCGTCCGGTGTCGTCGGCGGACCTGCCGGCGGGCGTGGAGGTCCCTGCGGCGATCGCCACGCTGGCCGGCCGACCGATCTGACTGCCGCGCCGGGCGGGCGCGCTTCGTGCCGCCGGGCCGTCGTTTGGGATGCTGACCGGTGTGGACCACGCACTACCTCCCGAGCTCGTCGAGTACCTCGGCGTGCTCGACGACTTCATCGAGCGCGAGATCAAGCCGCTGGAGAACGAGAACGACAACATCCGCTTCTTCGACCACCGCCGCGAGGACGCCCGCACCGATTGGCATCGCGGTGGCCTCCCCAACGAGGAGTGGGAGCAGCTGCTGCGCGAGGCGAGGCGGCGGGCCGATGCGGCCGGCCACTACCGCTACCCGTTCCCCAAGCAGTACGGGGGCCAGGACGGCACCAACCTCGGCATGGCGGTGATCCGCGAGCACCTGGCGACGAAGGGGCTCGGGTTGCACAACGACCTGCAGAACGAGCATTCCATCGTCGGCAACAACGTCGGGCTGCTGCTGATGCTGGAACACGGAACGGACGAGCAGAAGGCGGAGTGGGTCGACGACCTGGCCGAAGGGCGGAGAGGGTTTGCCTTCGGCATCACCGAGCCGCAGCACGGCTCGGATGCCACGCACATGGAAACGGTCGCCATCCGCGACGGCGACGACTGGGTGATCAACGGCGAGAAGACGTGGAACACCGGCATCCACAAGGCGCAGTACGACCTGATCTTCGCCAGGAC
>JBPCJW010000041.1:0-9570 GCA_051004915.1 Ilumatobacteraceae bacterium
GATGGCGAGCTGTCGCTCGACCTGCGTGATGTCGGCGCAGCACCTGCTCCGCCTCATGGCGGTCCCGACGGGACTTGAACCCGCGACCTCCGGCTTGACAGGCCGGCGTGAACTCCAGACTTCACCACGGGACCAGTGGTGTGATTGTGCACCCCCAACGGGATTCGAACCCGTGCCGCCACCTTGAAAGGGTGGTGTCCTAGGCCACTAGACGATGGGGGCCGGCGCCGCATCCAGTTGAGAGAACGGCGACACTAGCAGCGACCCCTCCGCCTTCCACGAGCGCGTTCACGGTCCGTCCAGCTCGCCGGACATCACCCGCACGGCGGAATCGAGTAGCCACGAGAGGAAGGCGTACAGGTGGTACTCGGGGGACGTCGCGATCTCCGGCCGCTCGACGTCGTCGTCCTCGCTCACGTCCAGCATCGTCCCGAGCACGAGACGCACGGAGTTGATCGCCTGCAGCAGCGCCGACATCTCCACCTCATCGAGCTGGACACGGCGGCGGCCGGGCCGCGCGAGCACCTCCTGCACGACGTCGATCCCGGCCAGCCGGCTGGTCACCAGCTCCTCTCGCATCAGTCGTTGGTACTCGGCCTCCCGCTCGGGATGCTCGGGGTGGACGGTGGGGAACAGCCGGCGCAGCGCCTCGCCACCCTCCGGGTCGGCGACGAGAGCGCGCAGCTCGTCGAGCAGCCGCGAGAGCAGGGCCCGTTCCTCGGGCGGAAGGCGCAGGGCGTACCCCCCGTCCGTCCACGTGAACGGCTGCTCGTCAGCCATCTGGGCGTGATCTCTGCCACGGGCGCTTCTGGGCGTGGTCTCTGCCAACTGCTGGCAGAGAAACCGCCCAGTTCGAGATCGGCGAAGGCGGGTGGGCCGTCACTCGTCGTGTTCCAGCGTCGCCCACAGGCCGTGCTCGTGCAGGCGGAAGACATGCAGCTCGGATTGCTCGCGGGAGTCGCTGGCCACCACCGCTCGGCCCTTCTCGTGCACGTCGAGCATCAGCGCCGTCGCCTTCTCCCGGTCGTAGCCGAACAGCTTCTGCAGCACAAAGGTGACGTAGCTCATCAGGTTGATCGGGTCGTTCCACACGATGACGACCCACGGTCGGTCCTCGACCGGCGCCTCGTCGACGTCCGGCCGGTCGAGCACCGACGTGCCCGGGCGCGCCGGTGCCTCCGTCGACGACATGCGCCCATTCAACCCCGCCCGACCAGACCCGGTGCTTCCGCCGACGCGATGAGCGAGCGAAGCGAGCGAATCAGCATCACAGTGCTGCTTCGTCGCCGGCTTTGCGGCGACCCGCTCATCGGCGCCAGTGAGGAGATCGCGACGATCGAACATCGGCACGAGTCGCTGCTGCGGCGATGAGCGATCTGCGGCGTATGACCACTCACCGCTCATCGCGCCGCTGCCGCCGCCCGGGCCGCCAACCCAGGCGATTGCCCGCGGGTCCGGCAGCGGTCGTAACGTGTCCGTCGATGGCCGTCGGCAGCCGCCCCCTCGTCCCGTCGCGGCTGGCACCGGGTCGATCCGGGAGCGTGGTACGCCCGGCCATCGGCGGGCACCTCCCGCGCCGCTCACCGACGACCGTGCTCGGCGGCTACGTCGCACTGACCAAGCCGCGCATCATCGAGCTGCTCCTGATCACCACCGTGCCGACGATGGTCCTCGCCGAACGCGGCTGGCCAGCACTCTCGCTGATCCTGATCACCCTCGTCGGCGGATCCCTTGCGGCCGGCGGGGCGAACGCCGTCAACATGTACGTCGACCGCGACATCGACGCCCTGATGCCGCGCACCAGCGCTCGCCCGCTGGTCACGGGGCTGATCCGCCCGAGCCACGCCCTCACCTTCGCACTGGTCCTCGAGGCCGCCGCCTTCGCCGTGCTGTGGTGGGGCGCCAACCTGCTGTCGGCCGTCCTGGCCCTCGCTGCCGCCGCGTTCTACGTCGGCGTCTACACGCTGTGGCTCAAGCGCACGAGCACGAACAACATCGTCATCGGTGGTGCGGCGGGCGCCGTGCCCGTTCTCGTCGGCTGGGCGGCGGTGACCGACTCGCTGGCCTGGGCGCCGATCGTGCTGTTCCTCGCCATGTTCTGCTGGACCCCGCCGCACTTCTGGGCGCTCGCCATCCGCTACGCCGACGAGTACCGCGCCGCCGACGTCCCGATGCTCCCGGCTGTCGTCCCGCTGGCCAGGGCCGCCCGCCAGATGGTCGCCTACACCGTGGCGATGATCATCGCCACCCTTGTGCTGATCCCGGTCGCCGACCTCGGCTGGCTCTACACCGCCGGCGCCATCGCGCTCGGGGCGGGCTTCCTCGTGGCGACGGCGGCGCTCGTGCGCGACCCGACACCCGCCCGCAGCATGCGGGTGTTCACGTACAGCATCACCTACGTCACCCTCCTGTTCGGCGCCATGACCGTGGACGTGTTGTTGCGGGCGTGATGCAGCGATCGGCGACCGCAGGCGCATTTCGGACCTCGGCGAGGCCGGCCGATACTCTCCGGCCGACAACGGCGCGCCCGTTGCCGGACTGCCTCCAATGAGCACCACCGACCTCGCCCCCGAGCACGTCACCAGCGCCGATCCGCCCACCGAGCGCGGGCGGTCGGCGATGGGTGCTCCGCTCGTCGTCGCCGAGACGGTCATCTCCGCCAGCGACGCCAAGGTCGTCGGCCGGTCGTTCGTGGCCGTCTCGTTGCTCGTGCTTCTCGCCAGCACGGTGACCGGTGCACTGCTCGGCGCCGCGCGGATCGGCGGCGAAGGCGCCTTCCTCGACGCCGGAGCGCTGCCCCAGCTGTTCGCCGGCTTCCGCGTCGGCATGGTCTACGGCGTGATGATCCCGCTGCTCCTCGGGCTCGCCGTCACGATCGTGCCGCTGCAGCTCGGTGCTCGCTCGCTGGCGTTCCCCCGTCTCGCCGCCGCTGGCTTCTGGGCGTGGGTCGGCGGCATCGTCCTGATCGTGGTCAGCTTGGCCAACAACGGTGGGCCGGGTGGCGGCAACTCCAAGATGGTCGATCTCTTCCTCGCCGCCCACGGTCTCGTGGTCATCGGCCTTGCCGCCGCAGCGCTGTCGGTCGCCGCCACGGTCCTCACCACCAGGGCGCCGGGGATGAGGATGAGCCGAGTCCCCTTGTTCTCGTGGTCGGCCCTGATCGCGTCGATCGGACTGCTGCTCGCCCTGCCCGTCGTGCTCGGCGCGGTGATCTTCCTGTACGTCGACCACCGCTACGCCCGAGCCTTCTTCGGCGGCAACGAAGGGGTCACCGACTGGATCGGCTTCGCCCTCACGCAACCGGCCACGTACCTGTTCGCGCTGCCCGCCATCGGCATCGCCGCCGAGCTCGTCCCGACGACGTTGCGCACCCGGATGCCGTTGCGCGGCGCCGTGATCGTCGGTCTGGGGCTGGTCGGCGTGGCCGCGCTTGCCGCGGTCGCCCAGCAACCGGGCTTCGACGTGCCGTGGGCCGGCAGCAACCTCAACCTCGACGGGCTCGGGGACAAGGTCTCTGATCTCCTCCCGTACGCCCTGTTCACGCTGCTACCGATGCTCGGCGTCCTGATCGTGATGGGCGTGGGTGCGCTCGCCGCCAAGCCCGGACCAGATCGTGCCCGCCCGCGCATCACGGCCGCCTTCCTGTTCGCCTTCTTCGGCCTTGGCATGGTCTTCGTCGGGATGCTCGGTGGCGCGCTGACCCCGATCGTCGACCTCGGGCTGCAGGGCACCGTGTTCGAGGAGGGAGCCTTCGTCTACGTCGCCTACGGCGCCGTGCTCGGCGGCCTCGGCGGTGTCGTCTACTGGGCGCCGAAGTCGACCGGCCGGTTCGTGCCGGAGAAGCCGGCGCTCGGGCTTGCCCTGCTCGGCGTCCTGGCCACGATCCTCGCCTCGCTCCCGTACTACGCGGCCGGGTTGTTCGACCAGCCGGCGGCGACGGCGATCTTCGACTACGAGGGCCCGCACGAGTTGTGGAACCTGGCGGTGACCGTCGGCCACGCGCTGATGGCACTCGTCGTGCTCGCCTCGCTCGGCCTCGTCATCCGCAGCGCCCGGCGCGGCGACCTCGCCGGCGACGACCCGTGGGGCGCTCAGACCATGGAGTGGTTGACGACGTCGCCTGCTCCGGCCGCCAACTTCGCCGAGACACCGACCGTCATGTCACCCGAGCCTGTGTTCGACCTGCGCGGCCAACCCGGCAGCCCCCGCAGCGCCGGTGGCGATGGAACCGAGACGAGCGGACGCTGATGCACGCTCTTCCCGCCGCCCCGACGCCGCCGGCGCGACGCCAGGTGTTCGTCGGAACGGCCCTCGGCGGGGTAGCCGCGCTGATGCTGACCGGGGGGATGCTCGGCATCTGGGTCCTGATGCGCGAACGGTCGCTCGCGTCGACCGGCATGTGGGTGCCGGAGGACGTCACGGTTCCCGAGGTTCCGACGAACGTGATGCTGATCGGCGTGCTGTCGCTGCTTCTGTTCGCCCAGTGGGCGGTGTACGCCGCCAAGCGCAGGGAGCGCGTCAACGTCGGTCTGGCGCTTGGTGTGGTCGCCCTGTTCGCCGTTGCGATCATCAACGCCCAGGCGTTCGTCTACTCGCAGATGGCGCTGGAGGTGACCGAGGGCGGGTATCCCGGCATGTTCTATGCCATCACCGGCGTCTCCACGGCGCTGTTCATCATCGGTCTCGTGTTCACCGCCGTCACTGCCTTCCGCTTCCTCGGCGGCCGATTCGACGACCAGGAGCTCGTCGCCGCCCACGCCCTGTACTGGTACGTCGTCGCGATCGCCTTCTCGGCGGTCTGGCTGCTCGTGTACGTGACGAAGTGACGTGACGGGGCACCGACGATGATCAAGTTCGGTTCACGGTTCCTCCTCGCGGCAGCCGTCCTGGCGACCGTGGCGGCCGTCGTCTACGGCGTCGCCCAGAGCGGAGCGCTCGGCACGGCCGGGCTCGTCTTCGCCGCTTGCGCGCTGGCCGGACTGGCGACCATCAACGTCTGGACGCGAGATGCCGACGTCTCGGCGATGGACGAGGCGGCCCGGACCCGAGCGTCGGCCGCCGCCGGCCCGCCCGGTGCGTCCATCTGGCCGGTGGCGGCAGGCGCCGGCGGCGTCCTGCTCGTCGTCGGGCTGGTCACCTACCCGGTGGTCTTCATCTTCGGCTTGATCGCCGTGCTCGCCGCCACCGCGGAATGGATGGTGCAGGCCTGGAGCGAGCGGGCATCGGCCGACACCGAGTTCAACGCCGGTGTGCGCACGCGGCTCGCCCACCCGCTGGAGTTCCCCGTCCTCGCCGCCATCGGGTTCGGGATCATCGTCTACTCGTTCAGCCGGATCATGCTCTTCCTGTCCAAGACGGGTGGCGTGGCGGCGTTCGCCGTGATCGCCGCGCTGATCCTCGGTGTGGGTTTCTTCATCGCCTTCCGGCCGTCACTGCGCACCGGCGCGATCGCCGGTGTGGCGGTCATCGCCGCGCTCGGGTTGATCGCCGGGGGCGCCGTCGCCGCGCTCGACGGCGAGCGCGAGCTCCTGCCGCACGAGACCACCGGCGACCTGGCCGCGCTCGGAGAGTGCGACACCACCGACGAGACCGAGGCCGACGAGAACGCCTCGCAGTCCGTCGCCGCCAAGTCGAACCTGTCCGGTGACGTGATCCTGCGCGAGGACGGCGCGTTGGTCGCCGACAACGCCGGAGTCACGGGGTCCGAGGACGTGTTCGTGGTCACGCGGGCCAATCCCACGAACATCCGCTTCATCAACGACAGCGGGGAGGAGCGTCGCCTCGTCCTCGACCTGGGCACCACCCCAGCCCTCGATGAGGGCGGTGAGCCGATCGATGGCACCGCCGTGCCGTTCCAGTACTGCACGGCGCTGGTCGCCGACGGCGGTCAGCAGTTCCTCACGTTCTCCGTCCCGGTCGCCAGCGCCTACGCCGAGCAGCCGTACGTGTTCGTCGTCCCCGGGGTCGAGGGTGCCGAGGTCGAGGTGGCTGTCTCGTGAGGCGCACCGGTACGTTGGTCGACGTGTTGCCCAGCGGGCGTCGCCAACCGATGTTGCGCTGGTCCGCGCGGGTCGTCGCGCTCGGTGGCCTGACGCTGTTCGTCGCCGGGTGTGCCTCGGACGCGCCACAGGACACGTGGCAGCCGGAAGGTCCGAACGCCCAGAAGATCCACAACCTGCAGTGGCCCGTGTTCGCCATCGCCGGCGTCGTGATGCTGATCGTCATGGCCGCCATCGGGTGGGCCATGTTCAAGTACCGCGATCGCGGCCAGCCGCTACCCAAGCAGACCCACGGCCGCCCAACGCTGGAGATCGCCCTCACGATCCTGCCGGCGCTGATCCTCATCGGCGTCGCCGTCCCGACCGTCGGCACACTGTTCGCCCTGGCCGAGACGGACGACACCGAGTGCTACGTCAACGTCACCGGCCAGCAGTGGTGGTGGGAGCTCGACTACCCGGCCCAGCCCGGCTGCGGCGGCATCGCCGAACCGATTGTCTCGAGCGGACAGATGGTCATCCCGACCGGCACCAAGGTGCTCGTGCGGGGGACCAGCCGTGACGTCATCCACAGCTGGTGGATCCCGGCCCTCAACGGCAAACGCGACATGGTGCCGGGCCGCCTGCACACGTTGCGCCTGGAGGCCGACGAGCCCGGCATCTACGCTGGGCAGTGCACCGAGTTCTGCGGGCTGTCGCACGCCAACATGCGGATGGAGGTCGTCGCGCTGTCGCCGGAGGACTTCGCCACGTGGAAGGAGCGCCAGCTCGCCCCGTACGAGGCGCCGGCGGCCGACACCCTGGCTGCCGAGGGCGAGGCGACCTTCCTCGGTCAGTGCGCCCGCTGCCACCAGGTCAACGGCATCCTCGACGCCGACGGCGTGCCCTTCATCTCGCAGCCCGAGCTGTACGTGTACTCCGAGGCGGCCCCCAACCTGACCCACCTGATGAGCCGCAACACGTTCGCCGGTGCGTCGTGGGACCTGCTCATCCCGGCCTGCCGCCGCGAGGTGTGGGGCGCGTCGCCCGAGGCGTTCGGCGCGCTGTACCTGCAGGGGATCACACCGGAGTGCCTCAACCAGGTCGACCTGCGCGAGTGGCTGCGCAACGCCCCGGCCAAGAAGCCGATGTACGCCGACCCCAACGAACTGGCGGCCACCGACAACAGGACCCGCGGCATGCCCTACCTCGCCCTGTCCGAGGAGCAGATCGACCAAGTGATCGCCTACCTCCTGGAACGGCAGTGACCTGATGGCGGTCATCGAACGTCCCGTCCCGGCCGCTCGGCCTGGTCCCGAACCGCTCGCCCCGAGCGTCACGGCGTCCAGCTCGCTCGGCGTGTTCCGCCGCCCTGTCACCTCCACCGGGTGGCGGTCGTGGATGTTCACGGTCGACCACAAGAAGCTCGGGATCATGTACGGCGTCAGCGCCATGGTCTTCTTCGTCGTGGGGGGCATCGAGGCGTTGCTGATCAGGGCCCAGCTGGCCGCGCCCAACGGCACGTTGCTCACGGCCGACGTCTACAACCAGATGTTCACCATGCACGCCACGTCCATGGTGTTCCTCTTCGCCATGCCGATGGCCGCGGCGTTCGGCAACTACTTCCTGCCGCTGCAGCTGGGCGCCCGGGACGTCGCCTTCCCGCGCATCAACGCCTTCGGCTTCTGGGCGTTCCTGTTCGGTGCGATCTTCATCAACACGTCGTGGATCCTCGGCGGCGCGGCCGACGGCGGCTGGTTCATGTATGCCCCCAACTCCGGCGTCCCGTTCTCGCCGACCAACGGCATCGACATGTGGGCCGTCGGCCTGGTGATCACCGGCATCGCCTCGCAGACCGGTGCGATCAACCTCATCGTCACGGCGCTGAACATGCGCACGAGGGGCATGTCGCTGATGCGCATGCCGGTGTTCACGTGGATGATCCTCGTCGTCCAGTTCCTGCTGCTGTTCGCCATCCCGGTGATCACCGTGGCGCTCGTGCTGCTCATCTTCCAGCGCCAGTTCGACGCCACGTTCTTCTCCGTCGACGCCGGAGCCGACCCGCTGCTGTGGCAGCACCTGTTCTGGATCTTCGGCCACCCGGAGGTGTACATCCTCGTGCTGCCGTCGTTCGGCATCATCAGCGAGGTCCTGCCGGTGTTCTCCCGCAAGCCGCTGTTCGGCTACCCCTTCGTGGTGTTCTCCGGTGCGGCGATCGGCTTCGTCGGCTGGGGGGTGTGGGCCCACCACATGTTCGCGTCGGGCCTCGGCCCGGTCAGCGTGGCGGTGTTCTCGGTCTCGACCATGGCGATCGCTGTGCCGACCGGCGTCAAGATCATCAACTGGACGCTGACGATGTGGGGCGGCAAGCTCGTGTTCTCCACGGCGATGCTGTTCGCCATCGGGCTCGTCGTGGAGTTCACGATCGGCGGCCTGTCCGGCGTCACCCACTCGGTCGCGCCATCGGACACGCAGCAGACCGACACCTACTACATCGTCGCCCACTTCCACTACGTGCTGTTCGGCGGCGCCGTGCTCGGGTTCTTCGCCGGCTTCTACTACTGGTGGCCGAAGGTGTTCCGCAAGTGTTTCAACGAGAAGCTCGGCAAGTGGAACTTCTGGCTGATGATCATCGGCATGAACATGACGTTCGGGCCGATGCACATCACCGGGCTGCAGGGCCAGCCGCGACGGATGTACATCTGGACCGAGGAGCGGGCCGGCGAGGGCTTCTTCAACATCGCGTTCTGGAACCGCATCGCCTCGGTCGGCGCGTTCATCCTCGCCATCGGCGTGCTGCTGTTCCTCATCAACGTCATCTACACGCACCGGCGACAACCGATCGCGCCGCTCGATCCATGGGACGCCCGCACCCTCGAGTGGATGACCGCGAGCCCGCCGAAGGAGCACAACTTCGACTCGCTGCCGACCGTCCACGCCCTCGACGAGTTCTTCCATCGCAAGTACGAGGACGTCGGCGAGGGCGACGAGCACGACCTGCGGCAGGTGGCCACCGCAGAGGAGATCCTCGCCGAGCAGGAGGCCAACGCGGATCACCACATCCACCTGCCGTCGCCGTCGTACTGGCCGATCCTCTTGGCGTTCTCGCTTCCGATCATCGGCTACGGCATCGTGTTCGAGCGGGTGATCGCCATCGTCGGCGCGCTGCTCCTCGTGCTGGCGATGTTCGGCTGGGCCCTCGAGCCGTCGGTCGCCCCCGACTCCGATTACGACCCGCCGGAGCCCGAGGCGGGCGCCGGGCTCGCCACCGTGGGGTCGACGACGTGAGCGACCGAGTCTTCGAGCGAACGAACCATTGTTGCGGTGCGTGCTTCGTCGCCGGCTTTGCGGCGACTGCTCGTTGGTGCCCCGTGGTCAACGACGAGTCGAGCACGTCGCACCGATCGGTCGAGCGCCAATGAGCGAGCGAGTCTTCGAGCGAGCGAACGAGGAGCACGGTCTTTTGCTCATGGCCGAGTACTTGTTGCGCTCCTGTCCGGCGTCACCGCCCACGGTGAGGTTCTGACATGAGCGACGGCGGCGGCGAGGCCGGGGTGGGCCGTCCGGCGGATGAGAAGACGCCCGGGGACGGCGC
>JBPCJW010000042.1:0-8222 GCA_051004915.1 Ilumatobacteraceae bacterium
AGGTGATGGACCACATGCTCGCAACGATGGCCGGCTGAACCGCCTCGGTCACCGGAGAGGCGGACCGTCGCGCGGGCGGACCGTTGCGCCAATTCGGTGACCGACGGCGGCGGCGGCAGGGCCGGGCGCGACAATGACCGGCTCATGACGGTGCACCTGCTGACCGGCGACGATGACGCGCTGTTGCGCACGGCGGTCAGCGAGCTGGTGCATCGCCTGCTCGGCGACGTCGACCGTTCGTTGGCCGTCGACGAGTTCGACGGCGAGGAGTACGAGCTGGGCGCGGTCGCCGACGCTGCCTCCACGCCGCCGTTCCTGACCGAGCGACGCGTCGTCGTCGCCCGAGACGTCGGGCGGTTCACCGCCGATCAGCTCGGCCCGCTCCTGGCCGTCGTCACCGACCTGTTGCCGACCACCGAGCTGGTCCTCGCCGGCGGGGGCGGGCGACTGGCCAAGTTCCTGGCCGATGCCGTCAAGGCCGCCGGCGGGGAGTCCATCGCGACGGGTGCGCCGAATCGTGCACGCGACCGGCAGGGCTGGATCCTCGATCGTGCCGCGGCCGACGGGGTCAAGCTGTCCGGCGCCGCCGCAGCGGCCGTGGCCGAGCGATTGGGCGACGACGTCGGCCGGGTCGACGGCATCGTCGACACGCTCGCCGCAACGTTCGGCACCGGCGGTCGCCAGCTCGACCCCGACGACGTCGAGCCGTTCCTCGGCGAAGGTGGCGGCGTCCCACCGTGGGAGCTGACGGACGCCATCGACGCCGGGCGCACGGCCGACGCCCTCCGCCTGTTGGCCCGCATGTCGGGCGCCGGCGGACGCCACCCACTGCAGGTGATGGCGATCCTGCACGGCCACTACGGCCGGCTGGCCCGCCTCGACGGGGCCGACGCCGACACCGAACCGAGGGTGGCCGAGGTGCTCGGGATCAAGCCAGGGTTCCCGGCGCGCAAGGCGATGCAGCAGTACCGGCGCCTCGGTGGCGGGGGAGTGCAACGGGCGATCGAGCTGCTCGCCGGCGCCGACTTGGACCTGCGCGGCGCCAAGGACCTCGACGACGACATCGTGATGGACGTGCTCGTCGCCAGGCTGTCGCGCCTGCGCCGCTGAGCGACGTGCTCGCTGGTTGCTCAGGTTGTTCGGGCTCTCGCTGGTCGAAAGAGGCGCTTGAAGCTGGAAGTGCCTGGATCATCGCGACGCGACCGCCGCCATCTGGGCGCGAATCGTTGCAAACCGTGTTCTGGGCGCGATCCGTCGCAAATCTGCGACGATCCGCGCCCAGAAAGCCGAATGAGACGATCCGCGCCCAGATCAGCTCGGGTCGCGTCGAACCACCCGGGTGCTCACGGTCTTCAAACGCTCTTCGACCCGACGACTTCGCACTGCCCCGCAGACTCAGCTACGTGGCCTGGGCCACCTTGCGCATCAGACGCTGCTTGCGGCGGTTGGCCTGGTTGGCGTGGATGACACCCTTCGCCGCAGCCATGTCGAGCCGCTTGACGGCGAGGCGCACGTCCTCGTCGTTATTCTCGGTGCCGATCGATCCGACGGCGTTCTTGACGCGCGTTCGGAGCTCGCTCTTGACGGCCTTGTTGCGCTCCGCCCGCTTGGCGTTCGTGATGTTGCGCTTCTTCTGGCTCTTGATGTTCGCCACGGGTGGTCGGCGTCCTCTGCAGTGGAATAGGGCCGGGCAAGGGTATCGGCCCACCCCGGGCCGTCCCAACGGCACCGGTAGCCTCGTCGATCAGGCCGGTCGGAACGCTCCCTCGGCACGAACACCTCGATGGACCACCCGCGCTTCCGCAACTTCTCGATCATCGCCCACATCGATCACGGGAAATCGACGCTGTCGGACCGCATCCTCGAGGTCACCGGCGCGGTCGACGCCCGGGAGATGCGTGAGCAGTACCTCGACTCCATGGACCTCGAGCGCGAGCGGGGCATCACGATCAAGGCGCAGAACGTGCGCGTCGACTGGCGGGGCCACGTCCTGCACCTCATCGACACCCCGGGGCACGTCGACTTCGGCTACGAGGTCAGCCGCTCGCTGGCCGCCTGCGAGGGCGTCGTGCTCGTCGTCGACGCCGCCCAGGGCATCGAAGCCCAGACGCTGGCCAACTGCTACCTGGCGCTCGAGCACGACCTGGAGATCGTCGCTGCGCTCAACAAGATCGACCTCCCGGCCGCCGAGCCCGACAAGTACGCGGCGGAGATCGAGAACGTGCTCGGGATCCCGGCCGGCGACATCCTGCGCATCTCCGCCAAGACCGGCGAGGGTGTCCCCGAACTGCTCGACGACGTGATCGCCCGCATCCCGCCACCACAGGGTGATCCGGACGCGCCCCTGCAAGCTTTGATCTTCGACAGCCAGTTCGATCAGTACCGGGGCGTCGTGTCGAGTGTGCGCGTCGTCAACGGCCGTCTCGGGGCCGGCTCGCGTCTGCGCTTCATGCAGGCCGGCGCCCAGCACGAGGGCATCGAGATCGGCGTACGGCGGCCCGTCCCGACCCCGGTCGCCGAGCTCGGTCCGGGCGAGGTCGGCTACCTCATCGCTGGCATCAAGGACGTCGGCGAGGCACGCTCCGGCGAGACGGTCACCACCGTGTCGCACGGCGCGCCCGATGCCCTCTCCGGCTACCGCGACCCCAAGCCGATGGTCTTCTCCGGGCTGTTCCCGATTGACGGTGACGACTTCGAGGACCTGCGCGACTCGCTGCAGAAGCTGAAGCTCAACGACGCCTCGATCACCTACACGCCGGAGACGTCGGGCGCACTCGGGTTCGGCTTCCGCTGTGGGTTCCTCGGGCTGCTGCACATGGAGATCGTCAAGGAGCGCCTGGAGCGGGAGTTCGACCTGGCGTTGATCGCCACCTCCCCGAGCGTCGAGTACCGGGTCCATCGCACCGACGGCACGCTCGAGCTGGTCGACAACCCGGCCGACCTGCCGGAACCGCAGCGCGTGGATCACATCGAAGAGCCGTTCTTCAAGGTCGGGATCATCACCCCGACGGACTACACGGGCACGTTGATGGAGCTGTGCCAGCTTCGCCGTGGCGAGCTGGACAAGATCGAGTACCTCTCGCCCGAGCGGCTCGAGCTGCACTACCTGATGCCGCTGGCGGAGGTCGTCGTCGACTTCTTCGACCAGCTGAAGAGCCGCAGCCAGGGTTATGCCAGCCTCGACTACGAGCCGGCCGGGTACCGCCGGTCCGACCTCGTCAAGGTCGACCTGATGCTCAACGGCGTGACGGCCGATGCCTTCTCCACGATCGTCCATCGGGACAAGGCGTACGCGTATGGGCGGGACATGGCCGAGAAGCTGCAGCAGCTGATCCCACGCCAGATGTTCGACGTGCCGATCCAGGCGGCGATCGGCGGCAAGGTGATCGCTCGCGAGACGGTCAAGGCCAAGCGCAAGGACGTGCTGGCAAAGTGCTACGGCGGCGACATCACGCGCAAGCGAAAGCTGTTGGAGCGCCAGAAGGAGGGCAAGAAGAAGATGAAGTCGATCGGCCGGGTCGAGGTCCCCGGCGACGTGTTCATCTCGGCGCTGAAACTGTGATGCGCTGGTGGCCCCGCTCGCTACGACATTGTCAAATCTGCGCCCAGTTCGCCGAATGAGACAAATCGCACCCAGATGGAGGTCGCGCACTGCTGGGTCGCGTCGCGACATGGGGCACCCGCCAGCTTCACGAGCTCCTCGGTCACGCCACCGATCGCGCGGGGGAGCCGCCCCACCGAGCCAGGCATCATCGGCGACCAGATCAGCGCCCCGTGGGGCCTGGCGTACGGCAGCGTGACCGCCCTGGTCATCACCATCGCGGCGTTCTTCCTCGGCCGGCGCGACGATGAGCGGCGTTCAGCAACGACCGACTTGGTCGGAGTCGCTCCCGAGCGTCCTGACGCCGCGGCGGGCATGGATCGTCAACGAGTCGAGCCCTAGCAGTCGGTACCCTTGAGTGCCAACATGCTCGACGATCGGAAGACCGCGATCCTCAGCGCGGTCGTGCAGGAGTACATCGCCACGGCCCAGCCCGTTGGCTCCACGCACATCGCCGACGCGCCCGGCGTGCGTGTCTCGTCGGCCACCGTGCGCAACGAGATGGCGGTGCTCGAGCAGGAGGGCTACCTCACCCAGCCGCACACGTCGGCGGGGCGCATCCCGACCGACAAGGGCTACCGCTTCTTCGTCGACCGCCTCGTGGCGCCTGGACGGCTCGACCAGGCGGCCAGGGCCGAGGTCGGGGACTTCTTTCGCAGCGCCCACGGCCGGCTGGAGGAGATGCTGCACCAGACGTCCGACCTGCTCGCCCACCTGACGAACTACGCCGCCGTCGTCGTCGGGCCGCGTTCCGAGGCGGTCGAGGTGCGCAGCGTGCAGGTCGTCGCTCTGTCGTCGACGGTCGCCACGGTTGTGGTGGTGTTCGGCAACGGCAGCGTCGAGAGCGAGTCGATCGAGCTCGGTCCCGACGTCAGCGACGCCCATCTCGGCGCGGCCTCTGCCCACCTGACCGCGCAGTTGAGCGGCAAGGCGATGGGCTCGGTCAATGGCCTGACCTCCAGCGGCGACGCTCACGTCGATCGCTTGGCCGGGACCGCGCTGACCGCCATCCGGCGCGGATCCAGCGCCGAGCACGTGTACGTCGGCGGCACGTCGGCCATGGCGTCGGCGTTCGACGCGGTCGACATCGTTCGCGACGTGTTGCGCACGCTCGAGCAGCAGTTCGTGGTCGTGTCGCTGCTCGGCGACCTCGTGCAGCGCGGGATCTCGGTTGCCATCGGTGTGGAGCACGGTGTGCAGCCGTTGTCGGCGTGCTCGGTCGTCGTGGCACCGATCGTCATCGACGGCGAACGACGCGGGTCGGTCGGCGTGCTCGGCCCGACCCGCATGAACTACCCGCAGGCGCTGGCCACCGTCGACGTCGTCAGCGTCCAGCTCGGGCGCCGGCTGGAAGACAACTGATGGCTGACTTCTACGAGCTGCTCGGCGTGTCGAAGCGGGCCACCCCGGAGGAGCTCAAGCGGGCCTACCGCCAGCGGGCGCGCGAGCTTCACCCGGATGCCAACGCCGGCGACCGTGCCACGGCCGAGCGGTTCAAGGAGGTCGCTCGCGCCTACCAGGTGCTGTCGGACCCCGACCAGCGAGCGCGGTATGACCGCTTCGGAGAGCCCGGCGTCAGCGGAGCCGGCGGCCCGCGTGTCGAGGACCTCTTCGGCGGCGGTGGGCTGAACGACCTGTTCGGCGCGTTCTTCGGCGGCCAGAACCCGTTCGGCGGCGGGGGCGGTCGGCGCGGTCCGAGCGGTCCGCCACGCGGTCAGGAGATGGAGGTGATCGCCGACATCTCGTTCCACCAAGCGGTGTTCGGGGACACCGTGCCGGTGACGTTGCGCATGCCGCGCAAGTGCGACGACTGCAACGGGCGCGGCGCCGGTGCTGGCACGCAGCCCGTCACCTGCGCCGACTGCAACGGGAGCGGGCAGGTGCAGCGCGTGCGCCAGAGCCTGCTCGGCCAGATGGTCACGTCGGCGCCGTGCTCTCGCTGCGGCGGACTCGGCGAGGTGATCGTCACGCCGTGCCCGAACTGTCGGGGGGAGGGGCGGGTGACCGTCGAGCACACGTACCACGTCGACGTCCCGGCGGGTGTCGACACTGGTTCGACGCTGCGCCTCGGCGGGCGCGGGGCAGCGGGGGCGAGGGGCGGCAAGGCCGGCGACCTGTACGTCCACCTACGCGTCGCCGAGCACTCGCGGTACCGGCGCGACGACATCGACCTGGTGACCGAGGTGCACGTGTCCATCGCGCAGGCGGCGCTCGGCGTCACCTTGCCGCTCCCCACGCTGGATGGCGACGAGGAACTGGTCGTCGACGCCGGAACTCAACCCGGACACGAGTTCGTGCTGCGCGGGCGCGGTGTGCCGCGGCTGCAGGGTCGGGGCGCGCGAGGTGACTTGCGCGCCCGGCTGATGGTGGAGGTGCCGACGAAGCTGTCCGACGACGAGGCCGACCTGCTGCGACAGCTGGCCGAGAAGCGGGGCGAGGACGTCCACCCGCCCGGCAAGGGCTTGTTCTCGCGCATCAAGTCGGCCTTCTCCTAGGCGCCGGACGTCACGGTGAGCGAGCGATCGTCGCGGTGAGCGAGCATCCGGGGCATGACACCGAGCCGGCGGTGCAGGCAAGCGAGCGAACGATCGTCGCGGTGAGCGATCGATCCATCGTTGTGGACGACGGGTTGCGTCGCTCCACCGCCCACGTGCGGGTCGACGACGTCGGCGCGCCGGAGGTCGACGAGGCGACCGGCCGCCACCTGTGGCGGGTCCTGCGGGTGCGCGACGGGGCGGCCGTCAGCATCACGGATGGAGCCGGTCGCTGGCGCACGTGCCGAGTGGCCGGCAGCGCGCTGGAGCCGACGGGCGAGATCGTCAGCGTTGCCCCACCAGCGACGACCGTCACCGTGTGCGCCGCCGTGCCGAAGGGCGAACGCGCCGACTGGCTGGTGCAGAAGTGCAGCGAGGTCGGCGTCGACCGGATCGTGATCGTCATCGCCGAGCGATCGGTCGTGCGGTGGGCCGAGGCCAGGGTGGACCGGCAGCTGGAACGGCTGCGACGCGTCGCCGTCGAGGCGGCGCTGCAGTCGCGGCGGGTGTGGTTCCCGGCGATCGACGGGCCGGTGTCCGCCGCCGACGTGTTGCCGGAGGCGGCCGTCGCCGAGCCAGGCGGGCGGGCGTTGCGGCTCGGCGACGCGATGGTGGCCGTCGGCCCAGAGGGTGGCTGGTCGCCGGCCGAGCTGGCGGCCGCCGCTGACCTCGTCTCGCTCGGCCCCAACGTGTTGCGGGTCGAGACGGCGGCGGTGGTTGCGGCGGCGACGATGGTGGCGATGCGCGATTCGGTGCTGCGATGACGGGTCTGTGGTCTCTGCGTGAGCGAAGACATCGGCCTGCCGTCGTTTGTCGTCACGCAGAACCGGAAGACCGGTGGTGACAGCGCCGTTCGGCGTGTACGTGCACATCCCGTTCTGTGCGGCGCGCTGCGACTACTGCGCGTTCGCCACGTGGACCGATCGGACACACCTCGTCGAGACCTACCTCGACGCCGTGGGCGTGGAGGTTCGACGCGCCATCGAGGCCGGGATGCCGCCGGCGAGCAGCGTGTTCGTGGGGGGAGGGACGCCGACCCTCGTGCCGGCCGATCGTCTGGCGGGGCTGATCCGGGCGATCGCTCTGGCCGCCGGTGCGGAGGTCACGGTGGAGTGCAACCCCGACGACGTCACGCCGGCGATGTTCGAGACGTATGCCGACGCCGGCGTCAACCGGGTGTCGATCGGCGTGCAGTCGATGGTGCCGCATGTCCTGCGCGCGCTCGGGCGCACGCACGATCCGGCCAACGTCGAGCGGGCCGTGGCAGCAGTTCGGGCGGTCGGATTGCCGACGTTCAACGTCGATCTGATCTACGGCACGGCGGGGGAGTCGCCCGTCGACTGGCGCACGACCGTGGAGCGGGCGCTAGCGCTCGATCCGCCGCACGTCTCCGCCTACGCGCTGACGGTCGAGCCGGGGACGGCGCTGGCCGACGACCCCGCCCGGCATCCCGACGACGACGTGCAGGCCGACGACTACGAACTGGCCGACGAGCTGCTCGCCGCAGACGGGCTGGCCAACTACGAGGTGTCGAACTGGGCTCGCCCCGGCCACGAGTGCCGCCACAACCTGCTCTACTGGAGCAGCCACGACTACCTCGGGTTTGGCTGCGCGGCGCACTCGCATCGCGCCGGCCGGCGGTGGTGGAACGTGCGCACGCCCGAGCGCTACGTCGAGGCCGTGCGGTCAGGCCGATCGGCGGAGGCGGCGGGGGAGGAGCTTGCGCCTGACGAACGGCGGGTCGAGGGCCTGCAGCTCTCGCTGCGGACGCGGGCCGGGGTGCCGATCGACAGCCTGGACGGCGAGGCCCTGCCCGGGCTGGTCGAGCGCACCGACGACCGCTGGGTGCTCACACGGCGCGGCCGCCTGATGGCCAACGAGGTCGCCATCCGCCTGCACTGAACACCGCGCTGGGCGCGGCAACCGTCCACAACGGTCGACTGGTCCGGGAAGTTTGGGACCACCGTTGATCAGCCGATGTCGAACAGATCGGCAAGCAACGATCGGATCTGAGGCAAGATGAGGGGGCCGAAGTTGCCGTCGTCCCTCAGCACCTGGTTCGCCGAGATCGTCGTCGCCAGGTGGCA
>JBPCJW010000043.1:0-32293 GCA_051004915.1 Ilumatobacteraceae bacterium
ACGACGTACCCGTGCTCCTTGGCGAACAGGTCGATGACCTTGGCCTTGCCCTCGTCACCCCACTGGGCGCCGACGACCACAGTGACGGGCATAACGTGCCCGGAGGCTACCGGACGACCAGAAGCCGGCGATCACCCCCCAGCGGCAGTGTCGCCAGAGCAGCGCTGACCGGGTGTCGCTACCGTCACCACCACTGATGAACGAGACGGTGATGCGCCGGCTGCGGTGGAGCGAGATGGACGAGCGAGCACGGTCCGCGCTCTGCGCTCGCGGGCTGGCCGACATCTTCGATCCGGAGTTGCGGGCGTCGATCGCCGACCTCGTCGAGGACGTCCGCCGGCGCGGTGACCGCGCCGTGTGCGACGCGCTGGCCCGCTTCGACGGCGTCGACGTCACACCGGATCAGTTGCGCGTCGGCGCCGCCGAGATGGACGCGGCGAGCGTGTCCCCCGCCGTCGACGCCGCGCTCGACGATGCCATCGCCCATTGCCGCGCCTTCAACGAGCACGTGCGGGCGCGAGCAGGCGATTGGAGCTTCGAGTCCGAACCCGGCCTGCGCGTCGGGGAGA
The DNA here is from genome assembly GCA_051004915.1 of Ilumatobacteraceae bacterium. Classification (GTDB taxonomy): domain Bacteria; phylum Actinomycetota; class Acidimicrobiia; order Acidimicrobiales; family Ilumatobacteraceae; genus JALZMG01. The sequence goes on from JBPCJW010000043.1 coordinate 570, forward strand.
AGGTCACCCCGATCGCATCGGCTGGCCTGTTCGTGCCGTCCGGCAAGGCCAGCTACCCGAGCGTCGCCTACCAACTCGGTGTGCCGGCCATCGTCGCCGGCGTTCCCCGCATCGTGCTCGTCGTCCCCCCGCGGCCCGGCGCCACCGACGGTGCGGTCGACGAAGCAGTGCTCGTGGTCTGCCGCAAGCTCGGCATCACCGACGTGTTTCGTGTGAACGGGCCCGCAGGGCTGGCCGCGCTCGGGTTCGGGACCGAGTCGATTCCCAAGGTGCGCAAGATCGTCGGGCCGGGATCGCCGGCCGTGACGTGCGCGCAGGTGGAGATGCAGCGCCACGGCACGGCGACGATGATGCTGCTCGGTCCGACGGAGAGCGTGGTGGTCGCCGACCACACGGCCGATCCTGTCTGCCTCGCGGCCGATCTGCTGATCGAGGCCGAGCACGGCACGGAATCCTCCGTCATCATCGTCACGACGTCGGCCGACGTCGCAGACGCCACCGACATGGAATTGGCCCGACAGCCGGCCGACCTGCCGGCGGCGCGCACCGAGGCGGTGACCGCCGCGCTCGGCACGAACGGCGGCTGCGTCCTCGTCGCCACGTTGGACGAGGCGCTCGACGTCGCCGACCGCTACGCCCCCGCACACCTGCAACTCGCCGTCGCCACCGCCGACGTCGATCGCCTCGTCGACGGGCTCGTCAACGCCGGGGAGATCCTCATCGGCCAGCACACCCCCTTCTCGGCGGCGAACTTCGTCATCGGTTGCCCCGCCTCGCTCCCGACGTCGGGCTTCGCCGAGGTCTCCTCCGGCGTCACCGTCGAGGCGTTCCTCAAGCGCACGGCCGTCGCCAGGGCCGACGCCGAGGCGCTCGCCCGCATGACCCCGTCGATCGTCGCCCTCGCCGACCACGAGGGCTTCCCCGCCCACGCCGCCGCCCTCCACCGCCGCTTCTAGCCGAACAGGTCGCCGAGGCGGCGTTCGACCTCCGGTGTCTGGCCACCGGCGTCGAGGAAGCGCCGCATGGCAGCGCGTGTGTCGGGGTCGGAGAGGGTGGCGGCGAAGGCGTCGCCCTCTGCCAGCAGCTGTTCCGTGACCCCCTGCCTCGGCCCGCAGCACGCTGGCCTTGGCGGCGGCCACGGCAGGTGACGGGAACGAGGCGATGCGACGGGCCAGCCGGTCGACGAACGGGCCGAGCTCGTCGGTCGGGAGGACCCGGTTGACCCAGCCCCAGCGCTCGGCGGTGGACGCGTCGATGTCGTCGCACCCGAGGATCACCTCGAGCGCCCGGCTGCGTCCGATCAGGCGGGGCAGCCGGACGGTGCCGCTGCCGCCGGGGATGATGCCGAGCGCCACCTCCGGCTGGCTGAGCACGGCGGCGGGTGAGGCGAAGCGCAGGTCGCAGCTGAGCGCCAGCTCGCTGCCCCCGCCCCCGACCCGGCCCTCGATCACCGCGATCGTCGCCTTTGGCATCGTGCGCAGCGTCTCGCACATCACGTGGAACGCGTTCAGTTCGGTCGCCGGCGGCTGCGGCTCGGTCGGGAACGTGAGGATCGCAGCGACGTCGAAGTGAGCGATGAACCACTCCGGGTTGGCCGAGCGTAGGACGACGACGCGCACGCCGTCGTCGGCCGCCAGTCGCGCTGCGGTGTCGGCCAGCTCGAGGAACACCCCGATCGTCATCAGGTTGATCGGCGGATGATCGATGACGACTGTGGCGACACGATCCGTCACGTCGACCGAAACGTGCGCCCCCGGAGCTGCAGCCATGGTGCGAAACGTAGAGGAGGAGTGGTTCGGCCGGCCCGGTCGTGGATGGCGGTCACGGCGGCGTCTGCGCGCCGCTGCGACCGAGGTACGCCTCGGTCACCGCCGGGTCGGCGCGAACCTCCGCCGGCGTTCCTTCGGCTAGCGGCCGACCCTCGGCGAGGACGACGACGTGATCGCTGATGCGGGTGATGAAGGCGAGGTCGTGATCGATGACGAGCACACCGGCGCCGACGAGCTGCGCCGTGGCGCGGACGTGTTCGACCATCGCCGAGCTCTCGGCGTCACTCATGCCAGACGTCGGCTCGTCGAGCAGCAGGTAGGCCGGTGCGAGCGCAGCAGCGCGAGCCAGCTCCAAACGGCGTTGGTTCCCGTAGTCGAGCGTCGATGCCGCCCGTTCGGCCACGCCGGTGAGTCCCGCCTCGGCCAACAGGACCTCGGCGTCGACGGCGGGCGCGTCGGGTCGGTAGCGCCGGCAGCTCAATGCGGCCAGCTCGACGTTCTCGCGCACCGAGAGGGTCGGGAACAGCCGCAGGTTCTGGAACGTCCGGCTCAGCCCGGCCCTGGCGATGCGGTGTGTCGGTTCGTGAGTGAGATCGCGATCTCCCAACCACACCGTCCCGGACTGCTCCTGGACCAACCCGGTGATGACGTTGAACAGCGTTGTCTTGCCGGCCCCGTTCGGCCCGATCAGCCCGATCACCTCACCCGGTCCCGCCCGCAACCCTGCGCCGTCGAGGGCGACGAAGCCCCCGAAGCGAACCACGATCCCTTCTGCGACGAGGGCGTCGGTAGGGGCGACGCGGTCCACGACCGACTCGACCACCGGTCGCCGAGCCGGGCGGGCGCGGGGCCACCGCCGGCGCAGCGAAGCCAGCACGTCTCGGTCGCCGAGCAGGCCTCCCGGGCGAACGAGCATGACGGCCAGCAGCACGAGACTGATGAACAGCTGCGGCAGTCGTGGGATCTCGTTGCGATCACCCACCTGCCGGGCCGCCTCGTTGCCAACCGTCACGAGGACGGTGCCGACGAACGCACCGGTGACGGTACGCATGCCGCCGACGACGAGCATGGCGAGCAGCAGCACGCCGATGTCCAGCGTGTACTGCTTGGGATTGGTGCTGCCGATGACCTGCACGCGCAGCGCGCCGGCCAAGCCGACCACAGCGACGCTGATCGTCCATGCCGTCCAGCGCGGCCAGAAGCGATCGATCCCGATCGCTGGTGCGGCGATCTCATCCTCCCGGGTGGCGACCGCAAAGCGACCGATGCGGGTCTGTCGGAACAAGTTGACGACAACGAGCCCGCCGAGCACAGCGACCCACAACCAGGTGTTGGTCGTGTGCCGGGGCACGCCGGACAACCCACCGGCGCCACGGGTCAGCTCCTGCCAGTTCTTCACCGCCTGGTCGACGACGAACAGCACGGCAAGTGTGATCATCGTCGCGGCCAGTCCACCGGCTCTCGCCACGGCGATGCCGATCAGCGCACCAGCGACGATTGCGACGACGACGCCGACGATGGTCGCGCCGATCGATCCGAGCTCGACGCCGCCGATGCCGAACGGAACGTCGGGCAGCGTCGAGGCCTTGGTGGCGATCGGTATCGCGGCCAACGCCGTGGCGTAGGCGGCGATCTGGGCGAAGGCGAGATGACCGAAGGACAGGATGCCGGTCGAGCCGATGAACGCCTGCAGCCCGAGGACCAGGAGCAGGTTGATCAAAAGCTCCTGGACGAGCAGGTCGCGGGCGGGGTCCCCCGTCGCGGTGTACGCGAACGCCCCGAGCACCAGCACTGCGAACAGGACGCCGCTCGCGACGACCGAACGCACCAGTGCGCCTGCCCGTTCACTCACCACGCCACCCGTTCGCTCGCGCTTCGCGGCTCACTCACACACGCTCCGCAGTGCGGACGGTGAGCAAGCCCTGTGGTCTGATCACGAAGAGCGCGGCGATCAGGACGAACACGAAGGCGTCGGTCAACCGCTCCCACACCCCCTCCGGCAGGTAGCCGCGCAGCACGACCTCGGCGATGCCGAGCGTCAGCCCACCGATGACCGCCCCGGTGAAGCTGCCGAGCCCACCGATGATGGCTGCGACCACCGCCTTGATGAGGTAGTCCGATCCGAGCGTCGGCTCGGCGCTGGGGCTGCGCATCAGGATGAGGACTGCGGCCACACCGGCGAGCAGACCGGCGAAGGCGAACGCGCTCGAGATCACACGGTTGGCCCGCACCCCCATCAGCCGGGCGGCGTCGAAGTCTTCGCTGGCCGCCCGTACCGAGATCCCGAACAGCGTGCGCCGGAAGACGTACGCCGTGCCGGCCAGCACCACGGCGGTGACGGCGATCGTCACGAGGTCCATCACTTCCAGCCGGATGCCAGCGAGGTCGACGGTGTCGAACACCCCGTCCGGCCCCGCGAACGACTGCTTCGTCGGCGACACGAGTACGGCCCACAGCGCGTGTGACAGCTGCTCTATGGCGAACGACGTCAGCAGCAGCGTGAACGGGCTGGCGTTGCGCACCCATCGGAACGCCACTCGTTCGGACGCCACGGACGCCACGACGGCGCCGATCACGATCGCCGGGGTCAACACCCACCAGCCGAGTCCTCGCGTTGAGAGGAAGTAGGCGACGTACGCGCCGACGGTGATCAGTTCGGCGTGGGCGAAGTTGACGAGGTGCATCACACCGAAGATCAGCGAGATGCCAAGGGCGAGCAGTGCGTAGGTGCTCCCGCGTCCGATCCCGTCGACGAGCTGCTGCACGAACGTTGTCATGGTTGGGTGGTGCCGCCGACGAAGTGCCCGAACAGGTCTTCGTGGGCGGCCAACTCCGGCCCGCTCCCCTCGACGGCGATGCGACCGGTCCGCAGCACATAGCCGCGATCGGCGATCTCCAACGCCCGGCGGGCGTTCTGCTCGACCACGAACACCGTGCGACCGCGGGCCTTCAGGTCGACGAGCAGATCGAACACGACGTCGACCATGACCGGCGCCAGGCCGAGCGTCGGTTCGTCGAGCAGGACGATGCGGGGATCGCTCATCAACGCCCGCGCCACCGCCAGCTGCTGGGCCTCGCCGCCCGAGAGGTAGCCGGCAGAGGTCGACCACTTGCCCGCCAGCATCGGGAACCGTTGCCGCGCCTCGTCCAGCCGTTGGCGGCGTTGCCCCGGGCGGGCCGTCACGCCGGCGAGCTGCAGGTTCTCCCCGACGGTCAGGTCGCGAAAGATCCGGCGCCGCTCGGGCACGAGGGACAATCCTGCCCGCACCAGCGCAGCTGGTTCGGCGCCTGTCACGTCGACGCCGTCGAGGCGAACGCGCCCTCCGCTCGGGCGCAGCAGCCCGGCGATCGAGTTGAGCAGCGTCGTCTTGCCGGCACCGTTCGGTCCGACGAGCGCAACCAGCTCGCCTTCGCCGACGTCGACGGACACGGCGTGGAGTGCGACGATCGCGCCATAGCGCGTCGTCACGCCGTCGACGGCGAGCATCAGCTCAGGGGACGAAGGCCGGCCGGAAGGCGTCGGTGAAGGTCGGCTCGCCACCTTCGACGGTGAGGATGGTGACGTCGCGCTCGGGCACGCCGTCCGTGCCGGCGTACGTGACGGTCCCCGTCGTGACCTCGAGGTCGCTCAGCCCGGCGATCGTTTCGATCAGCGTCGGGCCGTCGATCGAGCACGCCTGCTCCGCTGCCGCCGCGAAGACCTGCACGACGTCCGAGGCCAGCGCCCCGAAGCTGACCGTCTCGATCTCGACACCCGCCTCGCTGGCGGCGTCGAGGAACTCCTGCACCCGGTTGCCGTCACGGGGGAAGGTGTGGGCCGTGAAGGCGACACCTTCGGCCGCCTCGCCTGCCGTCCACACCAGCGTGGCATCGAAGCTGTCGGCGCCGATGACCCGCACATCGCCGAGCCCGGCCGCGTCGAGCTGCTCGAGCAACACAGCGAGGGCCGGCATGATCAGCGCGGTGTAGAGCACCTCGGGCGCCGGGTCGAGGCCGGCCAGCTCGTTGACCTGTGATGAGAAGTCCTCGTCGGCCAAGCCGTAGGTGAAGTCGCGCACGACCTCACCGCCACCCTCGGTGAAGGCTGCGGTGAAGGCGGCGGTCGTGTTGGTGAAGTAGGCATCGTCCGGCGAGGAGAACGTGACCGCCGTGGTGGCCCCGTCGCGAGCGGCGAGCTCGGCCGCCGCGGCGGCCTGCACCGGATCGCTGAATGACATTAGGAAGGCGCCGCGTGCGGCGTCGGCGAGCGCGAGATCCGTCGACGCGTTGGAGATCACCGGCACCTGCCCGGCCACGGTGTCGATCAGCGGCCCCCCGTTGTAGGCGAACGGCGGGGCGATGATCGCGTCGACGCCCTCGTCGAGGAGCTCCTGGGCGACGCGCTGCGCGCCGGACGGATCGGCGGGCAGCTCCTTCACCACGTACTCCACCTGCTGACCGCCGACGCCACCGGCCACGTTGATCAGGTCGACCTGCACACCGGCGGCTTCCGATCCCGGCCTGTCGACGAAACCGCCGAGGTCGCTGAAGTCGGCGGCGTACCCGATCTTCAACGGCTCGTCGAGGGAGCAGTCGCTCGCCACAGTCCCGTCACCGGCCGTCGTCGCCGCGCCGCCCTGCGTCGTCGTCGCCGCGACGGTCGATGCGCCGGCGGTGGTGTCCGCGCCGACGGTCGTCTCGGCACCGGACCCGTTGTCGTCGCTGCCACATGCCGCCGCGACGAGGACGCCGACCACTGCCACCGATATCGCCCTGCCCACTCGCATGTGCTCCCCTTCGTGCGTCGGCGGAACGCTACTTCGTGGTCCGGCGAAGGCCGGTCCCGGGCTCACCACGTCGCCGCGTTCGCCACGTCACGACGTCGTCGCCAGGCCCGCCAGCGCACGTGCAGGGTCGGTGGGCGGCGGAACGCGAAGCCGTGCGGTTCGCTGGCGGCGATGATCTTCAGGCCGGTCATTCGGTCGAGGATCGCGGCGAGGGCGATGGCGCCCTGCAGCCGCGCCATGTTGATGCCGAGGCAGTGGTGCACGCCGAAGCTGAAGGCGAGGTGGCTGCGGGCGTTCGGCCGGCACACGTCGAATCGCAGCGGGTCGGCGAAGACCGCCGGATCGCGCCCGGCGGCGAGCGAGCTGATGCCGACGAACTCGCCGGGGCCGAGGTGCACCGGTCCCAGTTCGACGTCGCCGGCCGTCCACCGCTCGATGAAGGCAACCGGGGGGATGAGGCGCATCCCCTCCTCGATGGCGTTCGGCAACAGCATCGGATCGGACCGGACGGCGGCGAGCTCCTCGGGGTGCTGCAAGAGGAGCAGGACGGCGTTGACGAGCATCGACTCGACGGTCTCGATGGCGCCGAACAGGATCACCCGCAGCTGGGCGACGATCTCGTCGTCGGTGAGCGCGGCGGAGGTGTCGTTGGCGACGACCGAGGTGACCGACCCGTCAGGGGTGCGCCGGACCCGGTGCAGCTCAGCGAGCAGGATCTCGTTCAGGGCGCGCCGAGCGACGTCGGCAGCCTGTTGCGGCGCAGGATCGCCGTCGTAGACCATCGCGCCGGCGAAGGCGTCGTAGAAGCCCTGGACCTCGTCGACGTCGGTGAGCGACAGCCCGAGGATGTCGCCGGCCACGAGGATGGCGAACGGTGCGGCGAACTCCGCGACGAGCTCGCAACGACCGAGCGGCACCAGCTCGTCGAGGAGGCGACCCACGCGTGTCTCCACCGGGGACTCGAAGCGATTGCGCACCGCACGCAGCCGGAACGGCTCGTCGAACGGGTGCCGCTGGTGGGCGTGCTCCGGCGGATCGCTCGTCAGCATCGTCACGCCGAGCGAGGCCCGCACGAGGTTGGGTTCGGCCCACACCGTGTAGTCACCCCGCGCACCGAGGACGCGATGCGCCATTGCGTGGTCGGTGACGAGCCACCCCCCGAGTGCGGGCACCCACGACACCGGCTCGGCCGCCCGCAGGCGGTCGAGGGCACCGGCGCGAGCGTGCTCCTCGAGGTCGGCGAACTCGATCGATGCACCGACCGGAAATCGTTCACGGCGGGCCTGCGCCTCGGACTCGTCGACGTCGACCTGGGCGATCGGCGCGGTCAAGCCGTCGATCCTAGATCCGCCGCAAGAACCGGCCGGCCCTCGACCTTCAGGAGCTGCTTCGACCAACCCAGGGATCAGCGGGCGAACTCGTCCCCCAATCCGCCCAGGTCCTAGGCCGTGACGGACAGCGTGCCGTCGACGTCGACGTCGACCTGGATCGCGCCGCCGTCGGTGACCTTGCCCTCGAGCAACAGCATGGCCGCCTGATCGCCGATCTCGCGCTGGATGATCCGCTTCAGTGGGCGGGCGCCGAACGCGGGGTCGAACCCCTCGCGCGCCAGGTGGGCCATCGCCTCAGCCGACACGTCGAGGGCGATGCGCCGCTCGGCCAACCGGTCGCGCCAGCGTTCCAGCTGGATCTCGACGATGCGCGTCAGGTCGTCCTGCGTCAGCGCCTTGAACCGGATGATCTCGTCGACTCGGTTGATGAACTCCGGACGGAAGAAGTCGAGCGGGTCGCCCGGCAGGTTCGACGTCATGATCAGCACGACGTTCGTGAAGTCGACTGTGCGCCCCTGCCCGTCGGTCAGGCGCCCGTCGTCCAGCACCTGCAGCAGCGTGTTGAACACGTCCGGGTGGGCCTTCTCGATCTCGTCCAGCAGCACGACCGAGTACGGCCGCCGCCGCACGGCCTCCGTCAACTGCCCACCCTCGTCGTAGCCGACGTAGCCGGGAGGTGCGCCGATCAACCGGGACACCGAAAACTTCTCCAGATACTCGCCCATGTCGATGCGCACCATCGCGTGGTCGTCGTCGAACAGGAACTGCGCCAGCGCGCGGGCCAGCTCGGTCTTGCCGACACCGGTCGGTCCGAGGAACATGAACGACCCGATCGGCCGGTCCGGATCGGCGAGTCCGGCCCGACTGCGCCGAACGGCGTTGGCCACGGCGCGCACTGCGTCGTCCTGCCCGACGACCCGCTCGTGGAGGTGCTCCTCGAGGCGGATCAGCTTGGCCGCCTCGGCCTCCATCAGTCGGCTGACCGGCACGCCCGTCCACTTCGCCACGACCTCGGCGATGTCCTCGGCATCCACTTCCTCCTTCAGCATCCGCTGTTCGGACTGCAGCTCGTCGAGGTGGGCGGAGGCATCCTCGACGCGCCGCTCCAGCTCGGGGATCCGCCCGTAGCGGATCTCGGCGGCCACGTTCAGGTCGGTTTCCCGCTCGAGCTGCGTGCGCAACTGCTCCAGCTCCTCCTTCAACGTCCTGATGGCGTCGATCGCCGCGCGCTCGGCCTCCCAGTGGCGCTTCATCTCGGCGACCTCCACGTTGAGGTTGGCCAGCTCGTCGTGCAGCCGGTCGAGTCGCGCCACCGATGCGTCGTCGCTCGCCGCCTGGCCAGGTTTTGGCTCCAACGCCACCTGCTCGATCTCGAGCTGCAGGATGCGTCGCTCAACGACGTCGATCTCCGTTGGCATCGAGTCGATCTCGATGCGCAGCTTGCTCGCCGACTCGTCGACCAGGTCGATCGCCTTGTCCGGCAGGAACCGGTTCGTGAGGTAGCGGTTGGACAGCACGGCCGCAGCGACGAGCGCCGAGTCTTGGATGCGTACGCCGTGGTGCACCTCGTAGCGCTCCTTCAGCCCCCGCAGGATGCCGACGGTGTCCTCGACCGAGGGCTCAGCGACGTACACCTGCTGGAAACGCCGCTCCAGCGCCGGGTCCTTCTCCACGTACTTGCGGTACTCGTCGAGCGTGGTCGCGCCGATCATCCGCAGCTCACCGCGGGCCAGCATGGGCTTGATCATGTTGCCCGCATCCAGCGCGCCCTCGGCCGCGCCGGCGCCGACGATCGTGTGCAGCTCGTCGACGAACGTGATGATCTCGCCGGCGGCATCCGTGATCTCCTTGAGCACGGCCTTCAGGCGTTCCTCGAACTCGCCCCGGTACTTCGCGCCGGCCAGCATCGAGCTGATGTCGAGGGCGATCAGGCGCTTCGACTTCAGGCCCTCGGGCACGTCACCGTCGGCGATGCGCCGGGCCAGCCCTTCGACGATCGCCGTCTTGCCGACGCCGGGCTCGCCGATCAGCACCGGGTTGTTCTTCGTCCGCCGCGACAGCACCTGGATGACGCGCCGGATCTCGTCATCGCGTCCGATGACCGGGTCGATCTTGCCCTCGCGGGCGCGTGCGGTGAGGTCCTGCCCGTACCGCTCGAGGGCTTGGAACTGATCCTCCGGGTTCTGCGAGGTGACGCGGTGCGACCCGCGCACCTCCTGCAAGACCTGCAGCAGTTCCTCGGTCCCGACGCCGAGGCGCTCGTGCATCGCCAGCAACAGGTGCTCGACGGAGAGGAAGTCGTCGCGCAGATCCGACTGCACCCGTTGGGCGTCGTCGAAGACCTGGTTGAGCGCCCGGGCGAGGCGCGGCTCGTCGCCACCGTAGGCCTTGGGCAGCTTGGCGACCGCCTCGTCGGCCTTGTTGCGCACCATCAGGGGCGCCTGGCCGAGCTTGGCGAGGACGGCGGGCACGATCGTGTCGTCCTGCCGGGTGAGCGCCGCCAGGAGGTGGTCAGGGGTCAGTTCGGGGTTGGAGTTGGCCTTTGCCTGATCGATCGCGGCAGCCATTGCCTCCTGCGTCTTGAGGGTCCACTTCTTCGGGTCGAGCGCCATCGTCACAGTCTATCGCGCCGCATAAAACTTGAGTCGTTTCGTGTCAAGTAGTCGCTAGCGGGCTCCGGCGCCACCATCACCACGCCCCAGCAGGAAGGCGACAACATGTTACGATTCGATGACAGTACGTGGAACCGAACCGACATCAGGAGCCCCCCAATGGACCTTTCCGTTCTCCGTCCATCCCGCTGGCACCGCGCCACCACGAACCTTGGAGCGTTCGGCGCTTCGGCGCTCGTCGCCGTCGGATCGTTCGTGCCGGCCCTCCAGGAGTGTGCGCCGCCGAGCCAGCAGCAGCAGGTCGTCGACATCGCCAACCAGCGTCGCGCCGAGTACGGGCTGCCCGCCCTGCGAGTCAACAGCGCGCTCAGCTCGGCGGCCCAGAACCACTCCGTCGACCAGGCGACCAGGGCCACCATGACCCACACGGGCAGCGACGGGTCGAACCCGGGGACGCGCATCGCCCGCACCGGGTACCTCGCCTCGACGTGGGGAGAGAACGTCGCGGCCGGCCAACCCAACACGGCGAGCGTGATGGGCTCGTGGATGAACAGCTCGGGTCACCGGGCGAACATCCTCAGCGGCAACTTCCGAGAGATCGGGGTCGGTCTGTCCTACTCGTCGGGCGGCACGCCGTATTGGACGATGGTGCTGGCCAGCCAGTGACCGGTACGGTCGCGCACCTGCCGACCGCGATCGAGAACGGATCGATGACCGATGACTGATGGAGAGCTGATCGCCCGCATCGACGAGCTCGTCGACGAGGAGCACCGCCTGGAGGGCACGGCAACGCCCGGCAACCCGCTGACCGAGTCGGATGCCGAGCGCCTCGGCCAGTTGGAGGTCGCCCTCGACCAGTGCTGGGACCTCCTGCGCCAGCGGCGAGCCCGACGCGACGCCGGCCTCGACCCCGACGACGCCCACGTCCGCCCCGCCGACGTGGTCGAGAACTACCAGCAGTAGGTCGTCCAGCGGCACCTCGTCCGAGGCTTTCGGCGCATCGGAGGGGTTCCGTCCCTGACGGGCCGCGGGAAACCCTCCGATGCGCTCAGCGCCTCGGATGGCGGCACGGCGTGACACCCCATCAGTAGGTTGCCGAACGTGCCCAATCGTCGTCCGCTGCGAAGCCCGGAGCAGGCGCCGATGGCGGCAGCCACGCTGCTCGGAACGTGGCGCGACGACGCCCTGCACCTGTGGGGATGGGACGGCCGCAACACCATGGCGCCGGCGTGGCTCGACCGTGCCGTGCTCGACCGCCGCCACGCGGCGCTCGGTCGGCGGTTCGCCTCGCTCGACGTGCGGCTCCCGGACGGCCGCGAGATCCGCCCACCCACCGTCCGCCTTCCGGGCCCGTCGGCCGCCGCCTGGCTGCGCTCGGCCACCCGCTCGCAACCGAGCAGTGACCCGCTGCGCTGGCTTGGCGCAGTGGCCACGCTCGCTTCGGCGACCGTCGCGAGCGGCCACCTCACGCCGGTCGTGCGCGTCGAGCGCGGCATGACCGTCGCCCGCTGGGTGCCGCTGACCGACGCCGCAGTCGACGACGCGATCGCCGGCCTCGCCGAGGCGATGCCGGCGGTCGTCCTCGGAGACGACGACCCGACGACGGTCGCCGACATCCACGCCGCCTTCGTCGACGGACTCGCCCGCCAGCGGCTTGTCGACCGCTGGTGGATGCCCGACCTCCCGAGTCGTCGCCAGCCACGCATCATCGCCATGCGGTCGATCTTCCGGGCGCTGTCCAGCCCCGACCCGTTGGTCGACCGTCGCGTCGACGCCGAGGCGCTCGCCGTGATCCGTTCGCAGCTCGATCGCCGGCGGCGCCGCGCGTCAGGCGAGCCCGTCGTCGTGCCCCGCCTGCGACTGATCGTACCCGACGACGCCAACACCGAAAAGGGGGGCGACGACTGGGAGGTGCGGTTGGAGCTGGTCGACGAGCTCGATCCGGGACGTTGGTGCTCGGCCGACGACGTGTGGGACAGGACGCCGCTCGGGCGCGAGGTCGCAGGTCGCGACGATCATCTCCCCGTCCTCGCCGCCGCACTGCTCGAGGTCGCCGCCACCGTTGCCGCCCACGTCGACGACCTGGCCGACCTGGCGGCGGTCCACGAGCCGGCGGCGGTCAGCCTTGATCTCGACGCCGCCGACCGATTCCTCGAACAGGCCCCCGCCGCGCTCGAGCAACTCGGCATCGAGCTGGTCGGCCCGGAGCGACTGGTCCGCGGCGGCGTCACCGTCCGTGGTCGGGTCACTCCCGCCCCCTCGTCGGACCGGCCCGGCGGCTTCGCCCGAGAAGCCGTCGTCGAGTGGCGGCTCGTCATCGCCGATGCGGACGGCGAGGCGGCGCTCTCCGCTGCCGAGCTCGCTCGCGCCGAGGCCGCGGGGGCGACGCTCCTGCGCGTCGGGCGGCGCTGGGTGCGCCTCGACCCGGCTGCGCTGCGCAAGGCCCGCGAGCGCCTTGACGCGCACTCCCGGGATCATCAGCAGGTCGGCGCCGTCGAGCTGCTCCGCCTCGCTGCCGAGGGCGAACTGGAGGCCGCCGCCGACGGGTCACGATCGTGGACCGACGAGCTGCTCGGCGGGTTGCCCGACGACCGACTGCACGAGGTCAGCGAAGGTCCATGCTTCGTCGGCGAGCTGCGTCCCTACCAGCGACGCGGGCTGGGGTGGCTGCAGTTCCTCGAACGCCTCGGCCTCGGAGGGTGCCTCGCCGACGACATGGGGCTCGGCAAGACGGCGACCGCCCTCGCCCACCTGCAGCAGCGGTCCGGCCCGCACCTCGTCGTCTGCCCGCTGTCGGTGGTGCACAACTGGGTGGCCGAAGCGGCCCGGTTCACTCCCGAGCAGACCGTCGTCGTACATCACGGCCCGGAGCGATCGACGGCCAACGCCAACGCCAACGTTGGCGATGGCGATGGCGATGGCGATGGCGATGGCGGCATCGACCTGGCAGCGGCCGACATCGTCGTCACGACGTATGGGTTGTTGCCCCGCGATCTCCCGCACCTGCGCAGCGTGGCGTGGTCGACGGTCGTCCTCGACGAGGCGCAGGCGATCAAGAACCCGGCGACTCGTGCCGCCAAGGCGGTCCGCGCCCTGCGCGCCGGTCAGAAGCTGGCGCTCACCGGCACGCCCGTCGAGAACCGGCTCTCCGAGCTGTGGGCCATCGTCGATGCGGTCAACCCGGGGCTGCTCGGCAGCCGCGAGCACTTCCGCCACCGCTACGCCAAGCCGATCGAGCGCGACGGTGACAGCGACGCGGCGGCTCGCCTGCGGCGCATCACCCAGCCATTCGTGCTGCGGCGCAGCAAGGCCGACCGCCAACTCGTGCCCGAGCTGCCCGACAAGATCGAGCAGATCGCCTGGGCCGGTCTCACCCGCGAGCAGGCCGTGCTGTACCAGCACGTCGTCGATCAGCTGCTGACGGACGCCGCGAGCACCACGGGCATGCGGCGGCGCGGGTTGGTCCTCGCCGCGTTGACCCGGCTCAAGCAGATCTGCAACCACCCCGCCCACGTGCTCGGCGACGGTTCGCGCCTCGACGGCCGTTCGGGCAAGCTCGCCCGCTACGACGAGCTCGTCGACGAACTGCTCGACGTCGGCGAGCGGGCTCTCGTGTTCACCCAGTTCCGTGAGATGGGCGAGCTGTTGCGCCGCCATGCTGCCGAACGACTCGAACTGCGCGTGCCGTTCCTCCACGGCGGCGTGGCCCGGGGGCGTCGCGAGTCGATGGTGGGCGAGTTCCAGGCGGGCGGCGGGCCGCCCCTGCTGCTCGTGTCGCTGAAGGCCGGCGGTGTTGGGCTCAACCTCACAGCCGCCAGCCAGGTCATCCACTACGACCGCTGGTGGAACCCGGCCGTCGAGGACCAAGCCACGGACCGGGCCTGGCGGATCGGCCAGGGCAAGACGGTGCTCGTCCACAAGCTGGTGTGCGAAGGCACCGTCGAGGAACGCATTGCAACGATGATCGACGACAAGCGCAAGCTCGCCGATGCCGTCGTCGGCAGCGGTGAGGCATGGCTGTCCGAGCTGTCGACGGCCGACCTGCGCGAGCTGGTCACGCTCGACCGGCACGTGATCGGCACGGTGAGCGCACGATGACGCCGCCGCGCCGGATCATCGACGCCAACCCGCCGGGCCGTGTCCCGGCGGTGATGCTGCGCGCCCTCGCTGCCGAGCTGTCCGACCCCGGCCGGTTCAGCCGAGCGAAGACGTACGCCCGCGACGGAGCGGTCGTGGACATCGAGATCGGTCCGGGCGAGGTGCGGGCCTTGATCCGTGGGTCCCGGTTCGAGCCGTACCAGACGCACGTGCGCGTGCGGCCGGCAGCGGCTGGCGCCTCGGCACTGGCGCTGGTCCCCGACCGGGACGAGCTGCGGGCGGAGTGCACGTGCCCGGACGACGGGGCGTTCGCCGGCGCGTTGTGCAAGCACGCGCTCGCCACGCTGCTCGTGCTTGCCGACGAGGTGACGATCGACCCGCAGGTGCTGGCGTTGTGGCGACGCGCCGACATCGGTGGGGACGACCCCGACAGCCGGATCGGCGACGAGTTCGACGAGGCAGGCGGATGGCGTCCTGGCGGGCGCACCATCGAACCGGAGATCGATGTGCTGGCCACGTCGATCGCCGCCCGAGGGCCGATCCCCGAGGTCCCGGCGCTGCCCCGACGCCTCCCCGTGGCGATGGCCCGCAACGACGACGGCATCTCCGACCTCCTGGCCGACGTCCTCGCCGACGCCCTGGCCACGCTGCGCGCCAGCTGACATCAGCGCCCCCGAGACGGAGCGCGATGAGCGATGCGCGATGAGTGGTCAGGCGACGCACATCGCTCATCGCCCGCTCACGGCTGCGGGTCGATCCGCGTGACGCCGGCAAGGACCGTTCCATCCGGATCCTCGTCGGCGAGGTCCGGGATGCACTGCACGCGGTAGGCCACGTGCCGGCCGGCGATGCCCTTGATGGGGATGTCCTCGACGCGCTCGGCGTCGTCGGGCTGGTCGGACAGCAAGGCGTACGTGACGCTCGACAGCATCACCTGCCCGGCGCGAGCCATGCTGCAGTGACGGCTGGCGATGTTGATGGCATCGCCGATGACGGTGTACTGCATGCGGATGGACGAACCGACGTGAGCGGCGATCACGTCGCCGGAGTGCACGCCGATGCCGAAGTTGAGGTGGGGGAGCGTCTCATCGCTGAGCAATGTGTTGAGGTCCGGCAGGACGGCGAACATGCGACGTGCGCAGCGCAGCGCGACATCGGCGTGCGAGACCATTGGCAGTGGCGCCCCGAACACGGCGAAGACCTCGTCGCCGGTGTACTGCAGCACGGTGCCCTCGCACTCCAGCACCACCTTGGCCATCGCGTCGTAGTAGCGGTTCAGCAGGTCGCGGACCTGCCCGGGCTCGAGCACCGCGGCGAGGGACGTGAACCCGCGGAGGTCGCAGAACAGCGCCGTCACCACCACCCGCTCGCCCTCGGACGCCGCTGCGCCTCGACCGGACGCGACAAGCTGCTGGGCGACGGTGGCGGGCACGTACTGCGAGAACAGCGAGCGCAGATGCCGCCGTTCGGCCAGGGCGGTCAACTGGCTGAGCAGGGTCGCCAGCAAGGCCGCAACGACCGCCGCCACCGGGACGGCAAGTGGGCGCAGCAGCGTGCCGTCGCCGGCCAGGAACCAGACCAGCACGAGCCAACTTGCACCGACGGCGAGCGCCACCAACCAGGCCAGCCATCGACGCCAGATCGCCAACGCGACGATCAACAGCGCAGCAACTGCTGCGGCGAGGGTTGAAGGGACCCACGAGCCCTCGGCGATCGTCTCGCCGGTGAGCACCGTGTTGAGGGCGTTGGCATGGACCAGGAGCTCGGGCAGTCGGCCGATCGGGGTGTCGACGAAGGCCGTGGACGCCGGATCCACCGTCCCGACGAGGACGATCGCATCCTGGAACACGGAGTCGGAGCCGAGGCCCTTGATCACGTCGGTGAAGGCGATCACCCTGACGTCGTCGACGGAGTCGAGCTCGCTCGACCAGCGCACGCGCAGCGAACCGTCCTCGAGGGGGACGCGACGGTCGCCGAGCGTGACCCCGTCAACAGCCGGCTCAGTCAGCGCGGTGCCGGTCCCGAGTTCGGCGAGGCGAAACGCCAGACCCGGAACCACCGACGTCGCGTCACGGTCGGCCGCCTCCACGGCAAACGGTGCGAGGTTCACGATCGCGCCGTCCGCGAGCTCGATGGCCCGCGCCAGCGCCGGCACGGTGCGTACCACGTCGCCTCGAGCGGCGAGCGGCATGGCGGTTCCGGCGAGCTCGCTGGAGAGCGGGTCGACCCGGTAGGCCGTCAGCAGCGGCAAGCCCTCGCTCGCCGACTCGACGGTGACGTCGATGAGCGGGATGACCCCCGCCTCCGCCAGCGCGGACGACCCGACGACGTTGCCTCGCCCGCCGGCTCCGTCGGAGAAGCCGAGGCTGTCGAAGTCGACGAAGCCGATCGCTCGTGCGCCGGCGTTCTGGGCGACGTTGGCGATGTCGCGGTAGAAGGTCGCTCGTCGATACGCAGCCTCGCGCACGACCAGGCCGTCACGCCCGGCCTCGAACGCCACCACGACGACACGGGAGTCGGTCCGATCGAGCCGCGGTGTCAACGCATCCGACGCCGGGTCACCCGCCGCCGCGTCCACGACCAGACCGAGGACGAGCGCCCCGGCCGCTAGCGCGATCCGGACCGCCGCACCCCTCACCACCGCCGACCGAACTGACCGGCGACTCATGAGCCGTCGGCGATGAGCTCGACGCTGTCGGCGAGCTGGGCTGCACCGTCCTCGTCGGCGACGTCGACGAGCACTCGCCTGCCGTCGACGTCCAGCTCGTACAGCGTGCCGACGTCACCCTCGTAGTTGGTGATCAGGATGCCGACCCGGAAGTAGAGCCACGCCAGGCACGGCGGAAGGTCAGGCGCACACGGGAAGGCCCCAGGGACGGCTCCCACCTCGTAGGACATGCTCCGGGCCGCCAGCCCGCCGAACCGCGCTTCCGTCACTGGACCGGCGGTGATGCCCGGCCGCTCGGCGAACCAGGCCAGGTAGTCGACGGGCACGTCCTCGACCGTGTCGGCGGACTCGTCGGAGATGACCAGGTTGGAGAAGTCGACGACGGGGTCTTTCACCGCAACGGCTCGATCGAGCGCCGCGATCGTGATCAAGGGAGCGAACCCCTCCTCGTCGAGGGCGACTCCGACCAACCCGTCGAGGGCGACGCCGAACACGCCGTCGAAGGGCGCAGTGAACCCGACCGTCACCGACGGGGTAAGCGCCGAGTTGGCGCCGGGGACGACGTAGCGCGTCCCGCCGACCAATGGCGTCGCCTCTGGCATTGCGACCGCAGGGGTCTCGATCGGGGCGGAGCTCGTCGCCGCGCTCCCAGCGGTCGTTTCCACCAGCGCTGAAGACGTCGACGACGCTTCGGACGTCGTGGGCTCCTGCGTTGCAGTCGTCACCGCGCCGACCACCGCCAGCGTCGTCGGCGGCGCCGCGCCTGTCGAGATGGTGGGCTCGACGGTCGTACCCGGCGCGGCACCGCGGGGTCCGGCTTCGCCGCCGCACGCCGCCAGCGCGGCGGACAGCATGATCACGACGCCGAGGCGTCGCCGGAACGGGTGCGGGTTCATGGTCACTGGCTGATCGTGACGATCGCACTTACTGGCGTCCGTCGTGGCCTGCACCCACGCTCCGTGTCGTCGCGCACACTCGTCCCAGGCACTCGATCGCCGTCGCCGATCTCCGTGTCCACCCGCACCAGCCGCCGAATGTCCACCCACCCACACCTCCCGCCCGACGGTCGCACTGTAGTGGATTGTCCCCAGCTGGGGTCGCCGGGACCAGCGTGCTAGGCCGCCGCCGGGCCGCCCGTGGGATCGGGGAGGTGGTCCACGGGCGACCGCGGGGTGGCCCGACGTCGGCGGCGATCTGGTGCGAACTGTTCGGTCAGCCGTCGCTCACGGTCATGGCGGAGCTCCCAAGCGGAGTCGGGCGAGATGAAGAGCATGTCATCGAACGTACGGACGATTGTGGACAGGACACGTCCGCAAGTTCTGGCAGCCTTGGTGACCGTGGACACCCCCGCCCGTCTCCTGCGGTTGCTCGTGCTGTTCACATCCCGGCCGAGCTGGTCGGCCGACGCGCTCGTCGAGCGACTGGAGATCACGGGCCGCACGCTGCGCCGAGACATCACCCGCCTCCGCGCGCTCGGCTACCCGATCGAGAGCACGACCGGTCGCTACGGCGGCTATCGCCTCGGCGCGGGCGGTCGCCTCCCGCCGCTGCTGCTCGACGACGACGAGGCGGTCGCTGTGTCCGTCGCGCTGCGTGACCTCTCGCGCACCGCCGATGCGCAGCTCGGCGAGACGGCCGTGGCGGCCTCGGCCAAGCTCGCTCAGGTCCTGCCGAGCGCGCTGCGCGAGCGGGTCGAGACGCTGAGTGCGGTCAGCATCCGGCTCGGTCGGGCGAACGAGCCGGGCGACACGCACACCGATACCTCGATCCTCATGGCCCTGGCCGACGCCTGTCGCCGCCAGCACCGGGTGCGCTTCGACTACCGGGCCGGCGACGACCGGACGAGCCGTCGGCACGTCGAGCCGCACCGGCTGGTCTCGGTGCGCAGCCGGTGGTACCTCGTCGCGTTCGACATCGACCGCGACGACTGGCGGACGTTCCGCGTCGATCGCGTGAGCCAGCCGACAGTGACTGGCGCCCGCAGCTCTGAGCGCGAAGCGCCAGATGCTGCCGCGCTCGTCGCCGCAGGCGTGGCCGTTCGGGTCTACGACACGCAGGCGCGGATCCGGCTTTCCGTCCCGCCGGACGTCGCCGCCCGGGAGATCGCGCCGACCATCGGCGTCATCGAGCCGGATCCCGCTGGTGGGACGACGAGCATCGTGACGATCGGCGGCGACGCCGACTGGATCGCCCGCTACCTGGCCAGCCTGCCGTTCAGCTTCGAGGTGCTCGACTCCCCCGATGTGCGCGCCGAGCTGCGCACGCTCGCCGACACGTTGCGCGCCGCGTCTCGCTCGCCCTCGACCGGGCCGTGTGATGAGCGATGAGTGGTGCATGACCACTCATCGCTCATCGCGCCCTTCTCGCTAGCGCAGACGGATCACGTTGCCGGTGACGAGGCGGGCGGCGTCGGTGCACAGCCAGGCGATGACCTCGGCGACCTCGGTCGGTTCGGCGACGTGCACGTGGTCGGTCGACCGCGCAACGAGCGCCCGCACCTGCTCGGTGACCCAGCCGGTGTCGGTCACCGGCGGGTGCACGACATTGGCGGTGACGGCGAGGTCGGCCAACTCGATCGCCGCCGACATCGTGTAATTGTCCGAGGCCGCCTTCGCCGCGCCGTACGACACCTCGCCGGGGAAGCCTGCCGGACCGCCCGAGGTGAGTCCGACGATCCGCCCCCAGCTGGCGCCGCGCTGGCGCATCCGGGACGCCAGCTCAGCGATGAGCAACGCGGAGGCGCGGGCATCGACGACGAAGATGCGCTCGAACGTCGCCGCCGTCATCGGCTGGCGCGAACGTCCGACGAGGTCATCGCCGTCACCGGCGAACGAGTCCGCACACCACCCGCTGGCGTTGTTGACGAGGATGTCGACCGGCCCGAGCTGGGCCTCGGCCGTGTCGAACAGCGTCGGTATCGTGGCGACGTCGGAGAGATCGGCCTCGACCGCCAGCACCCGCCCACCTCCGGCCGCATCTCGTAGAACCGCCGTCGCGTCCGACGCGCGGGCACTGTTGTACGCCGCCTCCGCGCTTGCGTCGGGTGCGAGGCGGAGGTACGTCGCCAACACGTCGCACCCTGCGGCGGCCAGTGCGAGCACCGTGGCCGCCCCGATGCCATGGTTCGCCCCCGTGACGATGGCGACGTGCCGATCCGGCGTCAGCGCAACGGGTCGGTCCACGCCACCTCCTCGAAGCGCGCGAAGTCCGTGTCCGCCGACACGACGACCAAGCCGTGCTCGATGGCGATGGCTGCGAGCTGAGCGTCAGGCATGGCGTTCCCCGTCAACGCGTAGCGTTCGACGAGCGCGCCGAGGATCGACGCGGTCCGGTCGGTCACGTGGGGGATCCACACCACCGGTGTCGCCAGCCAAGCGGCGACGAACCGCCACGCCTGCGCGCCGGTGAGCGGCTCGGCGGCGACGCGGGGATGGGTGATGATGCGCAGGAAGGCTCCGACGGTCTGCCACGGCAACGCGACCCTGCGGTCACCGTTGAGCACGTCCGCGAGCCAACTACTCGCCCGCTCGTGGTGTGGCGACGCCTCGTCGACGGCGTACAGCAGCAGGTTGGCATCGAGCAGCACGATCAGCGCGCGTCCAGCAGCTCCAGGACCTCGGCCACGTTGGCGACGTCGACGCGCAATCCGACGCGGGCCGACTGATGTCGGTACGGCGTCCGGCGCTTGGGTGCGACGAGCGTCTGGCGGACGAGCCGGTTGACGGCTTCGCTGACGCCGATCCCGTCCGCACGCCGCATCGCGTCGATGGCTGCGGCCACGTCGTCGTCGAGCGTGACCGTCGTTCGCATGCGCCTACTGTAGCATCATGATGTGAGCCGGGTGATGTGCTCGTGCTGCACACAGCGCCACGGCGTCACGTGGTGACCTCCCATAGCTCGACGGGTCCGAAGCCCTTCAGGTCCTGCGCCGGCAGCGCCATCCAGGCCGCTCCGTCCGGGTGCGCGTCACGCACCGCCGCCGTTGCGGCGATGCGACCAGCCCCGGCGGTCGCCACGACCCGGCTGGCGAGGTTGACGGCGGGACCGTAGAGGTCGCCTTCGAACCAGAACGCCCGCCCAGCGTCCAACCCGATCCGCAACTGCGGCAGTTCCGCATGCCCGTCGCGCCGACACAGCGCCAGCGACACGTCGACCGCTCTCAGCACGTCGTCGGCGACGAACATCACCTCGTCGCCAATGGTCTTGACCAGCCGGGCGCCGCAGCGAGGGATCGTGTCGTAGACAAGTCCTTCGAACGATTCGATGAGCAGGGCGAGGTCACCCGCAGAGGTCGTCTGCGTCAGCTCGGTGAACCCGACGAGATCGGCGAACCCGACGGCCCGCATCGATCCCGTCGCCCCACTGCTGCGGACAGCCAGCTCGCGCCGCATGGCGGCGTGCAGCTGATGGCGATGCACGTAGCCGAGCAGCCACGTGATCCGATCGAGGTCCAGCTCCTCGGTGAGCATGGCGGCGAAGACGTCCGGCGTCATCCCACCGTCGAGCGCCTCGCGCAGGTCGTCCACCCAGACCTCTGCGATGCGGGCGATCGACGAGCTGATCACACGGGTCTGGCGGATCAGCCGTTCGATCTGGCGCTCGGTGGTCGCCCGCTCCATCGCCCGACGGAAGCCCTCGACGTCCCGCGCCGTGCCGATCGGACGGTCCGGTCGCGGGTCGGGGAAGCCCATCGCCCGCCACAGCCGCCGGGCGATCGCGACGTCGATCCCGGCGGCCGCGGCCACATCGTCGATCGAGTAGTCGTACGGTCCCGGCCGGATCAACCGGTCGATCGTCTCCGACAGGCGGGCGAGTGCGTCTTGGGGGTCGACCACGCCGTCATGTTGCCAGCGATGCGTCCGGCCGATCCCTGCGTCGAGGTGAGGGATGAGCGCGACAGGTGCGCTCACCTCTCACCCCTCGCGGCGATCCGGCATTCGTCCAAGCGCGGCGCGCACCCCCGGCGCATGATGGGGCCGTGGCGATGATCACCAGGTTGCGCGCCCGCCAGGAGTGGGCGCTGGCTGGCGCGCTGGTCTGCGCCGACCGGCCGTTGGCGGTCCTGTGGTGGATCGGCACCGTGTTGCGCGGCGTGCTGCCGGCGCTGATCGCGGTCGCGTCGGGATGGCTGATCGCCGCCGTCACGGCTGGTGATCCGATCGGTGCGTCACTGATCCTCTTCGCCGCGGCGTTCGTCGCCGCCCAGGTCGTCGGGCCGCTGCACGAAGCGCTCGGCTACAACCTCGGCGACCAGATCTCGACCTCGCTCAACGACCGCCTGATGGCTGCCGCCCTCCAACCCGACGGCGTGGCGCACCTCGAACGGGCCGACCTGGCGTCCGACCTGACGATGGCTCGCGACTTCGACCTCGGCATCACCGGGCCGCCGCTGTCGTACGCCATGAACTTCATCGCCGACGGCCTCGTCAACCTCGTCATCGGCGTGGCCTCGGCGATCGTGCTGGCGCGCTACGGCTGGTGGCAGCCGATCGTCCTCGTCGCGGCGTGGTCCGCCACCCACTGGCTGCTGCGCGAGAGCGCGGTGTGGCGCGATCGCAACACGCCGGACGTGCAACGGGCCCAACGCCACGCCGACTACGCCTACCGGCTGGCCGTCGACCCCCCGGCGGCGAAGGAGGTGCGCTTGTTCGGTCTGGCCGGATGGGTGATCGACCGGTTCGCCGGACACCGCCGCCATCTGTTCGACCTCCAGCACCACGCGACTCGGCTGCGCGAACGCTCGGTTGCGGCGTGCATGGTGCTCGTGACGGTCGCCAACGTCGGGGTCTTCTGGACGCTCGGCGCCCGCGCCGCCGATGGTGACCTCGATCTGGCCGGCGCTGTCGTGGCACTGCAAGCTGCGGTCGGCGTCAGCGCGATCGCCTTCGGCGGGCTGAGCTGGGCGCTCGACGGGGCGGCCGCGCCGGTCGCTGCGATCCGCCGGTTGGAGGCCACGATGCCCGACGCAGCCCGCCTTGCCGTCGGCACGTTGCCGCCACCTCCGCGCCGAACGGTGGGACCTGAGCTGCGGTTCGCCGATGTGTCGTTCCACTACCCGGGCGGTCCGCCTGTGCTGGCCGGGCTCGACCTGGTCGTCCCGGCTGGATCGTCACTGGCCATCGTCGGGCAGAACGGTGCCGGCAAGACCACCCTCGCCAAGCTGCTGTGCCGGCTGTACGACCCGACGGCCGGCTCGATCCTCGTCGACGGTGCAAATCTGCGCGACGTACCCCTCGACCACTGGCGTCAACGGGTCACCGCCGTGTTCCAGGACTTCGTGCGCTTCGAGTTGTCGCTGCGCGAGAACGTCGCCCCGGCCACAGGGCAGGGTGACGGCGACGACACGGTGCTCGCCGCGCTGGCCGACGCCGGCGGGACCGATCTTTCGCCGCTCGACACCGTGCTGGCCAAGGGCTACCCGGGAGGGACGGATCTGTCCGGCGGGCAATGGCAGCGCGTCGCGTTGGCTCGTGCGGTGTGCGCAGTGCGACTTGGCGCGGACGTCGTGCTGCTCGACGAGCCGACGGCCCAATTGGACGTGCGTGGCGAGGCGGAGATCTTCCAACGCATCCTCGTCGCGACCCGCGGCTGCACGACGATCCTCGTCTCTCATCGCTTCTCGACCGTCCGTCACGCCGACCGCATCTGCGTCCTCGAGAACGGTGCCGTCATCGAGCTCGGCACGCATGACGAGCTGATCGCGCTCGGCGGCCGCTATCGCACGATGTTCGAGCTACAGGCATCGCGGTTCGTCGAGCTTGACGAGCACGGCGAGGAGATGGTCCATGAGTCGCTCGTCTGATTCCAACGTTCGGTCGGATGCCGATCGCTCGCCCGACGATCTGCCGCGTGCCATCCCGGCGCTCTGGCGCACGTTCCGCCTGGGCTACCAGGCCGAGCCACGACTGCTGCTGGCGTCACTCGCCACGACGCTGCTGATGATGCTGCCGGACGCGCTGCTCGCCCTGTGGCTCAAGTTCCTGGCCGACGGCGTGCTGGATGCGGACCGCACCAAGGTGCTCGTCGCCGCGCTCGGGCTGGCCGTGTCGGCTACTGCCACGTGGTACGTCGGCATCCTCAACGACCGCGTGCAGCGACGGTTCCGCGACCGCATCTCGATCGCCATGGAGGCCCACATCGCGCGGCTCCAGGCGTCGGTGCCGACGATCGAGCACCAGGAACGGCCGGACTACTTGGACCGCCTTGCCGTCCTGCGCGATCAGTCGTTCGCTCTCGACCATCTGTTCTCGTCGCTGCTCGCCAACATCGGGCTGGCCGTGCGGCTGGCCGTCACGGCCGTGCTGCTGGCATCCATCCAGCCGCTGCTCGCACTGCTCCTCTTGGCCGGTCTGCCGGCGATTACCATCTCCCTGTGGCGACCGGGTGTCGAGCGTTCGGTGCAGGAGGCGATGGCGTCGCACGACCGGCTGGCCCGCCACCTCTTCACGCTCGCCACGACGGCCGCGCCGGCCAAGGAGGTGCGCATCCTCGGCATCCAGGAACAGCTGCGATCCCGCCGCCGCGCCGCTCGTGCCCGCTGGTACCGCCCCGTCGCCATGGCCCGGTGGAGCTCGGGGGTGTGGCAGACCGCGGCCTGGGCGTTGTTCGGGCTGGCCTATGTCGCCGGCATCGCCTGGGTCGCCGACGGCCTCGACCGCAGCGTCGGCGACGTGGTGCTCGTCCTCGTCGCCGGCCAGCGCCTGTCGCAGTACCTCGCCCAGTCGATCGGCGAGCTCGGCTTCCTGCGCGGCATCTGGCTCGACGCGTCACTGCGGCTGACGTGGCTGGAGGACTACGCCGCGGCCCGATCGGCGGATGGCACCGCTGCGCCGCCAGATCGGCTGACCGACGGGATCCGCTTCGAGCACGTTTCGTTCCGCTACCCCGGGACGGAGCGGCTGGCGCTCGACGACGTCGACGTTCACCTGCCCGCAGCCACGGTCGTGGCGATCGTCGGTGAGAACGGCGCCGGCAAGACCACGCTCGTCAAGTTGCTGGCCGGGATGTACCGGCCGACGGCCGGTCACATCACGATCGACGGCATCGACCTCACGACGATCGAGATCGACGCGTGGCGGCCCCGGCTGGCCGGCGCGTTCCAGGACTTCTTCCGTTTCGAGCTGGCGGCGCGTCATTCGGTCGGGGTCGGTGACTCGGAGCGTCGCGACGATCGCGTGGCGGTCGGGACGGCGATCGATCGGGCAGGTGCCGACGATGTTGTCGGAAGGCTGCCGTCCGGGCTCGACACGCAGCTCGGGCCGACGTGGGACGAAGGCGTCGAGGTGTCGTTCGGCCAGTGGCAGAAGCTGGCGCTAGCACGCGGGTTCATGCGTGACGAACCACTCGTGCTGATCCTCGACGAGCCGACGGCGGCACTGGACGCAGAGACCGAGCACGCGCTGTTCGAGCGCTACGCCGGAGCAGCACGCGGCGGTGCCGACGACGGCCGCGTCACGATCCTCGTCTCGCACCGCTTCTCGACCGTTCGGATGGCCGATCTGATCGTCGTGTTGGACGGGGCACGAGTCGTCGAGGTCGGCGGCCACGACGAACTGGTCGCCAAGGGCGGCAGCTACGCCGAGATGTTCGCACTGCAGGCCACGGCCTACCAATGAGCGAGCGAGTCTTCGAGCGAGCGAATCAGCAGCACGGTCTTCTTGGTCATGGCCGAGTACTGGGTTGCGCTCCTTCCCGGCATCACCGCCCACGGTGCGGTCCTGACATGACCGATCCATAGGCTGGCTCGATGCCCGAGCAGCCGCCCGACGAGCTCGTCAACCGGGTCACGTGGAAGATCCCCAACGCCTTGGCGATCATCGGATCGCGTGCCGGGGACGAGTGGAACGGCATGACGGCGAGCTGGATGACGCAGGTGTCGATGGAGCCAGTGCTGATCGGCGTCGGCATTGACAACACGGCGGTGACCCACCGCCTCGTGTCGGACGGCGGGTCGTTCACCGTCAACCTGTGGTCGGCCGAGGAGACAAAGGTGTTCGTCAAGTTCTCCAAGCCGGCGATGTTCGACGCCGAAGCCCTGACGCTCAACGGGCGCATCGTGCGCGAGGGCGTCACGGGTGCGCCGGTGTTCGCGGAGGCGATCGCCTACCTCGACTGCGCCGTGCGGTCGCAGCACGACTTCGGCACGCACACCCTGTTCGTCGGCGAGGTCGTCGACGCCGGGGTCAACGACGACGAGGCCCGGGCGGCGGCGATGAGCGACACCAGGATGAAGTACGGCGGCGTCAAACGGCACTGAGCGGCCCGGTACGGTCGGCGGGCGTGACCGATCAGCCGCCGATCGTGCTCGGCGCCGGCGGGGTCTCGGAGCTCGATGTCATCGCCGTCGCCCGGCACGATCGACCGGTGGTGCTCGGTGACGACGCGAAGTCGGCGCTGGAGCGAGGTGCGGCGGTCGTCGAACAACTCGTCGGATCGCCCGAGCCCGTCTATGGCGTGTCGACCGGGTTCGGCGCGCTCGCCAGCACCGTCATCCCGCCGCGGCGATCGGCCGAGCTGCAGACGGCGCTGATCCGCTCCCACGCCGCGGGGATCGGCGGCGAGGTCGAGCGGGAAGTCGTCCGGGCGATGATGTTGTTGCGCGCCCGCAGCCTGGCGATGGGCTTCTCCGGGGCGCGGGTGCAGGTCGTCGAAGCGATCCTCGCCCTGCTCGGCGCCGGCATCACACCCGTCGTGCGCGAGCACGGATCACTGGGGGCCAGCGGCGATCTTGCGCCGCTGGCTTCGGCCGCGCTGGTACTGCTCGGCGAGGGCGAAGCCACACAGCGCGACGGGACGCTGATCGACGGTGTCGCGGCATGTCGCGAAGCGGGCGTCGCACCGCTGGTGCTGCGGGCCAAGGAGGGCCTCGCGCTGATCAACGGGACGGACGGGATGCTCGGCATGCTCGTGCTGGCGTTGGCCGACCTGGACGCGCTGCTGACGACCGCCGACATCGCCGGTGCCATGTCGACCGAGGCGCTGCTCGGGACGGATCGCGCCTTCGCCGCCGACCTCGTGGCGATGCGGCCGCAGGTCGGTCAAGCCGTGAGCGCCGCCAACCTGCGTGCCCTGCTCCAGGGTTCGGCGATCGTCGCCAGCCATCGCCACGGAGACGATCGCGTGCAGGACGCCTACTCGCTGCGCTGCACCCCGCAGGTGCACGGTGCCGCCCGCGACACGGTGCAGCACGCGCGGGCCGTGGCAGGTCGCGAACTGCTGTCGTTCATCGACAACCCCGTCGTGCTCCCCGACGGGCGGGTCGAGTCCTGCGGCAACTTCCACGGAGCGCCCGTCGCGGCGGTCGCCGACTTCCTCGCCATCTCCATCGCCGATGTCGGTGCGATCAGCGAACGACGCACCGACCGGCTGCTCGACCGCACGCGCTCACACGGCCTCCCTCCGTTCCTCTCGCCCGACGCCGGCGTCAACTCGGGCCTGATGATCGCCCAGTACGCCCAGGCGGCGATGGTCGCCGAGAACCGGCGACTGGCCGTGCCGGCGAGCGCCGACACACTGCCGACGAGTGCGATGCAGGAGGACCACGTATCGCTCGGCTGGTCGGCTGCCCGCAAGTTGCGGGTTGCCGTCGCCAACCTGGCCCGCATCCTCGCCGTCGAGCTGCTCGCTGGCTCGTGGGGACTCGCCCTGCGTGCACCGCTCGCACCGGCTACGGCGACGGGCGCCGTGGCCGATGCGGTGCGCTTGGTCGCCGGCGGTCCCGGTCCGGACGAGTGGCTGGGCCCCCGCCTCGCCGCCGTGGAGCAACTGGTCCTCGCCGGCGCGGTCCGCGCCGCCGCCGACTCTGCCCTCACCTCGCCACTGCGCTGATCAGTGCAGACCAGCTCCCGGGTTCTGCGTGAGGACAGACGTCGGCAGGCCGATGTCTTCGCTCACGCAGAGCGAGGGACGTCAGGACTTGGGCTCGCGGGGGAGGCCGAGCAGGCGTTCGCCGATGATGTTGCGCTGCACCTGACTCGTCCCGCCGGCGATGCGTCCGCCGGGCGCGGCGAGCACGCCGGACGCAGCCGGGGCGTCGACGAGTGTGCCGGCACCGGTGCTGTCGGCGCGCAGCACGGCCACGTCGAACATCATCTCGGTGATCCCGAGCTTGAGCAGCGAGCCGGCTGTCGTCGCCTGCGGGCCCGCCCGCTGGGCCAGCGCCCGATAGGCCGTGCCCGTCGACAGCAAGCGGGCGAGGCGATCCCGCTCGACGCCGTCGAGCGCGCGCTCGCGCCCGATCGCCGCCACCTGCTGAAGTCGTCGTTCCAGCGAGATCACGGCGGTGCCGATGTGGCCGCGCTCGTTCGTCAGCACCTCCATCCCCACACCCCACCCGCCGTGCAGCGGGCCGAGCAGGCTCTCGTCCGGAAGGACCACGTCCGTCAGGAACACCTCGTCGAACTCGGCTCCGCCGGTCATCTGGCGCAGCGGCCGAGTCTCGACGCCCGGCGCATCCATCGGGCACAGGAAGAACGAGATGCCCTGGTGCTTCGGCACGTCCGGATCGGTCCGCGCCATGAGGATGCCCCAGTTGCTGACCCGCCCGCCCGAGCACCACACCTTCTGGCCGTTGACGATGAACCTGTCGCCGTCCCGCTCCGCACGCGTCGACAGCGAGCCGAGATCGCTCCCTGCCCCTGGCTCCGAGAAGAGCTGACACCACACCTGGTCGGCCTGCAACGTGGCCCGCAGGTGCAGCGCCTGCTGCTCCGGCGTGCCGTAGCGGAGGATCGCACCGCCGGCCAGGACGAGCCCGACCATGTTGAGCACCGCCGGCACGCCGGCCGTGGCGCACTCCAGCAGCCACGCCCCCTGGTGCTCCGGCGTGAGGCCCTGCCCGCCGTGCTCGACCGGCCAGTGGATGCCGGCGAACCCGGCGGCGTGGAGCCGGCGCTGCCAGGCGATCCCGGCGTCGATCAGCTCCGGCGGGCAGATCGCCCCGTAGTCGGGCGGCGCCGATTCACCGTGCTCGGCCAACCAGCCCCTGGCCCGGCCGGCGAACTTCTCGACCGTGACCTCGCGCACGGCGCCAGCCTCCCACCTGGGCACCGCGTTTGTGCACTGGGCGTCGGCCCGCCGACCTCTCGTGACCAAACGCGGTCCGGTGTGCCAGATTGGGCGCGTGCTGGAAGGTGCTCGTCCGGTGCGCGCCCCTCGGGGGACCCAGCTGGCGTGTCGCGGGTGGCCCCAGGAGGCGGCGTTCCGCATGCTCCAGAACAACCTCGACCCGGAGGTCGCCGAGCGTCCCGATGATCTCGTCGTGTACGGCGGCACGGGTCGCGCCGCCCGGTCGTGGGTCGCCTTCGACGCCTTGCTCGCCACGCTGCGCACGCTCGGCGACGAAGAGACGATGCTCGTCCAGTCGGGCAAGCCGGTCGGGGTCTTCCGCACGCACGAGTGGGCGCCCCGCGTGCTGATCGCCAACTCCAACCTCGTACCAGACTGGGCAACCTGGGACGAGTTCCGTCGACTCGAGGCCGCCGGGCTGACGATGTACGGCCAGATGACCGCCGGCTCGTGGATCTACATCGGCACCCAGGGGATCCTCCAGGGCACGTACGAGTGCTTCGCCGAGATCGCCCGTCGCCGTTTCGGTGGGACGCTCGCCGGCACGATCACGCTGACCGCCGGGCTGGGCGGGATGGGCGGCGCCCAGCCGCTGGCGATCACGATGAACGACGGCGTGGCGCTGTGCGTGGACGTCGACCCGGCGCGCGTGCGACGGCGCGTCGAGACCCGCTACCTCGACGAGGTGGCCGACGATCTCGACGACGCGGTCACCCGCGTGACCTGCGCCCGTGACGAGCGCCGGCCGCTCTCCGTCGGCCTGGTCGGCAACGCGGCGGTCGTCATCCCCCGCCTGCTCGACCTCGACTTCCCCGCCGACATCGTCACGGACCAGACGAGCGCTCACGACCCGTTGTCGTACGTGCCGGTCGACGTGACGCCCGAAGCCTCGGAGGAGATGGCGCGCTCCGATCCGGCCATCCTCATCCGCAGGGCGCGGGAGTCGATGGCCGTGCACTGCGCGGCGATGGTGGGGTTCCTCGACCGCGGCGCCGAGGTCTTCGACTACGGCAACAGCCTGCGCGCCGAAGCCGAGCTCGGCGGGTTCGATCGGGCGTTCGCCTATCCGGGCTTCCTCCCCGCGTACATCCGCCCGCTGTTCTGCGAGGGCAAGGGGCCGTTCCGCTGGGTCGCGCTGTCGGGTGATCCGGCCGACATCGCGGCGACAGACCGAGCCGTGCTGGCCGAGTTCCCGGACGACGAAGGGCTCGCCCGGTGGATGCGGCTGGCCGGCGAGCGGGTGGCGTTCCAGGGCCTTCCGGCGCGCATCTGTTGGCTCGGCTACGGCGAGCGTCACCGGCTCGGGCTGCGCTTCAACGAGATGGTGCGCACGGGCGAGCTGTCGGCGCCGATCGTCATCGGTCGCGACCACCTCGACTCCGGTTCGGTCGCCTCGCCGTACCGGGAGACCGAGGCGATGGCCGACGGGTCGGACGCGATCGCCGACTGGCCGCTGCTCAACGCCCTCGCCAACACCGCCTCCGGCGCGACGTGGGTGTCGATCCACCACGGCGGCGGCGTCGGCATCGGGCGCTCGATCCACGCCGGGATGGTCGCCGTCGCCGATGGGACAGCGCTGGCCGCGGAGAAGCTGGAACGAGTCCTGACCACCGACCCCGGCACCGGTGTGATCCGCCACGCCGACGCCGGCTACGACCGCGCCGTCGAGGTCGCGGCCGAACGCAACATCCGCCTCCCCATGCTCGGCAAACCCCCGTGATCCGGTTCTCAAGCGTTTTCAGGGGTCACAGGTGACCCAAAACCGCCAGGAGAACTCGCGTTGCCAGTTCCAGCGGGACGGTGACGGCCGGCAGGGCGTGAGCATGTGGCTGCCCGTCGATCCGGTCCCCCGCCAGTCGACCCTCGAGCTCGTCGCCGGTTCTCATCGCGGCGACTGGTTCATGACCCGGTCGTTCCTCGACGACCAGGCCAGGTGGTTCCCGGAGGGCAGCCTGACCGAGGTGCCCGACGTCGACGGTCGCCCCGACGACTTCACCATCCTCGGCTGGGAGCTGGACCCCGGCGATGCCGTGTTCTTCCACTACCTCACGCTCCATGCCGCCGGTGGCGTGCCGGGCGCCGACCGTCGCCGGGTCCGCTCCGTGCGCTTCCTCGGCGACGACATCACCCACGCGCCGCGCCGATGGCCGACGTCACCGCCCTTCCCGGGCCTCGCCGACGAGCTACCAGCAGGCGCACCGATGGACCACCCGCTGTTCCCGATCCTCTGGACGGCGGGCAGGACGTGACCGTTCGCCCCATCGCCACCGTCGGCCACCCGGTTCTGCGCCAGCGCGCACGCAAGATCACGCCGGAGGAACTCGCCTCGGACGACGTGCAGACCTTGATCGACGACCTCATCGACACCATGCACCACGCCAACGGCGCCGGCATCGCCGCCAACCAGGTCCACA
>JBPCJW010000044.1:0-6997 GCA_051004915.1 Ilumatobacteraceae bacterium
CAGGGGGGTTTAAGCCCCCCGCGTCTGCCAGTTCCGCCACCCGGGCTGGGTCGCGATCCCGAGTCTGGTCATTCGCTGGTGGCGGGAGCGGGGTCGCGTGGTGACTCGTCGGTCTCCTCGGGTTCCCGCTCCTTCAAGCGAAGCAGCCACGCCGTTCCCCCGAGCAGCACCACGGCGACGGACAGCACGGCGATCTGCCAGAGCTGATCGCGGAACTTCTCACCGGTGCCGATGTCCTCGGCTGCCTTGACCGAGAGCACCACGATCTCCTTGATCGACGCGATGATCCCGACGAGCAGGAACGGCTCGGCGACCAGCTGGCGCTTGGCCACCGTGGTGCGCACGGCGAACAGCAGCTCGACGAGGATGAACACGAGTAGCAGCGTGTCGAGCACCTCGACGATCGGGCCGCTTCCCAGGTCGTCGAAGATGTCCAGCAGTTGATCGACTGCAACGACCAGAAGCACGCCGGAGCCGACGAGGAGCAGGATGGCGATGCCGACGTAGACGACGTCTTCCGCCGCGGCCAACAACCGGTCGGCGACGTTGCGCTGCCGCTGCCCAGGCTCTGACACGGCCGGATCCTTGCACGCCGGCGGTAGCCGAGACACTCGGATCCCGCTGGCGGTGCGGCCGAGGCCGAGGCCGGTAGCGTCGAGAGGTCGTGGATGACGGGCCGGTGTTGAGCGAGGCGGCGCGGCGGCGCACGTTCGCCATCATCAGCCACCCGGACGCCGGGAAGACCACGCTCACCGAGAAGTTCCTGCTCTACGCCGGCGCCGTCCAGCGCGCCGGCGCGGTCAAGGCACGCGACGGCCGTCGGGCCGCCACCTCCGACTGGATGGCCCTCGAGCGCCAGCGCGGCATCTCGATCAGCTCGACCGTGCTGCAGTTCCCGTATCGCGACCACGTCGTCAACCTGCTCGACACGCCGGGCCACCGGGACTTCTCCGAGGACACCTACCGGGTCCTCGCCGGCGTCGACGCCGTCGTGATGGTCCTCGACTCGGCCAAGGGCATCGAGGTCCAGACGCGCAAGTTGTTCGAGGTCTGCCGCGCCCGCCGCCTGCCGGTGGTGACGTTCCTCAACAAGTACGATCGGCCGGGTCGCGAACCGCTCGAGCTGCTCGACGAGATCGAGGCGCAGATCGGATTGCGGCCGACCCCGGCCACGTGGCCGGTCGGCATCGCCGGCGACCTGCGCGGCGTGGTCGACCGCCGCACCGGGGACTACATCCGCTTCACCCGCACCGACCGTGGCTCGTCGCTGGCCCCCGAGCTGGTCGTGCCGGCCGAGGTCGCCCAGTCCGAGGAGGGCGCGGCGTGGGATCGAGCTGCCGACGAGTTGGCACTCCTCGACGCCGTGGGTGCCGAAGTCGACCTGACCTCGTTCCTCGCCGGCGACTCGACGCCCGTCTTCGTCGGCTCGGCACTGACCAACTTCGGTGTGCGTCTCCTGCTCGACGCCGTCGTCGACCTCGCGCCTGGGCCGTCAGCGCGCCACGACGCCGAGCACGTCGAACGCCCCTTGACCGCGCCCTGCTCGGCGTTCGTCTTCAAGGTCCAGGCGAACATGGACCCGGCCCATCGCGACCGACTGGCCTTCGCCCGCATCTGCTCCGGCCGATTCGAGCGCGGCATGACCGTGACCTGCGCGAGGACTGGTCGCGACCTCACGACGAAGTACGCCACCACCGCCTTCGGGCCCGACCGCGAGACGGTGGAGGAAGCCTTCCCTGGCGACGTCGTCGGCCTCGTCAACGCCACCGGGTTGCAGCTCGGCGACACCGTGTACGCCGCCGGCTCGACGCCCGTGATGTTCCCGCCGATCCCCCGCTTCTCGCCGGAGGTCTTCGCCACGGCCCGTCCCCTCGACACCGGTCGGGCCAAGCAGTTCCGGCGCGGCCTCGACCAGCTCGACGAGGAAGGTGTCGTGCAGGTGTTGCGCGACCCGGACGCGTTCGACATGACGCCCGTGCTCGCCGCCGTCGGCGCGCTGCAGTTCGAGGTCTTCGGGCACCGTCTGGCCAGCGAGTTCAACGCGCCGGCCGAGATCCTGACGGCCGGCTACCAGGCGATCCGTCGCACGGACCTGGCTTCGGTCTCACGGCTGCGCGAGATCGGCGGCATCCGCATCCTCCATCGCTCCGACGGCGCGCTGGTCGCGCTGTTCGAGAACCGCTACCGCCTTGCGCGGCTGGAAGCCGACGAGCCCGAGCTGCTGCTCGCTCCGCTCGTGGCCGGCGCCATCCCGGCCGCCTGAGGTCAGGCCACGCGAGCACTCGGCGCGCCCCCCGGCGCGAGCAGCTCCCACAGCTCGGTGCGCAGCCGGGTGGCCTCTGACGTTGGCAGTTCGTTGACGACGATCACCCCCTCGATCATGTCGGCGAGGACGGCCGACCACGGCCGGTCGCGCAGCCGGACGGCAACGACCGCGCCGTCCGGGCGGCGGCGCAGCGACCGGTCGACCCCGCGCAGCCGAGGCGGGCACCGGTAGCTCGGGCCGATCAGCCCGCGTGCTCTCGCCGCGCCGGTCAAGGTGCGCGCGGCCTGGGCGAACTGCACCGTGGTCGACGACATGTGGGCAGTATGCGCACAGGGGTGCGCGGGGTCCCGGTCGCCGTGACACCCCCGCCGTACTGTGCCCATCGTGACCGACACGATCGCGACACCCGTCGCCACTGCGCCTCCCGCGGCCAGTCCAACCACGAACGCAGCAGGTCTGCAACTCACACCGGTGCAGCTGCGCACGCTCGACTCGCTCCGCCGCGGGGAGTCGGACATGACGTTCGACGACGAGCTGATGACCGAGCTGCGAGCGGATGCGCACGACGGCCTGACGCTGCTCGGTGAACGCCTCGGGAGCAGCGAGCTCGTCGTCACCAAGCACACCATCGGGACCGTCCTCGACTGCGAGACACGCCACCTCGCGCCCGACGACTTCACCTGGTCGCCGGCCCGGGCTCGCGGCACGGTCACCCACAAAGCCATCCAGCTCTTGCTCAACTGGCGCGGCGTGCCGGTGCCCCTCGACGTCGTCGACGAAGCCCTCGCCCGCCTCGCCGACGAGGAGCACAACAGCATCGGCGACTACATCGCCGGTCTCGGCCCCGGCGAGGAAGCCGATCTGCGCGGCCAGACGCTCGAGCTGCTGACGAAGTTCATCGAGTGCTTCCCCCCGCTCGACCCGCGCGCCCACCCGATGACGGAGACGGCGATCCGGTTCCCCGTCGACGGACCGATCGTGCTGCGCGCTCGCGTCGACCTGGTGATCGGGCGTCCGCGCGGCACCGAGGCGCGCAAGGTGATCATCGACCTGAAGACCGGCCGGATCGTCGACCGCCACCGCCAGGACCTCCGCTTCTACGCCCTCGTCGAGACGCTGTGTCGCGGCGTGCCACCCCGCAAGCTGGCTTCGTTCTCGCTCGACGCCGGGGTCGCCATCGTCGAGGAGGTGACGCCGGCACTCCTGCGTTCGACGCTGCGACGCACGCTCGACGCCGTCGAGCGGATGGTCGAGCTGCGCGCCGAACGTCGTCCGGCCAGCATCACACCGGGCCCGTCGTGTCGCTGGTGTCACCTGCTGGCGGGCTGTGCACCCGGCCGAGCGTCGATCGCGCCGGTCGATGCCGACGAAGCAGACGGACCCGACTGATCGGGCCAAGCGCAACGGTCGTCAGGTGAGAACACGCACCTGGTCGCCGATGGCGAGGTAGTCCCACACGAACTGGGCATCCTCCGGCAGCAACCGGATGCAACCGCTGGAGTCGCCGAAGTGCTCGGCTGTGCCGAGGGATTCGGGCGTTTGAGCCAGCGAGCCATCGTCGAAGCGCGGGATGGCGTGGAAGGCGATGCGGGCGCCCGTTCGCTTGCCGTAGCTGAAGGCCACGAAGCGGTCGAGCGTGCTCACCTGTGTCCCGAAGTTCGACCTGGTCTGGGCGTCCTTGGCGTAGATCGGATAGACGCCCGGGTCGGGTTGGCTGATCGCCGTCGTGACCGGCATCCAGCGCACGATGCGCTTGCCCTCGCACAGCCAGGCCCGCTGCTCGTCCCGGTCGATCACGGCGCCGCGCCGCGTCCCCGGGCAGGCGTAGCCCTCCGCCCCGAACTTCTCGGCCGCGGCCGGCGACGCCCAAGCGGCGAGCACTGCGACGGCGAGAACGGCAGCGGCGAGCAGACGGCGCATCGCCGCTCGACGGTAACAGTCACTCGGCGGTACCCGGACAGGGACTCTCGCGATCACGGCGTCATCAGCGCGACCGGCAGACCGAGGGTGGCCTCCGGCCGCAGCGTGGCGATCGACCGGCCCGGCTGCACCGCCGCCTTGGCCGGTGAGATCCGCTCGGGGCCGAGACGCTCCACCGCGACGGCGAGATCCTCGACGTTGAGCACGAGTCCCCAGAACTCGGCCGGACCGACGGGCAGACCGGCCCGCTCGACGAGCTCGACGACCAGCGATCCGAGCCGGTGGAAGCCCTGGCGCAGCTCGCCGACCTCGCGCACCCGCTTCAACGGTGCCCCGGTGGCGACGGTGATCGCGTGGCTCGTGCGCTGCAGCTCGTCGGTGACGATGACGACGTGGTCGAGGCCGATCGCCCCGAGCGGATGCGCCACGTACGTCGGGGTGAGCGGCGCGACGGACTCGGTCCGCAGGCCGTCGATGTCGGCGCTGTCGCTCTCGGTCCCGGACAGGGACCACCCGGCCAGGCCGGGCAGCTCGCCGTCGACGATGCGGATGGCGGTGCCGAACAGCGCAACGAGACCGCCGTCATCGACGACGAGGCCGAGGTCGCGCCACGGCTCGACGGGACCGCCGACGGTCAGCCATTCGGCACGCGCTGTCACGACCTGTGCTCGGCGGCCAGCCGCAGCTGCTCGGCGAGGAAGACCAGACCGTCGGCCAGCTCGGCTGCCCGCTTGCCGACCGGTTTGCCGACGCCATGGCCGGCCCGGCCCTCCTGGTACAGCAGGGTCGGTCGCTCGTCCTGGCAGGTCGAAGTGGCCTGCAGCAGCGCGGCCATCTTGCGGGCGTGCAACGGGTCGACCCGCGTGTCACCCTCGGCGGTCGTGAACAACGTGGCTGGGTAGCACGTGCCGTCGACCACCCTGTGGTACGGCGAGTAGGCGTGCAGCCAGGCGAACTCCTCGGCCACGTCAGGGTCTCCGTACTCGTCGGTCCACAGCTTTGCGATGAGGAACTGCGGAAAGCGGACCATGTCGAGCAGCGGCACCCCGCACCACACGGCCCGGCACAGCTCCGGTCGCTGGGTCAGGGCGGCACCGACGAGCAGGCCGCCGTTGGAGCGGCCAAGGATGGCCAGGCGTTGGCGATCGACGCGGTCGGTCGAGACCAGCCAGTCGGCGCAGGCGTGGAAGTCGTCGAACACGTTCTGCTTCGTGCCGCGCCGACCGGCGTGGTGCCACGCCTCGCCGTGCTCCAACCCGCCGCGCAGGCCGGCGATGGCGAAGACGCCGCCCGCGGCGCACCACGCCGCGATCTGCGGCGACCACACCGGCGTCTCGGCGAGGGCGAACCCGCCGTAACCGTTGAGGATCGCCGGCGTGTCCGGTCCGGGCACGACGTCGTCTCGATGGATGATGTACACACCGATCGCGGTGCCGTCGAGCGACGGGTACTCGAGCTGGCTGACGATCATCGACGGGATGACACCGCCGGCCGGGGGCTCGCTCGTCGACGGATCGGGGAACCACCGCTCGGCAGTCGTTCCCGAGGCGTTGAACACCGCCGTCGGCGTACCGAACGAATCGACCACGGCGAACGCCCTGCCGGTGTTGCGGTCGGCGGCGAGGCCGACGACGGCGATGATCTCGCCCAGCCCCGCGACGACGCCGAGCGGCGCACCGTCGGGAGTGAAGCGACGGACCTCATCGACCGCTCGCTCGGACGCCACGACCCACAGTTCGTCGCCGAGGACCCTGAGGAGGAAGGGCGAGAGGACGGCTTCGCCTTCGGCGACCAGCGTCCTCCACTCGGCGGGATCGGCCGCATCGAACGGCACGCGCACGACGCGACCGCGCGGTGCATCCAGCGTCGTCACGCCGACGAGCGAAGCTCCATCGACGGCGAAATCGAACCAGGAGGTCACGTCGACACCCTCGATGACGGTCGACCACTGGCCGGTCGAGCGGTCGAGCAGGTGGACGTCGTAGCGGGCCCAGCCGACGAGCACCTGGACGAGCAGCCAGCGGCCATCCGGCGACGCCGTGACATCTGGCCACGCCTGTGGGTTCGGGTGCTCGGCCCACACGACCGGGTCGTCGTGCCAGTCCGTCCCAACGACGTGGTGATGGAC
Organism: Ilumatobacteraceae bacterium; assembly: GCA_051004915.1. Taxonomy (GTDB): domain Bacteria; phylum Actinomycetota; class Acidimicrobiia; order Acidimicrobiales; family Ilumatobacteraceae; genus JALZMG01. The sequence goes on from JBPCJW010000044.1 coordinate 6,315, forward strand.
GGTGCGGTGGTACTGATCTCCGTCGGGGTACCGGGTGTAGGCGAAGCCGGTGCCGTCCGGGTCCCAGGCGACGCTGCAGGCGCGAGTGTCGGGGATCGACTCGCCCGCGTCTCCACCGTCGGCGGTGTCGATCAACCGCAGGACCGACTCCTCTGTGCCCCCCTCGCTGGTGCCGACGGCGACGAGGCGCCCATCGGCGGACGCCTCGAACCAGTCGATGGCGCTGGCCGAGTCCGTGATGCCGGCAGCGGGATCGACCAGGACCACGGGCGGCTGCGCGGCGTGGATCGACGACCGGCGGGTGAGGACGAACTGCTCGGCGCCGGCCGGACGTTCGAGGGCCAGCAGGACGTCGCCGCGCACCTGCACGGCCAACGCGACGGGGAGCTGGAGGAGGTCGGTCAGCCGCCGCTGCCACCAGCCGTGCGCCGGGGTGTCGAGCAGCGATCGGGTGTGGCCGTTCTGGGCCTCGACCCACGCCGCCACCTCCGGGTCGTCACCGTCCTCCAACCACCGGTACGGGTCGGGCACCTCGACGCCGTGGAGGACGTCGACGACGTCCTGGCGACGGGTCGCCGGTGCAGTCAAACGAGTCAGCCGCGGCCCATGTTGGGGCGCTTGCCGTGGTTGGCCTTGGAACGGCGCAACCGGGCCTTGCGCTTCTTCGTCTTCTTGGACATAGC
>JBPCJW010000045.1:0-5134 GCA_051004915.1 Ilumatobacteraceae bacterium
CTGCCGATGCTCAGTCCGCCGCACCGCGAGGGCGGCGTCGGCGCACTGCGGGTGGAGGCCCGTGGACAGGACGAGCGAGGGGTTCGATCGACGCTGATCATGGGCATCGCCGAGTTGCTCGGCACCGCTGCGGCGGCCGTGGCGGCGGCGTTCGTCGACCACCTGATGACGGCGGGGGCGGCCGTGCCAGGCGTCGTGACGTCGTCCGACGAGGAGTTGCCGACCGCCGACCTCCTCGCCACGACAGCCCGCAGCGGCGTCCGCCTGCAAGCGTTCACCGGCGTCGCCCTGCCGTCATAGTGGCCTCGTTCGCTCCGAAGACTCCGCTCGCTCGGCTGGGTCGGGCAAGGCCGACCTGACCGTCCGTCCTCGCTGGCGTCACGAACGCTCGGGAACCCCCTTGGCTCTCATCGAAGTCCGCATCGGGTGTCCAGCGGGCGTGTCGATACCCTCCGGGCGATGAGTGAGCTGCGGTTGCCGTGGTTGCCCGAGGGTCGCACGGTGCGTGTCGACGGTCGCGGCGAGTACTTCCTGCGAGTCCACCGTCGCGCCGACGCCGACGCCCCCGTCGTCCTGCTGCTGCACGGGTGGACCGCATCGAGTGACCTGCAGTTCTTCGCCGCCTACGAGGCCCTGGCCGAGCGCTACTCGTTCATCGGCATCGACCACCGGGGCCACGGTCGTGGCCTGCGGTCGCCCGACAAGTTCACGTTGGAGGATGCCGCCGACGATGCTGCGGCGGTCGTGCGCGCCCTCGGGCTGTCGTCCGTCGTCGCCGTCGGCTACTCGATGGGCGGACCGGTCGCCCTCCACCTCGCACGGCGCCACCCTGACCTCGTCGCCGGTCTGGTCGTCCAGGCAACCGCGTTGGAGTGGAGTGGCACGCGGCGCGAGCGCGCGCTGTGGCGGACGTTGCCGATGGCGGGATCGTGGCTGCGCAGCCGTGTCTATCGCTGGTACCTCCGACGCGCCGTGAAGAAGCTGATCGGTGACGGCAACCGTCTCGTCCCGTTCATCCCGTGGCTGGTCAGCGAGATGTCGCGCAACGACGCCTTCGCCATGGTCGACGCCGGACGATCGCTCGCCCACTACGACGCTACTTCCTGGGCCTCGTCGCTCGGCGTTCCAGCGGCCAGCCTGATCACGACAAAGGACCGCCTCGTCCCTCCGCGCAAGCAGCGCGCCCTCGCCGAGGCGCTGGGAGCATCGGTGCGCGAGCTGGCCGCCGACCACCTGGCACCACTGTCGACGCCCGAGCCGTTCGCCGCACTGACGGTCGAGCTGGTCGGTCTCGTCACCGGCGCGCCGCCCGCAGGCCTTCCTCAGCCGACGCCGATCGCTGGCGTCTCCCCGTCACCCGACGCCGCCTGATCGTCCCGGCGAGCCTCGCCCAGCCGGTCGTCGGTCAGCCGGTCGACGGCCCGGCGCAGCTCGTCGAGCTGGTCGTGTAGCTCCTCACCGGTGACGACGTCGGAGAGCATCAGGCGGACCCCCGCGATCTCCCGGGCGAGGAACTCCATCTCCGACCTCGTGCGGTCGGCGACGGTGCGATCGAGCTCGGTCTGCACCCGGTCGCGTGCCTCCTGACGGCTCTGGGCGAGCAGGATCAGCGGCGCGGCGTAGGCCGCCTGCGTGGAGAAGGCGAGGTTGAGGAGGATGAACGGGTACGGGTCCCAGCGCAACACCACGACGGTGACGTTGAGGAGGATCCAAATGATGACGATGACGGTCTGGATGGCCAGGAACCGGCCGGTGCCGAAGAACCGAGCGATCGTCTCGCTGAAGCGACCGATCGCATCCGAGTCGTAGCGCACCCTGCGCCGACGGGCGCGAGGCGCCGTGAGGTCTTCGCGCCGCTTGGCCATCGAGGCCCCCTCATGCCGTCCTGGCCCTGGCCGTCGCGGCCCCCCGCTGGCGCCACCCGGCGCCGAGCTGACGGTCGAGCACGTCATCGACCGTGACCGCGCCGAGCAGCCGCCCGGCCGGATCGGACACGGCCACCGCCAGCATGTCGTAGCTCGCCAGCACCTCGGCGACCTCCCGATCGCTCGACTCCGGCGACATCACCGGGTCATGGCTGACGCAGTGGCGCAGCTCGACGCTGGGTGGTTCGCGCAGCAGGCGCTGGACGTGGGCGGTGCCGATCAGCTTGCCGGTCGGCGCCTTGAACGGCGGGTGGCAGACGAACACCTGGGCGGCGATGCTGATCACCCAGTCCGGATGGCGCAGCTGGGCCAGGGCCTCGGCGACCGTGGCGGTGGGGCCGAGGATGATCAGCTCCGGCGTCATCATCCCGCCGGCCGTCGCCGCGGCGTACGACAGGAGCTGGCGGACGACGGCCGCGTCGTCGTCGTCCATCGCGTCGAGGATCCGGCGCTGCTCCTCGCCGGGCAGTTCGCCGAGCAGGTCGGTCAGATCGTCGAACTCCATCTCGTCCAGCACGCCGAGCAGGCGCTCGAGATCGAGGCCCTCGATCACCTGCACCTGCTCCGACTCGGGAAGCTCCTCCAGGAGGTCGGCCAGGCGATCGTCGTCCATCGCCGCCGCCAACTGGCGGCGCTGGGCGAGCGGGAGGCCACGCACCACCGCCGCCACCTCGGCCGGGTGGAGGTCGCGCAGCCGGGCCGCCTCGGCGGCCATGCCGGTGACGGGTGGGAACAGGTCGGGCACCTCGTCGACGTCGACGAGTCGGTAGCTCGGCTTGCGGCGCAGCGCGTTGCGCCGGACGAGTCGGACCTTGGCGATCTCCCAGCCCTGCCGCTGCCCGTCGTCGACGGGGCGCAGCGCGACATCGCTGACGCGTTCGTCGCCGACGCGCTGGTTGATCACGTCGGCGCCGATCAGCACCTCGCCGCTGCGCGGCTTGAACGGGTTGAGGTCGACGTCCCAGCTGCGCAGCCGGGCACCGTCGGGGGCCAGCTCGGCGAGGCGGTTGGCGTTGACGAAGATGCGACGGCGCTGGATCTCGGCGACGAACCCGACCAGCCGCGGCTCGTCGCCAACGCGTCCCGCTACGACGACGAGGTCTTGGATCCGCCCGATCGTTGCTCCACCGGCGTCGAGCAGGGGCAGGCGCATCACGCGGAACGCGTAGATCAGGTCGCCGGCCATGCGGCGAGCCTACGTAATCGATGGCTCCGCTTCGCTCCGCGTGTGTCGGCCTGGTGGCCGACCTCGGTTCCGGTGCTCGCTACGGCACGGGCCAAACGGTCGATGCGGCCGCTGCGACTTGCACCAACGTGTCGCTGTAGGCCACGCCGCCGCCCCACTCGGTCAGCGTGTCGTTGGTCAGCGCGTTGGCGGCCTTGCCGTCCGGGTGCTGCGTCTGCCACCACCCGAACGGGATGGCGACGACACCGGGTCGCAACCGCGTGCTGACCTTCACCGGCAGGCGCACCGTCGCTCGGTCGTTCCACACGTCGGCCTCGTCGCCGTCGTCGAGACCGCGCGCTGCCGCATCGGCAGCGTCGAGCTCGACGAACGGGGCACCCTCCGCCGGGCCGTGCTTGGGGAGGTGCGAGTACCCGGAGTTGAGGAAGCGGGCGTGATGCTTCGGCGTCAGCAGCTGCAGCGGGAACCGGGCCACGAGGGCGGCGTCGCCGTGCGGGCCCTCGCGTGGCGGCGTGAACGTCGGCAACGCAGGCTGTCCCATGCGCACCAAGGCATCGCTGACGAGTTCGACCTTGCCGGATCGCGTCGGGAAGACGCCGTCGCCCCACGGGCGGCCGTCCTCGGGATACGGCACGCGCAGCCAGCCGACCGACGCCAGCTCGGCGAGGTCGACGTTGGTGCCGAGCGCGTCGCGCAGCAGGGTCTCGTCGTCGGCGTACAGCGACGGCTCCTCCAGGCCCATCGCTGCGGCGATGCGCCGGAACAGCTCGGCGTTGGTGCACGACTCGCCGAGCGGCGCGATCGCCGCCTCGTTCCAGCCCATCCAGAGGTGACCCCACGACGGTACGACGTCGGAGGCCTCGAGCTGCGTCGTTGCCGGCAGCACGAGGTCGGCGTAGCGGGCGGTGTCGGTGAGGAACTGCTCGTGGACGACGGTGAACAGGTCGTCGCGGGCCAGGCCGCGCCGGGTCAGCTCGGCGTTCGGCACCACGACGAGCGGGTTGCTGTTCCACACGACCATCGCCTTGACCGGCGGGTCGAGCTGACCGTCCGTGAGGATCTCGCCGAGTCGACTCATGTTGAGAGTTCGCGGTGTGCGGCCGGCGAGCAGGTCGGGCCGCGAGAGCGCGTGCTCGTCGATCAGCGCGTCCTGGTAGCTGCCGACGCTGCGAGCCAATCCACCGCCCCGGTCCTGCCACGCTCCGACCAGCGCCGGCAACACGGCAAGCGTGCGGTAGAACATCGCCCCGTTCTCGTGGTGCTCGCCGCCGATCAACGTGCGGATGGCGGCAGGGCGGATCGTGCCGTAGTCGCGCGCCAGTCGCTCGATCGTCGTCGCAGCGACGCCGCAGATCGCGGCGGCTCGCTCCGGTGTCCAGTCGGTGACGTGGGCGGCAAGCTCGTCGCAGCCGACGGTGTGGGCATCGACCCACGACCGGTCGACCAGCCCGTCGCGCACGAGCACGTGGATCATCGCCAGCATCAACGCGATGTCGGTGCCGGGCAGCGGCTGGATGAACTCGTCCGCCCCGTCGGCGGTGACCGTGCGGATCGGATCGATGACGACGACTCGCGCGCCGTCGGCGCGGGCCGCCTCGATGGTCGGCCAGAGGTGACGGTTGGTCAGCTTGGTGTTGGTCGCCCACAGGATGATCAGCTGGCTGTGGCGCAGCTCGAGCGGGTCCATGCCGAGCGCGCTGCCGTTGGTCATGCGCACGCCGGCGCCGACCGTCGGACCGCAGATCGCCCGGTCGAGCAGGCTCGCGCCGAGGTGGTGGAAGAACCGGCCGTCCATGCCCATGATCGCCAGCAGGCTCTGGTTGCCGGCGTCGCTGAACGGCAGGATCGCCTCGGCGCCGTGGTCGTCGATGACCGCCCGCAACCGCGTGGCGATCTCGGTCAGCGCATCCTGCCAGGTGACGCGCTCGAACCGACCGTCGCCCTTGGTGCCGACCCGCCGCAGCGGGTGGAGCACGCGGTCGGGGCTGTACACGCGATCGAGGAAACGGTTGACCTTCGGGCA
>JBPCJW010000046.1:0-12339 GCA_051004915.1 Ilumatobacteraceae bacterium
CCGGCTTCGGCCAGCAGGGGGAGGGTCCCGAGCTCGGCGAGGCTGGCCTCATGCCAGTCGCGACGCAACCCCCCGACTCCGGCGAGCCGGCGGACCCGGTTGGCCAGCGCGCCGGCGCGGGCATCGACGAGGCGGGCGGCGAGGTCGTCCCAGGTGCTGTACCGGGCGAGGGCCGGATCGGCGAGCCCGGTGCGCAGGCGGTCATCGAGCCAGCGGTCGAGCTCGACGAGGCCGTGCCGAAGGCGGGCGATCCGCTCGTCGCGGGCGCGGTCGAGGTCGGGTGGCGGCTCGGTCGTTGGCTCGGCGGCATCGTCGTCGTGCGCACGTGTGTCGGCGCCCGCGCCCGGGCCAATCGTGGCCGCCGCCGCACCGGCAGCCGCCGCCGCCCGGCGGGCACGACCATCGGCCCAGGTGGCCACCCCCGCCGGCGACTGGGCGCTCGGCACCTGACCGCGCGCCCACATGGCGAGGAGCGCCAGGGCGTGCTTGCACGGCTGGGCGCGACTGGGGCAGGAGCAGCGCCACTGCACGTGACGGTGGTCGACCATGGTGTCGTAGGGCTCGCGGCCGGCGCCGCGGTATCGACCCCACACCGCACGGTCGTCGGCACCGAGGGCCAGCCACTGCGTGGGCGAGGCTGCACCTTCTGCTGCGCTGAACCGGGCCGGCGTCAGCGCGATGGCCACCACCTGCTCGATGGTCCACCGCTCGCCGCCCGTGCTCACCGGGTCGACATTACCGAGGGGGTGTGACGGGTCTGCCGATCACATCTGTCGCCTGGCGCCGATCGCCATGCCGCACTCGCCGGCGGTATACCATCGGTATATGGGCGCGACGACAGTGAAGGTGAGCACGCAGACGCGAGATCGCATTCGCGCGCTTGGCGGAGCGACCTACGAGGAAACGATCGTCCACGCTCTGGATGCATTGGAGGCAGCGCAGTTCTGGACGCAGGTGGAGGCCGCGGCGGCGTGGCGTCGCGCACTCCCCGACGACGAGCGGGCACGGCTGGCGGCACGCGAGGACGACGTCGACCGCGCCTTCGACGGGATCGGATGATCGAGCCCGGCGACATCTACCTCGCCGATCTCGACGAGGAACGCCGGCGGCTGGTACTCGTCGTATCGAGCTCGAGCTTCAACCGTTCGTCCGAACGAGCTCTCGTTGCACCAGAGGTCTTTGGCGAGCCGGACGTAGTCGCGTTCCCCTGGCGGGTGTCGGTTGACGACGTCGTGTTTGCGGTCGACCTGCTCCGCACCTTTCCCGTCAGCCGACTCCTCGACCGCACCGATCGGGCACCTCATGGTGCGATGCTGATGGTCCGGCGCGCCGTGCTCAACATCACGTAGAGGCGCTCGCTGGCGCTGGCATCGGTGAGCACCGCCAGGTGGGAGCCAGGAGCGTCGCCGCCGCCTCCCGATTGACTGGCCGGTCGTGGACCTGGCTGCGGTCGTCGCCGCGTTCGCCACGGTCTTCGTCGCCGAGCTGCCGGACAAGACGATGCTGGCGACGATCGTGCTGTCGGCGCGGTTTCGCCGCCCGCGCGCCGTGTGGATCGGTGCGGCCACAGCGCTGACCACGCAGATGGCCATCGCAGCGGCCGCCGGCCAGCTGCTCTCGCTGCTGCCGAGCCGCGTCGTCAGCGCCGTCGTCGCCGTGCTGTTCGCCAGCGGAGCCGTGGTGCTGTGGCGGTCGGCCGACGACGATGCGGAGGGGGTGACGGCGACGGCTGGTCCCGATCTGGCGGTCGATTGGTGGCGGGTGTCGGTGACGGTGTTCGGCGTCGTCTTCCTCGCCGAGTGGGGCGACCTGACGCAGCTGGCGACGGCCAGCCTGGCGTCGCAGCGCCACGCCGTCTCGGTGTTCGTCGGCGCAGCGGTGGCGATGCTGAGCGTCGCCGCCATCGGCGTCATCGCCGGCAGGGCGCTGCTGCGGGTGCTCCCCGAGCACCTCCTGCGCAGGATCGCGGCCGGCATCTTCACCGCCCTCGCCATCGTGGCCGCCATCAACGCCATCCGCGGGTGACGACCGACGAGCGAAGCGAGCCCGCCTCGCCCGCCCGCCTACCATCGACGCATGGGTGATGATCGGCTGGCGGGGACCGCCATCGCCGGGTCGGTGCTCGACCTGATCGGGCGGACGCCGCTCGTCCGCCTGGCTCGGATCAGCGAGGTCGACCGCGTCCCCAGCGTGCTGGCGATGAAGATGGAGACCAGCAACCCCGGTGGATCCTCGAAAGACCGCCCCGCCCTGCAGATGGTCCTCGCTGCCGAGCGCGACGGCTCACTGCGCCCCGGCGGGACGATCGTCGAGCCGACGAGCGGCAACACCGGCGTCGGCCTGGCCATCGTCGCCGCCCAGCGTGGCTACCGATGCGTCTTCGTGATGACCGACAAGGTGGCGCCCGAGAAGATCTCGCTGCTCCGGGCCTACGGGGCCGAGGTCGTCGTGTGCCCGGTCGCCGTAGCCCCGACCGACCCGCAGAGCTACTACTCCGTCGCCGAGCGGCTGACCGCCGAGCTCGCTGCCTTCCGCCCCAACCAGTACGCCAACCCGAACAACCCGCTCGCCCACGAAGCCACGACGGGACCCGAGCTGTGGGAGCAGACGGCCGGACGGATCACCCACTTCGTCGCCGGGGCCGGGACGTGCGGCACCCTCACCGGCACCGCCCGCTACCTCAAGTCGCGCAACCCCGACGTGCGGATCGTCGCCGCCGACCCGGAAGGCTCGGTCTTCTCCGGCGGCTCTGGTCGGCCGTACCTCGTGGAGGGCGTCGGCGAGGACTTCTTCCCCACCGCCTGGGACCCCGATCTCTACGACGAGGTCATCGCGATCAGCGACGAGGAGAGCTTCCGCACGGCCCGCCGGGTCTCCAAGGTCGAGGGCATCCTGATCGGGGGCTCGGGAGGGATGGCCGTGGCGGCGGCGATGCAGGTGGCCAAACGCGCAGCCCCTGACGACATCGTCGTCGTGCTCAACCCCGACTCGGGACGCGGCTACCTGTCGCGCGTCTTCGACGACGAGTGGATGGCCAGCTACGGCTTCACGCAGCAGTGCGAGCAGTGCGTCGGGGCGGTGCTCGACACTCGCGCCGGGATGGCCGAGCTCCTCTACGTCAACCCTGACCAGACCGTGCGCGAGGCGGTCGAGCTGATGCGAGCCAACGGCGTCAGCCAGTTGCCCGTGTGCAAGAACACGCCACCGTTCGCCGCCGCCGAGGTGTCCGGCGCGGTCGACGAGCTGGAGCTGATGGAGTCGATCAGCCGCGACCCGTCGCTCTGGGAGACGCCGGTGGAGAAGGCGATGAGCCCGAAGCTGCCGGCGATCGGCATCGGCCAGAAGGTCGAGCGCGCCGTCCAGCTGCTCGAGACCGCGCCGGCACTGCTCGTCCTCGCCGGCGGCCGCCCGCTGGCCGTGCTCACGCGCACCGACATCCTCAGCTACTTCGAGGTGCTGGCCAGCGGTGGGTGATGCTCTGAACGAGGACGAGGCGACGCTCGGCTTCGAGACCCGGGCCGTGCACGCAGGGCAACCACCCGACCCGACGACCGGGGCGGTCGTCACACCGATCTCGCTGTCGACGACCTTTGCCCAGGACGCCGTCGGCGCCCACCGCGGCTACGAGTACGCCCGGTCGGGCAATCCGACGCGCGCCGCACTCGAGGAGTGCGTCGCCGCGCTGGAGTCCGCCCGCCACGGGTTGGCCTTCGCCAGCGGGCTGGCTGCCGAGGACACGGTGCTGCGACTCGTGCCGCCGGGTGGCCGCGTCGTGCTCGGCAACGACGCCTACGGCGGCACGTTCCGCCTGATCGACAAGGTATGGGGCCCGCACGGCATGAGCTGGGACGCCGTCGACCTCACGGACGTCGACGGGTTGGCCGCCGGCTGGCCGGTCGGCACGACGATGGTCTGGCTGGAGACGCCGACCAACCCGCTGCTGACGTGCATCGACATCGAGCGGATCGCCGAGCTGGCCCACGAGCGCGACGCGCTCGTCGTCGTCGACAACACGTTCGCCACCCCGTACCTGCAGCAGCCGATCACGCTCGGCGCCGACCTCGTCGTCCACTCGACGACGAAGTACCTCGGCGGGCACAGCGACGTGGTCGGCGGGTTCGTCGCCGTCGATGACGACGGTCTGGCCGACCGGCTGCGGTTCACGCAGAACGCGGCCGGCGGTGTTCCAGGCCCGTTCGACTGCTACCTGGTGCTGCGCGGCGTCAAGACGCTCGCTGTGCGCATGGACCGCCACTGCACGAACGCTCGCGCCGTGGTCGACCTGCTCGTCCAACATCCACGTGTCGCCAGGGTGCTGTACCCGCAGCTGCCCGATCACCCGGGGCATGCGGCGGCGGCGAAGCAGATGAGCGACTTCGGCGGGATGGTCAGCTTCCGGCTGGGCGGGGGCACCGAGGCGGCGAAGCGGGTTGCCGCGGCGACCCGACTGTTCACGCTGGCGGAGTCGCTGGGCGCGGTGGAGAGCCTGATCGAGCACCCCGGCGTGATGACCCACGCCTCCGTCGCCGGCTCGCCACTGGAGGTACCGGGCGACCTGCTGCGCCTGTCGGTCGGCATCGAGTCGTCCGCCGACCTCGTCGCCGACCTCGAGCAGGCGCTGGAGGAGGCGTGAGCGAGCGAGTCTTCGAGCGAGCGAACGATCATTGCGGTGCGTTCTTCGTCGCCGGCTTTGCGGCGACTGCTCATTGGTGCCCCGTCGAGACCACGGCGGTGCACCATCTGCATGTCTGGATGGTGCACCAATGAGCGAGGAGACGCAACGACCGCTCGTCGTCGCCGCCAACCGGTTGCCAGTGTCCCGCGGGCCGTTCGGGTGGGCGCCGAGCCCGGGCGGGTTGGTGCGGGCGCTGATGCCGCTGCTGCGGGCGAGCGGCGGGATGTGGGTCGGCTGGACCGGTGATGCCGACGACGCACCGGAGCCGTTCGAGCTGGACGGGGTGCAGCTGCACCCGATCGGCATCTCGGCCGAGGAGGTGGAGGACTACTACGAGGGCTTCTCCAACGACACCCTGTGGCCGCTGTACCACGACGCGCTGCGCGACTCGACGTACGACTTCCGCCACTGGGAGGCCTACCACAGCGTCAACCAACGCTTCGCCGACATGCTGGCCGCGGTGGCGCCACAGGGCGCCGTCGTGTGGATCCACGACTACCACCTGCAGCTCGTCCCACAGATGCTGCGGGCGCAACGGTCCGACGTGCAGATCGGCTTCTTCTTCCACATCCCGTTCCCTCCCTACGAGCTGTTCATGCGGCTGCCCTGGCGCACGGAGATCGCCGCCGGTCTGGCGGCGTGCGACCTCGTCGGCTTCCAGCGCAGCATCAACGCCGCCAACTTCGTCGCGGCGGCCGAGGAACTGCTCGGCGTGGTGCCGCACGTCGGGTCGTACCCGATCTCCATCGACGTCGAGGAGATCGAAGCCATCGCCGCGGGGCGGGCCACGCGGCAACTGTCCAACCGATATCGCACTCGGCTCGGCGAGCCGGAGGTCGTGCTGCTCGGCGTCGATCGGCTCGACTACACCAAGGGCATCAGCCAGCGGCTGCGGGCCTACCAATCGCTGCTCGACGACGGCACGCTGGGGACCGAGCGGTGCGTGATGGTGCAGGTGGCCACGCCGACCCGGGAGGGTGTCGAGCACTACCGGAACGAGCGGGCGGAGATCGAGCAGCTGGTCGGCGAGATCAACGGGGTGCACGGCAGGCTCGGCTATCCGGCACTGCACTACCTGTACCAGTCGCTGCCGTTCGAGGACCTCGTCGCCCTCTATCGCACGGGTGACGTGATGCTGGTGACCCCGCTGCGCGATGGCATGAACCTCGTCGCCAAGGAGTTCGTGACGACCCGGCTCGACGGTGATGGCGTGCTCGTGCTGTCGGAGTTCGCCGGCGCAGCCGACGAGCTGACCGATGCCGTGCTCGTCAACCCCCACGACGAGAAGGCGCTGCGCGAGGCGATCGTCACGGCCGTGGAGATGCACCGCCACGAGCGACGGGCGCGCCTGGCGCGGCTGCGCGAGGTGGTCAAGGGCAGCGACGTGAGGGGCTGGGCGGAACGGTTCCTGGCCGACCTCGACGCCAGCCCCAACCAGTCGACGTCGGAGTCGCGTCCATGAGCGAGACGGTGACACCGCCGGATGGCATGGCGCGTGACGTGTTCGACGACCCGACGGTCGTCGCGGCCGAGGCGGCGGCACTGCAACGGCCGCTGTTGGTAGGGCTCGACGTCGACGGCGTGTTGGCTCCGATCGTCGCCAACGCCGCCGACGCCGAGCTGCTCCCCGGTGTGCTGGAGGCGATCGGCGCACTGGCCGAACGCACGCCGGTCGCCATCGTGTCCGGCCGCACGGTCAAGGACCTCGGACGCTTCGGGTTCCCCGACGACGTCGAGATGTTCGGGCTGCACGGGCTCGAGCGGCGCGACGAGCGGGAGGTCGAGCTCGGCGATCACGAGCAACAGCGGCTCGACCGGTTGGCTGCGCTGGCTGACGCCGCTGCGCTGCTGGCCGGAGAAGGAGCGTGGGTGGAGTGGAAGCCGGCCGGCGTCGTGTTGCACGTGCGGGAAGCGCACCCGGAGGCGGGGCCGCGTTCGGCGGAGCTGCTCGCCAGGCAGGCGGCGGACGTCACGGGGGCGCACATCAAGCCGGGTCACGGCGTGGTCGAACTGCTCGCTCGCTCGACGAGCAAGGCGACGGCGATCGCCGAGCTGGCGCGCGAATGCGGTGCCCGGCACGTCGTCTTCGTCGGCGACGACCGCACCGACGAGGAGGTGTTCGAGGCGATCGCCGACGACGGCTGCTCGGTGCGCGTCGGTCCGGGCCCGACCGCCGCCCGTCACCGCCTCGCCGGCCCGCCGGAGGTCCTCGCCCTCCTCCACGCCCTCACCGCCACCCTCTGACCCGACCGCCCGTCGCGGGTCAGAAGAGGGAGGGTTGGTCGGGGTTGGGGCGGAACGTGCGCTGGATGCCGGGCCACGGGACGTAGTGGTCCATGAACACCCACGATCGGCGGTGGATCACCGACGGGCCGTAAGCCGCGAGGGCGGCCTTGTGCACGGGGCAGGGGTAGCCCTTGTTCGTATCGAACGACCACGGCGGGTAATGCTCGGCGTGCTCGCGCATCTCTCGGTCGCGCACGACCTTGGCCAGGATGCTGGCGGCCGCCACACTGAGGCAGCGGGCGTCAGCCTTCACCCGCCGCTCGACATGGCCGACGTGCGGCGACACGAAGTCCCAGTTCCCATCGACGACCGCGGCGTCCGGCACGATGCCGAGCTGGGCGACGGCGCGCGCCGCAGCGAGCTTCTGGGCGACGGACATGCCGAGCTCGTCGCACTCGACCTGCGAGGCCGCGCCGACGCCCCACGCCAGCGTCCACGAGGCGATGCGATCAAACAGCCGCTCACGGTCCCGTTCGGTGAGCAACTTGGAATCCCGCACTCCATTGACCCGGCGGTCCCGCGGCAGGACCACCGCGCCGACCATCAACGGCCCGGCCCACGCGCCTCGCCCGACCTCATCCACCCCGACGACCAGGTCGTGGCCGAGGTCCCACAGCTCGCGCTCGACGCAACGCGTCGGCGCCCGCTTCTTCGACGTCAGCGGTCTCGGCCGCCTCAAAGCCCGAGCGATCGGCACGGTCACCGCAGCACGAGCGCCGGTCCGCCGGCCTCGATCGCGCCGACCGTCCAGAAGCCCGCGGCGCGCAGCTCATCGGCGGCCCCCGGCTCGACGCAGGCGAGCAGCCCACCCGACGTCTGCGGGTCGAAGCAGATCGCCTCGGCAACCGACGCGCCGCCATCGTGAGGTTTGGCAGTGTCCAAGTGGCCCGCGACGTAGTCCCGGTTGCGGGCGTCGCCGCCCGTGCGCACCCCCCGTTCGGCAGCTCCCAACGCGCCGGGGTACGTCTGCAACCCGGCGCCGTCGACGATCAGCCGCAAGCCGCTGCGTTCCGCAACCTCCCAGCCATGACCCGCCAACCCGTAACCGGTCACGTCGGTCACGGCGTGCACCGCATCACCGAGCGCGACCAGAGCCTCGGAGGCGTAACGGTTGAGCCGACGCATGTGGTCGATGGCGACGCGCTTGTCGTCGTCGGACCCGGCCGCCAGGGTGAGCCCGGTGCCGAGCGGCTTGGACGCGAGCACGACATCGCCCGGCCTGGCCCCTGACTTGCGCAGCACGCGATCGGGGTGCACGAGGCCCTGCACGGCCAGCCCGAAGACGGGCTCGGGGTTGCGGATGGTGTGCCCGCCGGCGACCGTCCCGCCCGCCTCGGCGACGACCGCCGCAGCAGCATCGAAGATCGCCGCCATCGCCCAGCGCGGGAAGTGCTCGGGGAAGGCGGCGACGTTGATCGCGAGCACGACCCGCCCGCCCATGGCGAACACGTCGCTACAGGCGTTCGCCGCGGCGATCGCGCCGTAGTCGGCCGGATCGTCGACCAGCGGCGGGAAGAAGTCGGTCGTCGACACGAGGGCCGTGCTCTCGTCGATGCGGTAGATCGCCGCGTCGTCGAACGGTGCCAGCCCGACCAGCAGCGACGGATCGACGGACGCCGGCAGGTCACGCACGAGGTCGGCGAGCACCGACGCGCCCCACTTCGCCGCGCACCCCCCGCACGACGTCCACTCGGTGAGGCGCAACGTCGCCTCGGATCGTGCGAGGTCGCTCGTCGTGCTCACGGAGGCCGAGGCTAGGTCCCCGCACCTCGCCAGAGGGCTTCGCCGGCTGGATCGGTCGTCCGCCAAGCGGGGTCGACGGCGGGAGCGGTCAGCTCGACGCTGTCTCCCTCGACCTCCCACAAGATCGCCGGGTGCTCGCCGTGCCATCGGACGGCGAAGGACACCGCCGTCGCCGGACCCGCCCGCAGGTTGCGGGCTTCCAGCGAGGCGCCACGCCACGCGCCGGGGATGCCGTCCGGGAACAGCACGGTGCCCCGGAGCAGCCGTCGTTCCAGGCTCGCCACGACGAGCGGCCCGGACTCGACGGTGTCGGGGCCAGGGTTGGTCGGCCGGTCGGCGACGATGCGCGCCACGTCCGCGACGGCCCGCTGCTCGCCGGCGAGGTGGAGGACGGCGGCCGCGGCGTCGAGGGCGGCGTCGACCTCCCAGCCCGGTCGTTCGGCCAGGGACTCGGCCACGAGGGCGACCGCCGGGACCAGGTCGGCGACCGCCGGCTCGTCCAGCTCACCCATGCGGACCAGCTCGCCAGCGCCCACGACGAACGCCACGCCGTCGCGATCGGGGTCAGCGAGACCGCCGAGCAGCAAGTCGCAGCGGGCGGCGACGACCCGCTCGACGAGCGCCGTGTCGGGGAGGTCGAGGCGGCTCGCTCGCTCGGCCATCGCCACCCAACCCCTGGCGACGGCGGCGGCGTCAGCCCTGCGGTCGGGGAGTCGTCCCGGGCGCGGTGCCGAATGACCCAGCGCGACCGTGACGCTGGCGCGGTGACCGATCGGCAGCACCGTGGTCGTCGCCGCCGGCAGGTCGATGCCCTGGATCGGCACGGTGGTCGGCGGCCTGGCCGTCAGCAGATCAGCGCGGGTGAAGGCGCAGGCGATCGGCAGCGGCGATTCGTTGGTCACCTCGATGCACGTCATGCCGCCGCCGTCGGGGATGGACCAGACGCGCTGCAGTGCATCCCCGCCGGGGATGCGCAGCCGGGTCTCGAAGACGGGGGTGCCGTGGACACGATGCTGGCGCACGGCGATCTCGGCGGCCGGCGTGTGCCAGCGGTCATCGGCGGCGACGTGCCAGTCGAGCGGCCGGCTCCCGTCCCACGGCTCGATCGACCCGGAGGCCGTGACGTCGGCGCGCCACGGCTGTCCGATCACGCCCGTGACACCGCCGCCCTGCACGAGGCGGAGGGTAGGGGGCGGGTCGCCATGCCGGTCAGGGCCGCTCGTACAGTGAGCGCGTGCCGCCACCCGGAGACGTCGCCGTGCTGATCCCGGTCAAGCGGTTCGGCGCGGCGAAGGGTCGGCTCTCGGGGCTCCTGTCCGGACCGCAGCGAGCCGAGCTCGCCCGCTGGTTGGCCGACCGGGTGATCGCCGCCTCGGCGGGCTTGCCGACGTTCATCGCGTGCGACGACGACGAGGTGGCGTCGTGGGCCGACGGCGCCGGCGCCGAGGTGCTGTGGAGCCCTGGCCTCGGCCTCAACGGCGCCGTCGATGCTGGCCGGAGCACGATCGCCGGCAAGGGGTTCGACCTCCTCGTGATCGCCCACAGCGACCTGCCGTTGGCGTCCGCTCTCGCCGGGCTGGCGACGCCGGGAACGGTGTGTCTGGTCCCGGATCGCCGGCGGGCCGGCACGAACGTGGTAGCCCTGCCCGTTGACGCCCGCATGACGGCCGCCTACGGGCCCGGATCGTTCAGCCGCCACCTCGAACAAGCGATGCGGTCCGGGCTGCGCGTCGAGCTGCGCGCCGACCCTCGGCTGGCGATCGACGTCGACAACCCGGACGATCTCGCCCACCCCGCCGTCGAACCGATCCTCCCGCCGTGGCTCCGAACGATCCTGGCCAACCGTCGCTGACGCCGGGCGACAGCCCGGCTGCGATGACGCGCCAGCGGGACGTGCCGGCGTCGGCGCTGGCCATCGGCGCTCACCCCGACGACGTTGAGTTCGGCGCAGGCGGAACGTTGGCCAAGTGGGCTGCGGCGGGGTGTGTGGTCCACCACCTCATCTGCACGGACGGCTCGAAGGGCACGTGGGACCCGTCAGCCGACCTGACGGCACTCGTTGCCCGTCGACACGACGAGCAGCGCGAGGCAGCTCGTCGGCTGGCTGGCGAACAGGCCGGCGAGGTGCGCTTCATCGATCGGGTCGACGGCGACCTGGGGAGCGACCGGGCGACCTGTAGCGAGGTGGCGCGAGTGATCCGGGAGCTACGACCGGAGGTCGTGCTCGGCCACGATCCGTGGAAGCGCTACCGGCTGCACCCCGATCATCGCCACGCCGGATGGTTGACCTGTGACGCTGTGGTGGCCGCTCGCGATCCGCACTTCTTTCCCGAGCACGGGCTCCCTCACCACCGCCCGGCCGCGCTGTGGCTGTTCGAAGCCGATGCGCCGACCCACGTCGAGGACGTGACGGCGTTCGTCGATTACAAGTTGGCCGCCCTCGAGGCCCATGAGAGCCAGTTCGAGTCGACGATGCACGCCGCCGATGCCAGCGAGCTGGACGCGTTCCGAACCAAGATCCGCGCTCGGCTCGCCGAGCTCGGCGCGCCGCACGGCCTCCTTGCGGCGGAGGTGTTCGCCGTCATCGACCCCTGACGTCGGTCAGACGTGCGCGCTTTGGCCCCCGACCGCAGCACGCGTCCACGTGAGGCCGGCCTCGTCCGGCCCAGCGAGCGGAGCGAGCCACTCGCTCAGAACTGGCCGCTGCGGCGGCCCTCGCCGGGTGGACCGGCGAAGGACTGAGCGATGTCCATCCACGCGTCGGCCGACGACCCCTCGACGTCCAGGTTGACGTCGTCGCGGTGGCGACGCTGGGTGACGAGCAAACAGAAGTCGCGCGCCGGACCGCGCACGCGATCCATCGCGTCGGCCGGACCCCATGACCAGATGTCGCCAGACGGACCGGCCAGCTCGACGCGCACCGGTGTCTCGTCGGGTTGACGACCGTTGGCGACGTCACTGAACCGGCGGGCGCCGACGCCGATGTGCGCCACGTGGCGCAGCCGATCCGTCGGCACGCGCTCGACGCCCAGCGCATCGGCCACGTCCTGCCCATGTGCCCAGGTCTCCATCAGCCGTGCCGTGATGAACGAACGGGTGCTCATCGCCGGGCCGTACCACGGCACGCGAGCCTTCGGGTCGACGGTGCGGGCATGCTGAACCAGGCGTCGACGGTCGGAGCGCCAGGCCTCGATCAGCGCCTGCGGGTCCATCGACCGCCCGACGGCCACCGAGGGGTCAGGGCCTTCGACGACCATCGCCAACAGCGCCGCCGAATCAGCGGCAAAGGCGTTCGGCTCGGTCAACGCGAGCAGCGCTCGCTGATCGAAGAACCAGAGGTGGCTGAGCTGGTCGCCGATCGACCAGCCCGGCGCTGGCGTCGGTGTCGACAGTTCTGCGGACGCGACGAAGCGGTCGAGGTCGTCATGCTCCGCCGTGAGGTCGTCGCACAGTGCGTCCATCGGACGCATCATCGCCCAACCCCACCGCGACAGGCGGGGTCGAGATCGGTCAGGAGGTCATCGCGCCCTGGCGGCAGCCTTCTTCTTGGCCGGCGCCTTCTTGGCGGCGGCCTTCTTCTTGGCCGGCGCCTTCTTGGCGGCGGCCTTCTTCTTGGCCGGCGCCTTCTTGGCGGC